>NZ_JBLZQD010000039.1:0-499 GCF_049199305.1 Stenotrophomonas sp. PD6 | reverse complement strand
CTTTAAAACAATTGATATGTTGCTTGATCAAACGTCTGCAAGATGGACATACATCCTTCCTGCAGGCGCCTTCACAAGATACCTGCGCATACTGTCAAAGAACTTGGGAGTCGGCCTCAGCGCCTTCGTCCGTGTGCCCCGACGTTTCCGTCGTTGCGAGCCGCCCATTATAGCCGGCTTTTCCGCTTCGTCAACACCTTTTTTCGAGGTGGTTCCCGGTGAGGGGACCGATCGGCCAGAAGGCCTTTCGTCGTTGCGAGCCGCCTATTATGTCAGGCTTTTCGAATCTGTCAACAACTTGTGAGGCGAACTTGAAGTTCTTCTTGAAGTTGTTGCTGCAAGTGCATCAAAAAGCATGTGCTTGCAAAAAAGGAAAACCCCGTTGCGTGAGCAACGGGGTTTTCGGGGTATAAACCCTGGCGATGACCTACTCTCGCATGGCTTGAGCCACACTACCATCGGCGCAGCTGCGTTTCACTTCCGAGTTCGGGATGGGATC
>NZ_JBLZQD010000038.1:0-646 GCF_049199305.1 Stenotrophomonas sp. PD6 | reverse complement strand
GGCGCCGCCCGCGCTCGCGCTTGCCCGCTGCACTGGGGCTGGCCGCATCGCTGGTGTTCGCGGTGGGTATTGCCTGGCAGTTGAAGCCGGAATCTCCCCCACCGGCGATGCCGGCCACCGCCGCCGAAGTGGCGGTCGACGCTGCCGCCGCGCCGCCATCTCTCGACAGCCCTGTGCCCCCCGCCCCGGCGCGGGTCGCGCAGGAAACGGCTGCTGCGCCACCGCCGGCGCCCGTAGAGGGGCCAGCACCGGCTCTGGCCAAGGCGATCCCGTCGACGGCGCCGGCCGCCCAGGTGGCCGCCTCGCCTGCGCCGCCCGAGCCCGCTCCCGTCCTGCCCGCGCGCAGCCAGGCCTACGAAGCGGCGGCCGCCGACACGTCGACCGCGCTGGACAGCGTCACCGTCACCGGCGCGCGCGTGGCCGATGCGCGCGAGCGCGCCGACGCCGCGCCTGCAGCCCTGGCGGCACCGGCACCGACATCGCCCCCCGCACCTGCGTCTGCACCTGCGTCTGCACCAGCAGCGGCATCGCGCGCGGCCCGCGCGCCCCGCGGGGTGGGGGGCCCCGCCACGGCGCCCGCCCGCCGCGCCCCGGGGCGGCGGGCGCGCCGCCCGGCCCCCGCCCCCCGCCCCCCCCCGCCCCCCCC
>NZ_JBLZQD010000037.1:0-749 GCF_049199305.1 Stenotrophomonas sp. PD6 | reverse complement strand
CGGAAGTAGAACTGCGGACGGTAGCCCTTGAAGAACGGGGTGTGGCGGCCGCCTTCGTCCTTGGACAGGACGTAGACTTCGGAGTCGAACTTGGTGTGCGGCTTGATCGAACCCGGCTTGGCCAGGACCTGGCCACGCTCGACGTCGTCACGCTTGGTGCCGCGCAGCAGCAGACCGGCGTTGTCGCCTGCCTGACCCTGGTCGAGCAGCTTGCGGAACATTTCCACGCCGGTCACGGTGGTCTTCTGGACCGGACGGATGCCGACGATTTCGATTTCTTCGCCGACCTTGATCACGCCGCGCTCGATACGACCGGTCACCACGGTGCCGCGGCCCGAGATCGAGAACACGTCTTCCACCGGCATCAGGAACGCCTTGTCGACGTCACGCTCCGGGGTCGGGATCCAGGTGTCGAGCGCCTCGACCAGCTTGATCACGGCCGGCACGCCGATGTCGCTCTGGTCGCCTTCCAGCGCCAGGCGGGCCGAACCCGAGATGATCGGGGTGTCGTCGCCCGGGAAGTCGTACTTGCTCAGCAGCTCGCGGACTTCCATTTCGACCAGTTCCAGCAGCTCGGCGTCGTCCACCATGTCGGCCTTGTTCAGGAACACGACGATGTACGGCACGCCGACCTGACGCGACAGCAGGATGTGCTCGCGGGTCTGCGGCATCGGGCCGTCAGCGGCCGAACAGACCAGGATCGCGCCGTCCATCTGGGCAGCACCGGTGATCATGTTCTTGACGTAGTC
>NZ_JBLZQD010000036.1:0-1082 GCF_049199305.1 Stenotrophomonas sp. PD6 | reverse complement strand
GGGGCGCGGGGGCGGGGTGCGGGGCGGGGTTCGCGTTTTTTTTTTGTTGTCTGGGTGCCTTGGGCGGGCTGCGTGGGGGGGGGGGGGGGGGGGGGGGGTTGTGGGGGTATGAGCCGCATGGATGCGGCGACTAAGCCCCCAAGGACGGGTTCACGGCGTCCCCCACAAGCCCCACCCCGCCCGGCCCAGCCCCAGAAACCTGCTTTTAACGCTTCACAAAGCTAAAATGCCAGCCATGAACAACCCCCCTTACGACACAACCCGGCTCAGCGAACTGGCCCAGGTGCTGATCGACAACATCCGCGAACTGGCCCAGGCCGGGTGGACGCCGGCGACCAGCAGCAACTTCTCGCATCGGCTGGATGACCAGCATGCGGCGATCACCGTGTCCGGCAAGGACAAGGGGCGCCTGATCGAGGACGACATCATGGTGGTCGACTTCGACGGCAAGGCCGTCGGCCGCCCACTGCGCCCGTCCGCCGAAACCCTGCTGCATACCCAGCTGTACCGCAGGTTCCCCGAGATCGGCTGCGTCCTGCATACCCATTCGCCGGTGCAGACCATCGCCTCGCGCCTGTTCGCCGCCAACGGCCACATCCGCATCGAAGGCTACGAACTGCTCAAGGCCTTCCACGGCAACAGCACCCACGAAACCGCCGTCGACGTCCCTGTGTTCGCCAACACCCAGGACATGGACGAACTGGCCGCCAAGGTCGAGGCCAAGCTCGATGAGGGCTGCATGTGGGGCTATCTCATCGACGGCCACGGCCTGTACGCCTGGGGCCGCGACATGGCCGAGGCACGCCGCCATCTCGAGGCATTCGAGTTTCTGTTCCACTGCGAGCTGGAGCTGCGCAAGCTGCGCGGTCCCTGAGCCGCTACGTGTCGCCCAGGCATTGCCTGGGCCGGCCAACGGCCGGCGTTGCGGGTGCGGCGGCCGGGATGCTGAATTCCAGGACAGCGTGTCGGGTTGCCGGGCAGAGCCTGGGTTGCCGGGCAGAGCCCGGGTTGCCGGGCAGAGCCCGGGTTGCCGGGCAGAGCCCGGGTTGGCGGGCAGAGCCCGGCACTACACACTAGTATCC
>NZ_JBLZQD010000035.1:0-1558 GCF_049199305.1 Stenotrophomonas sp. PD6 | reverse complement strand
GGGGGGGGGGTGTGTTGGGGCCCCGGGGGGCCAACACCCCCACCCCCGGCCCCCCCGGGCCCCGGGGCGGCCCCGGGGGGCCCCCCCCCCGCCCCCGCCCCCCGGGGGGGGCCCGCGGCCGGTGCGGCGGCCATGCCGTCCTGCTCGGCCCCACGCGAACCGCTGCCCACGTCGGTGCCGGTGCCCGGGTCGCGCGGCACCGGCGGCACGGCGGCGGCCGGGCGGAAGGCCAGCATGCGCAGCACGGCCATTTCAAAGCCCGCGCGCGGGCTGGGCGCCAGGTGCAGGTCGCGGCGCCCGCTGAGCGCCATCTGGTACCAGAGCTGCACCACTTCCGGGCGCAGGCGCTGGGCGAACGCGGCGGCATCGATGCCCTCGCCGTCGGCCTGCGCGCCCGGCACCAGCTGCTGCACCTGGATGCGGTGCAGCGCTTCGGCCAGGGCCTCGAGCACGCCACTCCAATCCGGCGAGAACTCGGCCAGCGCGGCCACCACCTGCAGCAGGCGCACGCCATCGCCGTCGGCCAGGGCCTCCAGCATGGCCGCCACCTGGGTGCGGTCCACGGTGCCGAGCATGGTGCGCACCACGTCTTCCCGCAGCGCGCCGCCGGCATAGGCGATGGCCTGGTCGAGCAGCGACAGGCCGTCACGCAGGCTGCCATCGGCGGCCTTGGCCAGCTGCACGATGGCGGTCGGGTCGGACTCGATCTCCTCGGCGGCCAGGATGCGGGTCATCTGGCCCTGGATCTGGTCCTCGTCCAGCCGCTTGAGGTTGAACTGCAGGCAGCGCGACAGCACCGTAACCGGCAGCTTCTGCGGGTCGGTGGTGGCCAGCAGGAACTTCACGTGTTCCGGCGGTTCTTCCAGCGTCTTCAGCAGCGCATTGAACGCCGCCTTGGAGAGCATGTGCACTTCGTCGATCAGGTAGACCTTGTACTTGCCGCGCGAGGGCATGTACTGGGCGTTCTCGATCACCTCACGGACATCGTCCACGCCGGTATTGGACGCGGCATCGATTTCCAGCAGGTCGATGTAGCGTCCGGAATCGATATCCAGGCAGGCCGGGCACTGGCCGCACGGGTCGGCGCTGGTGCCCTGCTCGCAATTCAGCGACTTGGCGAAAATGCGCGCGATCGTGGTCTTGCCGACCCCTCGGGTGCCGGTAAACAGGAACGCATGGTGCACCCGGCCGCTGTCCAGCGCATTGCTGAGCGCACGGACCACGTGCTCCTGGCCTACCAGCTCGGCAAAACGCTTCGGACGCCACTTGCGGGCAAGGACGAGATAGGACATCAGGCCACCGTCTTCATCGGAACGTCCATTGTGCCACGCCTGTCCAGCCCCCCTGCCCCTATCGCGTACCGCTTGTGCGATTCCGATTCCCCCGCTAGAATCTGCGCCCCTGCAGCGGGTTATCGCAGCAGGTCCGGAGAGGTGTCCGAGCGGTTGAAGGAGCACGCCTGGAAAGTGTGTAAGCGTCTAAACCGCGCTTCGGGGGTTCGAATCCCCCTCTCTCCGCCAGACAAACGCAAAAAGGCCGCCTTCGGGCGGCCTTTTTG
>NZ_JBLZQD010000034.1:0-3450 GCF_049199305.1 Stenotrophomonas sp. PD6 | reverse complement strand
CTGGTGTGAGAAGTCCCGTATATGGGGCCTTAGCTCAGCTGGGAGAGCACCTGCTTTGCAAGCAGGGGGTCGTCGGTTCGATCCCGACAGGCTCCACCACACGTTGCGCCTTTATCAGCGCAAACGGCAATGAGCTGAACGGACATTGGGTCTGTAGCTCAGGTGGTTAGAGCGCACCCCTGATAAGGGTGAGGTCGGTAGTTCGAGTCTACCCAGACCCACCAACTCTGAATGATCAGCGCATACAAAGAATTTATTATGGATCGGCATTGTGGCCGGTACATGTTCTTTTAAAACTTGTGACGTAGCGAGCGTTTGAGATTCTATCTTGACGTGTCGTGAGGCTAAGGCGGAAGACTTAAATGTCTTCTTATTAATTGAGTCGTTATATTTCGTATCTGGGCTTTGTACCCCCAGGTCATATATATAACCCAAGGCAACTTGCGGTTATATGGTCAAGCGAATAAGCGCACACGGTGGATGCCTTGGCGGTCAGAGGCGATGAAGGACGTGGCAGCCTGCGAAAAGTATCGGGGAGCTGGCAACAAGCTTTGATCCGGTAATGTCCGAATGGGGAAACCCACCCGCTTGCGGGTATCCTGCAGTGAATACATAGCTGCTGGAAGCGAACCTGGTGAACTGAAATATCTAAGTAACCAGAGGAAAAGAAATCAACCGAGATTCCCTGAGTAGCGACGAGCGAACGGGGACTAGCCCTTAAGCTGGAATGGTTCTAGAAAAACAGCCTGGAACGGCTGGCCATAGAAGGTGATAGCCCTGTATTTAAAAGGGCCACTCCAGTGAAGACGAGTAGGGCGGGGCACGTGAAACCCTGTCTGAACATGGGGGGACCATCCTCCAAGGCTAAATACTACTGACCGACCGATAGTGAACCAGTACCGTGAGGGAAAGGCGAAAAGAACCCCGGAGAGGGGAGTGAAATAGATCCTGAAACCGTGTGCGTACAAGCAGTAGGAGCTCGAAAGAGTGACTGCGTACCTTTTGTATAATGGGTCAGCGACTTACTGTTCGTGGCAAGCTTAACCGTATAGGGGAGGCGAAGGGAAACCGAGTCTGATAAGGGCGCATAGTCGCGGGCAGTAGACCCGAAACCGGGTGATCTAGTCATGGCCAGGGTGAAGGTGCCGTAACAGGTACTGGAGGCCCGAACCCACGTCTGTTGCAAAAGACGGGGATGAGCTGTGATTAGGAGTGAAAAGCTAATCGAACCCGGAGATAGCTGGTTCTCCTCGAAAGCTATTTAGGTAGCGCCTCATATGTATCCTCTCGGGGGTAGAGCACTGTTATGGCTAGGGGGTCATCGCGACTTACCAAACCATTGCAAACTCCGAATACCGAGACGGACTGTATGGGAGACACACGGCGGGTGCTAACGTCCGTCGTGAAAAGGGAAACAACCCAGACCCACAGCTAAGGTCCCAAATTCACTGCTAAGTGGAAAACCATGTGGAAAGGCACAGACAGCCAGGAGGTTGGCTTAGAAGCAGCCACCCTTTAAAGAAAGCGTAATAGCTCACTGGTCGAGTCGGTCTGCGGGGAAGATTTAACGGGGCTAAGCAGTGAACCGAAGCTTGGGGTGTGCATATTTATATGTACGCGGTAGAGGAGCGTTCCGTAAGCCGTTGAAGGTGGATTGAGAAGTCTGCTGGAGGTATCGGAAGTGCGAATGCTGACATGAGTAACGATAATGCGGGTGAAAAACCCGCACGCCGAAAGCCCAAGGTTTCCTTGCGCAACGTTAATCGGCGCAGGGTGAGTCGGCCCCTAAGGCGAGGACGAAAGTCGTAGTCGATGGGAAGCAGGTTAATATTCCTGCACCTCGCGTAAGTGCGATGGAGGGACGGAGAAGGTTAGGTGTACCCGGCGTTGGTTGTCCGGGGGAAAGGCGGTAGGTTTGGATCTTTGGCAAATCCGGGATCCTTTAAGACCGAGCACCGAGACGAGTCTTTAAGACAAAGTCACTGATACCACGCTTCCAGGAAAAGCTCCTAAGCTTCAGCTTACGCAGACCGTACCGTAAACCGACACAGGTGGGTAGGATGAGAATTCTCAGGCGCTTGAGAGAACTCGGGTGAAGGAACTAGGCAACATGGCACCGTAACTTCGGGAGAAGGTGCGCCCTTTTTGGTGGCTCATGCGAGCTATAGCTGAAGAGGGCCGCAGAAACCAGGCCGCTGCGACTGTTTATCAAAAACACAGCACTCTGCAAACACGAAAGTGGACGTATAGGGTGTGACGCCTGCCCGGTGCTGGAAGGTTAATTGATGGGGTCAGCCGCAAGGCGAAGCTCTTGATCGAAGCCCCAGTAAACGGCGGCCGTAACTATAACGGTCCTAAGGTAGCGAAATTCCTTGTCGGGTAAGTTCCGACCTGCACGAATGGCGTAACGACAGCGGCGCTGTCTCCACCCGAGACTCAGTGAAATTGAAATCGCTGTGAAGATGCAGCGTTCCCGTGGCAAGACGGAAAGACCCCGTGAACCTTTACTATAGCTTTACACTGAACGTTGAGTTCGTCTGTGTAGGATAGGTGGGAGGCTATGAAACCATGGCGCTAGCTGTGGTGGAGCCATCCTTGAAATACCACCCTGTCGTGCTTGACGTTCTAACCTGGGCCCATTATCTGGGTCGGGGACCGTGTATGGTGGGTAGTTTGACTGGGGCGGTCTCCTCCTAAAGAGTAACGGAGGAGCTCGAAGGTACGCTCAGCGCGGTCGGACATCGCGCACTGTGTGCAAAGGCATAAGCGTGCTTGACTGCAAGATCGACGGATCAAGCAGGTAGGAAACTAGGACTTAGTGATCCGGTGGTTCTGTATGGAAGGGCCATCGCTCAACGGATAAAAGGTACTCCGGGGATAACAGGCTGATACCGCCCAAGAGTTCATATCGACGGCGGTGTTTGGCACCTCGATGTCGGCTCATCACATCCTGGGGCTGTAGTCGGTCCCAAGGGTATGGCTGTTCGCCATTTAAAGTGGTACGCGAGCTGGGTTCAGAACGTCGTGAGACAGTTCGGTCCCTATCTGCCATGGGCGTTGGAGATTTGAGAGGGGCTGCTCCTAGTACGAGAGGACCGGAGTGGACGAACCTCTGGTGTTCCGGTTGTCACGCCAGTGGCATTGCCGGGTAGCTATGTTCGGAAGCGATAACCGCTGAAAGCATCTAAGCGGGAAGCGCGCCTCAAGATGAGATCTCCCGGGGCACAAGCCCCCTGAAGGAACCATATAGACTATGTGGTTGATAGGTCAGGTGTGTAAGTACAGCAATGTATTGAGCTAACTGATACTAATGATCCGTGTGGCTTGACCATATAACCTCAAGTTGCCTTGGCCGACATGACATGTCGATAGATCCCAAGTGCACGCTACGTCACAAGACCAAACGAGAGGCAGGCGCTCAGGCGCGTCTCTTTGTAAAGCCGGCACACA
>NZ_JBLZQD010000033.1:0-6007 GCF_049199305.1 Stenotrophomonas sp. PD6 | reverse complement strand
GGGCGGGGGGCCCCCCCCCCGGGGGCCGGGCGCCCCCCCCCCCCGCCCCGCCCCCTGGGCCCGGGGGCCCGGGCGGGCGGGCCCGGGGGTCACCTGCTGCAGCACGCGCCCGTCCAGGTCGCGTTGCTGCAAGCCGCCGGACGAACCGCTCCACACCGTGCCGCCATCGCAGATCACCAGCGACTCCACCACGCCGTCCAGCACACGGTCGGCCGACGCATCGCGCCCCCAGCGCCGCAACGAGTCACTTCCGGGGTCGTAGCGCAGCAGCGCCTCGTGCGAGCCGATCCACACCTGTCCGCGCGCGTCTTCCACCACCGACTGCAACCACTGGGAGCCATCCACCCAGGTGCGGTGCTGTTCGATCCGGCCCGTCGCCGGGTCGAAGCGGTCCAGCGCGCCATGCGTGCCTACCGTCCAGATGCCGCCATTGGCGGACGCCGCCATGCCCAGCACATAGCCGTTGCGCAGCGAGGCGGGATCGTCCTCCAGCCGCGACAGTACCGAGAACTGCCACCAGCGCGGCAGCAGGTGCCACAGGCCGCTGTTGGTGCTGGCCAGCCAGATCCCGCCTTCGCGGTCTTCATAGGCGCCGGTCCAGTTCGGCCGGACCTGGCCGCGCGCGACCGCACTGTACAGCGGCACCTGCAGGAACTGGTTTTGGTAGGCACGGCCAAGCCCGGAACGGGTGTCGAGCCAGTACCCGCCCTGCTCGTCGCGCAGCATCATGCCGAGCACCTGGTCGTTCCCGCTCACCTTCCACGGCGCCGGTTCGAAGCGGCCGTCGGCACGCCGCACCACCACCCCGGCATTGGTGCTGATCCACAGGCTGCCATCCAGCTCGGCGGTCAGGCCGTTGATCAGCGGCTCTGGCAGCAATGCCGCCGGCACCCGTTCGAAATCGCGCCCGGTCCAGCGGGCCAGCCCGGCCTTGGTACCCACCCACAGGCTGCCGTCGCGGGTGGTGGCCATATGCGTGACCGAGTCCGCCGGCAGGCTGTGCGGATTGCCGGGCTCGGGCATGTAGCGGGTGATCGTGCCGTCGCGATCCATCCGGTGCAGCCCGCCACCATAGGTCCCGAACCAGAGCGCGCCGTCACCGGTGGACGCCAGGCTCCAGACGGTGTTGCTGCCGATCACCGGGTTGCTGGTGCGGTCGAAGAAGCGCAGCTCGCGCCGGTCCGCCGACATCATCGCAAGGCCTGCATTCTCGGTGCCGATCCACAGTTGGTTGCGCGCATCCACGTGCACGCTCCACACATGGTTGTCGCGCAGGCCATCGCCGGCGCGCCAGATCCGGTAGTTGCGTCCGTCGAAACGCGCCAGCCCGTCGTTGGTGGCCAGCCACAGGTACCCGTAGCCGTCCTCGGCCATGCGATTGACGGTATTCGAGGGCAGGCCGTCGAACACCGTCAGCTGTCGCGGTGTCGGTGGTACCGGTTGCGCCACCAGCAGCGACGGCCACAGCCACAGCATCCCGAACAGGAGCAGCCAACGCAAAGGCACCACCAATGGTTCTCCCGGAGCGGTTCAAGGCCGGGGCGCGCAGCGCGGCACCGGGCGGGACCCGACGCAACTGGCCCGGATCGGCGGAGTAGATGGTAAACGCTTCGCCGGGCGGCGACGAACCCTCAGCCCGGGCCCGCCTCGTGCAGCGCCGCGCGCAGCGTATCGCTGCAGGTCGGCTTGCGCAGCAGCGCCGTCGCACCGGCGGCGATTGCCTGCCCCGCCAGCCCCGGCGTGTCCCGATCGGTCATCGCCAGCACCGGCGCGTGGAAACCCTGTGCACGCATCAGTCCGAGCAATGCCAGCCCATCCAGACCGGGCAGTGCGAGATCCAGCATCACCAGATCCACCGGCGCCGCGGCCAGTTCGGCCAGGGCGGCCAATGCGTGCGGCACATGCACGGCCCGGTGCCCCAGTTCGGCCAGCAGCCGGCAACCCAGCGCGGCGGTGGCCGCATCATCATCCACCAGCAACACCCGCCTGCCGGGGCCGGACCGCGTTGTCGCATTCCGTCGCTCCAGGCCGAGCGCTGGTGGCGCGGCCGGCAGTGGCAGGCTGACCAGCACCCGCCACTGCCGCCCCGCCCCGGCGTGTACGCGCAGCCGGCCTCCCAACGCACGGGTCATGCGCCGGGCGCGAGCCAGCGCCGCGGACAACGCCGCCGGGGTCGGCGCCGGGATGGCCACCCCGGCGCCCGACGCAAGGGGCAGACGCCGGTTGGCGGTGCCGCTGGCCGCGAACTCCAGCAGCAGTCCCTCGCGCCCCGGCCGCCACCAGACCTGCAGGAAAAGCCGCCCGGCGCCGGTCCGCGACACCAGCGTGGAGGCCACGCTCTCCATCATCTGCACCAGGCGTTCCGGGTCGCCCTGTGCATACGCCGCCGGCCCTACATGCACGCACAGCGCCACGGCCGTGCCACGCCTGCACAGCGGCAGTACCTGCCGGGCAAGCCACTGTCGGTGCGTCTGCGCCACATTGAACACGAGCGACTGTACCGGGGCGCAGCCGGCCTCCAGGCGCGCTTCGTCCAGGGCCTGGTTGACCCGCTGCAGCACGTGCAGCCCGCCCTCCCGGATGCGCTCCATCTGTTGCCGCTGGGATGCGTGCAACGGGGAGTCCAACAGCAGCTCGCTCATGCCGAGCATCCCGGTCAGCGGGGTGCGCACCTCATGACCCAGCGTGGCCAAGTACTGTTCCTTGGCATGCGCCGAGCGCACCGCGAGCGCGGCGCGCTGCTCCGACGCCTGCGCGCGGCGGGTCCGTGCCAGCCGGCGCAGGGTGGCCCACGTGCCGCCACCGAACAGCAGCGCCCCCGCCGCAACGCGCAGGCCGACGGTTGCCGGGTGATGCCATCCGCTACGCTCCACCTGCAACTGCAGGACGTGCGTGGCCGACCAGCGGCCATCGCCCAGCCGCCCCTGGAATTCCAGGCGGTGCTCGCCGGGTGGCAATTGCGGGAAGCCGCGGGTGCCGCTACGCCCCACGCGTATCCACTCCCGGTCCAGCCCGCACAGACGGAAGCGATATTGCTGGCCCGCCTCCACCGCGGTACCGAGCAGCCGGATGCTGACCTGGATGTCGCGGTCGCCCGGCCGCAGGTGCAGCGTCGGCTGCGGCGCCAGCACCTGCAGGTGTCCGTCGCGATGCACCTGCACCCGCTCGACCACCAGGGCCGGCTCGCCGGGACAGGCGGTCAGCCCCGCGGGATCGAATCGCACCACCGCGCCCTGCGGATGCAGCGCCAGCATATGCGTGCCGTCGGCGCGCAGCTGCGCGTTGAAGACCGCCTCGGGAACCCCGTCGCTGCGCGTGTACAGGCGCACCTTTCCCTCGCGCGGGCGCAGGCGCAGCAAGCCCCTGGCGCTGGTCGCCCAGACGGCGCCGTGTGCGTCGCTGGCCAATGACGTCAACCGCAACGGTGGCAGGCCCTGCCGCGCGTCCACGAACACGCCGGGCCGCGCTGCCGTGCCGGTGACCTGGTAGCGGCGCACGCTGCCGGCGCCGGCGATCCACAGCGCGCCGTCATCGGCAACGTGCAGCGCGCTGATCTCGCCGTGCACGCCCGACACCCGCTGCAGGCGCCCCGCCGTCCAGCGCGCCAGCCCCAGCCGCCCGCCCCACCACAGCCCTTCGGCGCCGTCGCAATGCACCACCCCGTCGTCTTCCCGCCCCAGCGGGACCTGCGCATCCCGGGGCCAGCGGCTTGCGGGGGCGCCGCCGGGTGGATGACGCTCGATCGTCCGGGCGGTGATCCGCCAGCGGCTGCCGTCGGCACACTGCAGCGCCTGCATCGGCCGCGCGGCGTCCAGCCGCATCGCATCCCGGGCAGGCAACGTCGGCGCCGTCGTCCCGGCCGGCATGAAGTGGCGCCAATGGGGCGGAAGACGCCACACCCCCCGCTGCATGCCCAGCAGCCAGACTCCCCCGTGCCGGTCTTCGAGCGCCGAGCGCAGGCGCGGCGTCGTGTGGTTGTCCGTAACGGCAACGGTCAGCCCGGGCAACGGCCCGCCATCGCCCTGCCACACCTGCGCGCCATCGCCCAACCAGGGTCCACCCCTGCGCGCGACGGCCAGTGGGCGGGTGTCGGCGCTGGCGTCCACCGGCTCCAGGCGCCCGCCGGACGCCGACCGCCATGGCCCTGCCGCCCCCCCGACCCACAGACGCCCACCGGCATCGACCACCAGTGCGGTGACGGGCGCGGTGCCCAACAACGCCGGTTCCGTCGCAAGGAAACGACCGTCACGCCAGCGCACCAGGCCATTGGGCGTGCCCACCCACAGCGTGCCATCGGCGGTCATCGCCAGATGCTCGACCGTGCGGTCGGGCAGGCCATCGCCACGCCGGGTGGGCAGGTACTGCCGCAGCCGCCGTTCCGGCCCCAATCGAAACAGGCCCGCGTCGCGCGTGCCAAACCAGACAACACCGTCGGGGGCAGGCAATACGACGCTGATCGCGGTACCCGCCAACGCCGGGAAGCGCACGCCATCGAACACGTCGATGTGTTCGCGATCGGCCGACATCCGCATCAACTGGCCGTGGCCGGTGCCCATCCACAGCTGGTCCCGCGCATCGGTGGCAATGGCCAGCAGTTGGTTGTCCGCCAGTCCCTGCTCCATCCGCCATACCCGGAAGCGATGACCGTCGAAGCGCGCCAGCCCGTCTTCGGTGGCGAACCACAGATACCCCTGGCGGTCTTCCACCAACTGGCGCACGGCGATGGAGGGAAGTCCGTCGGCGCTGGTGAAGCGCAGTGCGTTGTAAGGCGTTGCCAGCGCTGCGCCGGCGAGCAGCAGTCCCAGCAGCACCCCGCACAGCGACCGCGCAGCGGTGTGCCCTGCAGCGCTCATGCGCGCGCCCGGCATTGCGCGATCCCGGCCGCCAGCCGCGCGCTGGTCACGGGCAGGCGCAGAAACAGGTCGAATCCCCCCGCGCGCGCATCGCGTTCGGCGCAGGCATCGGCGCGCGGCGTCAGCGCCAGCCGCGGGACGCCGGGCCACAACCAGGGCAACCGCGCACTGAGGCGGGCGCCGTGCACCAGCATGTCCGGATCGGCGGCAATCAGGTCCCACGGCCCGGGATCGACATCGCGCAACCAGGTCTCCACCGTGTCCACGCCCGTGGCCCGGTGACCCTGTGCGCGCAGCAGCGCGCAGACCACGTCGACCGCACTGGCCGACGGCAGCAGCACCATCACCCGCAGGCTGCAGGCCGCCTGAGCCGTGCAGCCGTCTGCAGGCGACGACGACGCTGGCGTCGGATCCAGCGCGCGCGCCCACGGCAACACCAGCCGGAACTGCGTGCCCCGGCCGGGCTGACTCTCCACGTCGATGTCGCCGCCCATCGCCCGCGCCAGATCCCGGCTGATCGCCAGCCCCAGCCCACTCCCGCCGTGGCGCGCCGCCGTGTGTGCGCCTTCGGCCTGGCTGTAGCGCTGGAACAGCCGCTGCACCTGGTCGGTGCTCATGCCCGGGCCGGTATCGGCCACGCACAGGACCAGGCCGCGTCCCTCGGGACCGGCGCATGCAGTCAGGCTGACCTGGCCGCGGGTGGTGAACTTCACCGCGTTGCCCAGCAGGTTGAGCAGGATCTGGCGCAGGCGCTGGACGTCGCCGTGAAAACCCGCCCGCGCATCCAGGCTGCTGCTCCAGTGCAACGCCAACCCCTTGCTGTCCGCCGCCGGCTGCTGCAGCGCGTGCAGTTCGTGCAGCAGTGGGGCGAGTGCGAACGGGCTCCCCTGCAGTTGCAGCCGGCCCGATTCGATACTGGCCACGTCCAGTGCGTCGTCCATCAATCGCAACAGGTGATGCCCCGCGCGCTGCAGGCTGCCCACCTGCTCGCGCTGAATCGGCGACAGCGGGGACTGCAGCAGCAACTCGCTCCAGCCCAGCACCGGTGTCAGCGGGGCGCGTATCTGCCGGCCCAGGTCGGCCAGGAAGCGGCTGCGCTGCGCCGAGTCCTGTTCGGCCCGTTGCCGCCCGGCGCGCGCCTGCCGGCGCCGGGC
>NZ_JBLZQD010000032.1:0-8505 GCF_049199305.1 Stenotrophomonas sp. PD6 | reverse complement strand
GGCATGAGCCGCATGGATGCGGCGACTGAGCCTACAGGGATGTACTTGCGGCGTCCCCCGCAAACCCACCCGCGCCAGCCCAAACCGGAGAACCCCTGCCGCCTGCAGCTGTTCGCACGGATGCATGAAGCAGCCGGGCAGGGCCCGGCTCTACCAATGTTGCGCAGGTCCGGCGTTAGCGGCGGTCCGCCATCGCGCGGGTCCGGTGTTAACGCCGGTCGGCCATCAGGTTGTCGAAGGTCTCGGTGTAATCCTTGAACTGCGGGATGCGCGTGGTCAGGTCCGGCGGGATCGGCTGCATGCCGGGTGGGACCTGGATCTTGACCGCGCGCTTGTCCGGGTCGTGGGGGGCGTCGGTGAGCGTGTTCTGGCGGAGCACCTGCAGCTTGCCGAACATCTGCTGGAGCAGGGCCTGCTGGTCGGCGTCGAGCGGGATTTCGATCTCGTCGATCTTCATGTGGCCGTTGGGCAGCACGATGATGTTCGGCGCCGGTGCGCGGCGCACCGTCACCATCCCATCGCTGACGGTGATCTTGGGCTTGCCGCGCTCGGCACGGTGGTTGCGGTATTCCTGGTCGCAGCCCGTGGCGGCAAGACAGAACAGGGCGAACAGCAGCAGGCACAGCTTCTTCATGGTGGGCGAAGAATGAAAAAGGGGAGGACTAGTGTAGTCCTCCCCTGTGCAGGCGGCCCAGCTGCGACCGAACGTCGCAGGTGGCGCTGGCTCAGCTGTGGCAGTCGTCGATGTCGCCCTGGTCCATCGTCGCGTACGGCTTGAACGCCGGTAGCGCGGCGGCGAGGGCCTGCTGCTTGGCCATCATCGTCGGCAGCAGGTTGCACAGCTGCTTGGCGCTGGCCTCGATCTTGGCGGCTTCGGCGTTCACCCGTTCCTCGATCCCCTGCGTGTCGCCCGAGAACACCCCGCGCAGCGCCTCACCGGCCGCCTTCACGCCCAGGTTGGCACCGGCCACGCCGATGTCCATGCCCGCGCCGGCCAGGGCTTCCACCTGCTTGCGGTAGTCCAGCAGCAGCGCACGCTGCTGTGCGTCGATGGTGACTGCCGTGCCGTTGATCAGCAGGTCGCCCTGCGGCGTGATCTCGGCCTTGTTGGACTCGCCGTTGGAGATACTGATATTGCCCTGCGCGATTTCCGTCCGCGCCTTGTCCGTGGCGTCCTGGACCTTCTTGCCGATCGAGTCCGCATCCACCACCGGCTTGCCGGTGGCAGGCGGGGTTTTGCCGGAATCAGCGTTGCCGCAGGCCGCCAGCGGCAGGCACAGCAGCAGGGTGGGCACCAACAGTCGAATGTTCATCGTCAGATTCCCTTGGGTTACTTGCCGCGCGGCAGCTGCACGCGGCCACGCACGTTGCTGTGGTTGATATCGCCGCTGCCGCTGTTGGCCACCGTCAGATCGCCGCCGACACCGCGCACGGTCACGTCGCCCGACCCGTGACGCTCGACCTTGACGCTGCCGCCGACATCACGCGCTTCAACATCGCCCGAGCCGATGTTGCCCAGGCTGACATTGCCCTTGACCTGGCGCAGGTCGACGTCGCCCGAACCGACCGTCTTGATGTCCACATTGCCGGCCACCCCGTCCAGGGTCAGGTCGCCCGAGCCGATCGTGCCGACCGTGGCGTTGCCGCGCAGGTTGCGGCCGGTGAAATCGCCCGAGCCCACCGACAGCAGGTTCAGCGCACCGGCACCGTCCAGCTCCACGTCGCCCGAACCGATGGCTGCGGTGACCAGGCCCTTGATGTCGCGCAGCTTGATGTCGCCCGAGCCCACGTCCGCGCTGAGCGAATGCGCACCGGTCACGCCCGCGTCGCCCGAGCCGACCTTCATCTGCACCAGCACGTTGTCCGGGATGGTGCCGCGCAGGTCCAGGTAGGCGTAGGTGTCGCCGCTCATGTTGAAGCGCAGGCCCTGGTTCTCACGCTGCAGGCGCACCACCAGCTTGTCGCCCACCTTCTGCTGGGTCACGGTCAGATCGCGCAGCCAGTCGGCATTGGAGGCGCAGGCGCGGCCGCTGAGCTGGGCGGCGCCCGGGCCGGCCTGCAGCACCAGGTCGTGCTGGTTGACCTCGAACACCACCGCCTTGGCGCCGGCCACGTCGAGTTTCAGGTCGCGCGGGGCGTTGAACTTGCACTGCGGCTCATCGGCCAGTGCGGTCAGCGGCAGCAACAGCAGGGAAGCAAGGGCGATCGTGCGGATCATGGGCGGTTCCTCGACAAGGGCGGGATCAGATTTCGCCAGCGCGGCGGCGCAGGCGGATGGCGATGAAGATGAACACCGCGCCGGCGGCGGCGCCGATCCACAGCTCGGGCAGCTGCAGTGCGGCCAGCTGGCTCGACGGGGACAGGGCCGCGGCCACGTTGTCGCTGTCGCGCATTACCGCCTGCAGTTGTTCGGTGCGGTAGAACAGGTCGCTGCCCGGCAGCGTGCCCAGCAGCAGGCGGCCGACGATGTGCTGCCAGAACCAGCCGCTGGTCATGTCGAACAGCTTCATGACGTTGGTGGTGCTGACGATGATGCCGGCGAACAGCGGCAGCATCACCGCCCACAGGAACGGCTTGGACTTGGCCCAGGCCGACCACATCAGCAGCCAGCCCACGGTCGGCAGGGCCCACAGCAGGAACACCGGCAGCCACGACAGGTGACTGACCACGAAGTTCAGCGGGCTGGCCGGCCCCCAGATCAGGGTCATCGGGTTGCCGCCGTGCACCAGCACCACCACCGAAAGCACCAGCATGAAGCCGAACATGGTCAGCACCGAGGCGATCACCGCGATCACCGGCGCCACCAGCAGCGCACTCAATGCCTTGGACAGCACTGTCTGGGTGTCCGACAGCGGCAGCGACTTCCAGAACAGGATGCTGCGGTCGCGGCGGTCGTCATACAGTGCGCCCAGGCAGTAGAAGAACACCACGAAGGCCAGCACCACGAACGGCCACAGCGAGCTGAGCACCAGGGTGGCGTCCAGCGTGTTGCCGAGGTCGGCGATGCCCTTGGCGTCCAGCTGCTCGGTGAGCACCTTGAGGTCCAGGCCGTTGACGTTGATGTTGGTGTTGTCGATATGCAGGCCGCCGCTCTCGGCTGCCCGGCGCAGGGCCCACAGGCCCAGCAGGATGCCGATCAGGCTCATCACCAGCGAAATGCCGCCGGCGATCAGCGGCGCCCACAGGAAACCACCGCGGTTTTCCCAGTACTCGCGCTTGAGCAGCCACTTGAACGTGCTGGCCTTGCTGATGGGGTGGTTGACGGTGTTCATGCGTAGGTTCCCTTCATGATGGCCACGAACAGATCCGCCAGCCCCGGGCTGCGGAGTTCGCCAAGCGGTGTGAGCTGGGCGCGTGGCACCCCGTCAAAGAGCATCACGGTCTTGCCGAACGGCAGGCCGCGTTCGTCGATCGGCTTGAGCGCGCGCGCCGCGTCCACGGTGTCGGCCGAGACCAGCACTTCGGTATAGCGCTCGCCGACCTCGTCCATGTCGGCGGTCAGCACGATGCGGCCGTCGCGGATGAACATCACATCGGTGAGGATGTGTTCGATCTCTTCCACCTGGTGGGTGGTGACGATGATCGTCTTCTGCTCGTCGAAATAGTCTTCCAGCAGGCGCTGGTAGAACTCCTTGCGGTACAGGATGTCCAGGCCCAGGGTCGGTTCGTCCAGCACCAGCACCTTGGCGTCGATGGCCATCACCAGCGCCAGGTGCAGCTGCACGATCATGCCCTTGGACAGTTCCCGCACGCGCTGCTTGGGCTGCAGCTTGGTGCTGGCCAGGAAGCGCTCGCAGCGGGCGCGGTCGAAGCGCGGGTGGACCCCGGCAACGAAGTCGATCGCCTCGCGCACCTTCATCCAGCGCGGCAGCACGGCCACGTCGGCGATGAAGCACACCTCGTTCATCAAGGCGTTGCGCTGTACGGTCGGGTCGAGCCCGAGCACGCTCAGTTCGCCTTCCACCTGGGTCAGGCCGAGCAGCGCCTTCAGCAGCGTGGTCTTGCCGGCGCCGTTGGGGCCGATCAGGCCGGTGATCCGGCCCGGGGCGAGGGTGAAGCTGGTGTTGTCCAGCGCGAGGGTCTGCTTGTAGGCCTTGCGCAGGCCTCGGGCGGAAATGACGACATCACTTGCAACGGCATTCATGAGGATTTCCCCTGGGGCAGCAATTCGTCGAGGTTCAGGCCCAGGCGCTGGATGCGCTCCAGGACCAGTGGCCATTCTTCATTGAGGAACCGGTCGCGCTCGCTGCTGCGCAGCTGCGTGGCCGCTTCTTCGGTCATGAACATGCCCAGCCCGCGGCGCTTCTCCACCAGGCCTTCGTCGGCCAGTTCCTGGTAAGCGCGCGACACGGTGATGGGGTTGAGCTGGTACTCGGCGGCCACCTGTCGAACCGAAGGCAGCGCGTCGCCGGGCTTGATGATGCCGTCAAGCATCATGGCAATCACGCGTTCTTTCAGCTGACGGTAGATCGGAGCACCATCGCTCCATTGGATATCGCTCATGGTCAGCTCCGTGGATTCAGCGACTGTGCGAATGAGAAGTAAGGCATGGACAGGGAGCTGTGCAGCCGGCGGGGAGGCGTGGGGGCGCCGTCGGCGGTCCCTGCCTTGATGACGCCTGCGTCCTGCGGGCCTTCCAACGCACCGGTGGCGGTGTCGCTGCCACGGTCACCGGCGGGGATGCTGAACCAGCCGAGCACCAGCAGCGCGGACGCGGCGGTGAGGGCTTTGGCGGAGTGGTGGCGCATGCGGTTCATGGGCTTCCCCTGCATCAGGTGACTGGTGTTGTATGCAACTATAACACCGGCACGCCCAAGTGCAATACCCGACACACCCCAACTCATGGCAGGGGTGTGACAAGATCTGAATGGGTAACTTAAGTAATTGATATATATGGAATATGCGGCGCTGCACTGCAGCAGGTGCGGTGAGCGTCCATTCAGTCGCGTGATGGCCGCGTGCGTCACGCAGGCCGAAAACGCCCGGTGATATATTCCGTCGGTGCCTGCTTTGCAGGGTTTTCCCCTTCTCTTTCCGGAGTTCCGCGATGTCCCACACCCCTTCCGTGCCGTCCCCGTTCCACGCAGCGCAGGCCCGCGCCCGTCGCTGGGGCAGTGGGCTGCTGCTGGTCGGGCTGCTGTGCAGCGGCGGAGCCCAGGCCGCCGGCCTGCTCGACCTCAACTACCGGCCGCTGGCCGGCAAGACCGAGGTCAACCTGCAGAAGCAGTACGGCGGCAAGGTGCTGCTGGTGGTCAACACGGCCAGCAAGTGTGGCTTCACCCCGCAGTACGAGGGGCTGGAGGCGCTGCAGCAGAAGTACAAGGCGCGCGGGTTCTCGGTGCTGGGCTTCCCGTCCAACGACTTCAAGGGCCAGGAGCCGGGCAGCGAGGACCAGATCCAGGAATTCTGCACGCTGACCTATGGCGTCAAGTTCCCGATGTTCCAGAAGGTGCAGGTCACCGGGCCGGAGGCGACACCTCTATATCAGCGCCTGGCCGCCGCCACCGGCGTGCAGCCGGGCTGGAACTTCCACAAGTACCTGCTGGCGCGCGACGGCCGGGTGGTGGCGCAGTTCCCCAGCAAGATCACCCCGGACGACCCGGCACTGGTGGCCGCGATCGAACGTGAGCTGTCCGTAGCGCCTGCAAAGCGCTGACATCCTCGACATCTCGCACGTGCGTGCGACAATGAACGCTTTCGCGCCGACGTCGGCGTCCAGTCACTTCCAGGAAAGCAGCAAATGAAGATGGGAATGCGCGGCGCCGCGGCGTCGGTTCTGATTCTGGCGATGGGTGCCACTGGTACCGCGATGTCGCAACAACCGGCCGCAGGCGCGGCTGCCAAGGAGACCTCCGTTTTGACCTCCCAGCGTGAAAAGCTCGGCTACGCCATCGGCATCGATGTGGCCAACTCGTTCGCCCCGATCTCCAGCGAGATCGACCTGGCGGCCCTGCGTCGCGGCGTGACCAATGCCTTCGAAGGCAAGCAGCCGCTGATCAGCCAGGACGAAGCCCAGAAGACCGACCAGGCGCTGCGCCAGGCCATGATGGTCAAGAGCGGCCAGCCGGTTCCCGGCATGGCGCCGGGCACCCCCGCACCGAAGGTGGACCGTGAAAAGGTCGGCCTGATGCTGGGCAGCTACGCCGTGGGCCCGTCGCTGGCACAGCTGAAGGATGATCTGGACCTGGATGCGCTGTTCGACGCGATCAGCACCTCGTTCAACAAGGGCACGCTGAAGATGACGCCCGATCAGGCCAAGTCCACGCTGGAAGGCTTCATGGCCGCCCAGCAGGCGCAGGCGCAGGCCAAGGCCGCCGCTGCAGCGGGTACCAACCGCACCGAAGGCAACGCCTTCCTTGCCAAGAACAAGACCGTGCCGGGCGTGGTCACCACCGCGTCGGGCCTGCAGTACCAGGTGCTGCGTCCGGGTTCGGGCGAACGCCCGATGCCGACCAGCAAGGTGCGCGTGAATTACGAAGGCAAGCTGCTCGACGGCACCGTCTTCGACAGCAGCTACCAGCGCGGCCAGCCGGTCGAGTTCGGCCTGGACCAGGTGATCAAGGGCTGGACCGAAGGCGTCTCGCTGATGCCGGTCGGTTCCAAGTACCGCTTCTGGATCCCGGGCGAGCTGGCCTACGGCGAGCAGGGCACGCAGGGCGGCCCGATCGGCCCGAACGCGACGCTGACCTTCGACGTTGAACTGCTGAACGTTCTTCCGTAATCGGAACTGGAGTCACCACGGACATGCGTGTTTCGATTTTCGGTACCGGCTACGTCGGTCTGGTCACGGGTACCTGCCTGGCCGATGTCGGCCACCAGGTGGTCTGCGTCGATATCGACCAGGCCAAGGTCGACGGCCTGAACCGTGGCGTCATCCCGATCTACGAGCCGGGGCTGGAGCCGATGGTCAAGGCCAACCATGCCGCGTCGCGGCTGGCCTTCACCACCGACGCCGCCTCGGCGGTCACGCATGGCCAGGTGATCTTCATCGCCGTGGGCACGCCACCGGACGAGGACGGCAGTGCCGACCTGCAGTACGTGCTGGCCGTGGCCCGCACCATTGGCCAGTACATGACCGTACCGACCGTGGTGGTGAACAAGTCGACCGTGCCGGTAGGCACGGCCGACAAAGTCCGCGCGGCCATTGCCGAGGTGCTGGCCGCGCGTGGCGAGGCGATCGCGTTCGACGTGGTCTCCAACCCCGAATTCCTCAAGGAAGGCGACGCGGTGGCGGATTGCATGCGGCCCGACCGCATCGTGATCGGTGCCGCCAACGCCGAGTCGGTGGCGCTCATGCGCCGCCTGTACGCACCGTTCAATCGCAACCACGACCGCGTGGTGGAGATGGACGTGCGCTCGGCGGAGCTGACCAAGTACGCCGCCAACGCCATGCTGGCGACCAAGATTTCGTTCATGAACGAAATCGCCAACATCGCCGAGAAGGTCGGTGCCGACATCGAGCAGGTTCGCCAGGGCATCGGCTCGGACCCGCGTATCGGCTGGCACTTCATCTATCCCGGTGCCGGCTACGGTGGCTCGTGTTTCCCCAAGGATGTGCAGGCGCTGGCGCGCACCGCCCAGCAGTATGGGCACGAGCCGAAGCTGCTCAACGCGGTGGAAGCGGTCAACGATGCGCAGAAGGGCCACCTGTTCCAGCTGATCCAGCGCCACTACGACCGTGGCGAAGATGAAGGCGTGCGTGGTCGCACCTTTGCGGTGTGGGGCCTGGCCTTCAAGCCCAATACCGACGACATGCGCGAGGCCTCCAGCCGGCGCCTGCTGGCGCAGCTATGGGAAGGCGGCGCGCGCGTGCGCGCCTACGACCCGGAAGCCACCGACGAGGCCCGCCGCATCTTCGGCGAGCGCGATGACCTGGTGTTCTGCGACAACGCCTACGACGCGCTGGATGGCGCCGACGCGCTGGTCGTGGTCACCGAGTGGAAGCAGTTCCGCAGCCCGGATTTCGTCCGCCTGCGCGAAACCCTGAAAGACGCGGTGGTGTTCGACGGCCGCAATCTGTATGACCCGCAGGAGATCGAAGCCGCGGGCCTGGCCTATTACGGCATTGGCCGGGGACGTTCGCTGCATGCATGAGTCTACTCCCTCCGCGCGTGAGCAGGCGCTGGAAGCGCGCCTGATCGAACTGGAAATGCGCGTGTCCTTCCAGGAACAGGCACTGGCCGAGCTGAGCGAAGCCCTCGCCGATGCCCGCATCGAGGGCACCCGCAACGCGGACCTGACCCGCCTGCTGCTGGAGGACCTGGGCAAGGTCCGCAACGCGCTGTATTCCGATTCGGGCGAAGAACCGCCGCCCCCGCACTACTGATCGATCTGACGCCATGAGCGATACCCTCCGCGACCAGCTGCTGGGCCTGGGCTTCAAAGCCGCGCCCAAGCCCGAACGCACCCCCGACGCCCGCCGTGACGGCCGGCCCCCGAACAAGCCGCACGGCGCCCGCCCACCGGCCAAGGCCGGCGAGGGCGCCCGTGCGCCGCGCGACGGCC
>NZ_JBLZQD010000031.1:0-15952 GCF_049199305.1 Stenotrophomonas sp. PD6 | reverse complement strand
GGCGCCCCCGGGGGGGCGGGGGGGGGGGGGGGGGGGGGGCCCCCCGGGCGCGCCCCCCCCCCCCCCCCCCCCCCCCCCCCCCCCCCCCCCCCCCCCCCCCCCCCCCCCCCCCCCCCCCCCCCCCCCCCCCCCCCCCCCCACGGCCCTGGGCCGGCCTGCGCCGCGGGGCGGGGTCGGGCGCGGCGGGGGCGCGCCAGGAGGTGGCGTCCTTGCCCGGGGCCGGCGCGGGTGCCGGCTGGTGCAGTCGCTGCAGGCGTGCGGCGGGCAGGTCGCGCAGGCGCTGCTGCACCTGTTCGGCCAGCGCCCGCCAGCCAGCCGCATCGGGCTGGCCCTGCGCATCGCGGGGGCAGGCCTCGGCGAGCGCCTGCTGGTACTCGGCCACCGGCATGTCGAGGATCTGGGCGGCCGCCGCCTCGTCCAGCCCGCCGCCGATGCGCAGCAGCAGCGCCAACCGCGCGGGCGGGGACAGCGTGGGCAGGTGCGCCAACCCGGGCGACCACTGGCCGCCGGCGGCCGGTACCCGGATCGGCGTGCGGTGGGCCAGCAGGATCCAGAAGCGGTCCGGCCACTGGGCCATGGGCACGTCGCTGGCGATCCCGGCGAAGGCGCGCATCACCGCCACCAGCGCCTGCTCGGCAATGGGGGGGTCGCCGCACTGCAGCTCGGCCACGACCAGGGCACGGCGTTCAACGCCACGCAGGAAGGCGGACAGCGCGCCGGCTGCGGTAGTAGAAGCGGGGGCGTTCGCAGCCGTCATAGCAACTCCATCATTTGCAGAAATGATAGCGACTGCGGCATCAGTCGGGCATGCCGATGTGGGTGGTCCGTGAAGACGCTACGGCCGTCAACCGTATGGCGGCCCCGCAGGTTGTGCACAGCACCAACAAAAACGGCACAAAACAGGCGGGTGAAGGTGGGGCCACGCGTGTGTCAGCTTTGTTTCACAGTTATGTTGTTGATTTAATTGTATTTTATTGTATGGCGATTTTTTGACCAACCTAGGCTACGCTGCGGAATGCCCTGACAAACAGCTCGGACTTCGGCACTGGCACACAGACTTATCCACAGAAGATGTGGATAAGAGTGAATCTCCCCTGCCCTCAGATATTTAGCCGGTATTTAGGTTCCACGAAGGCGCCCGGCGATAGGTCCTGTGTGCTGAACACGGGGGTGCCCGACCGCTACACTGGGGCGATGTTGCCGCCTGATCCAGCCCCCCCGCTGACCCTGGAAAGCGCCCCGGTCCCGCTCCCGGACGCGGCCAGCCTGCAGGTCGCCCTGCCCTTGCCGCTGCCGCAGTGGTTCGATTACGCCGCTCCGCCCGGCGAGCCGCCGCATGCCGGCATGGTCGGCCGCCGGGTACGGGTGCCGTTCGGCTCGCGCGAGCTCGTCGGGATCGTGGCCGGCATCGGCACCGTCGCCGACGGCAACACCCTGCGCGCCGCGCTGGCGTGGCTGGACGAGGCACCGCTGCTGGGCGGGGAACTGTGGCGGTCGCTGCAGTGGCTGGCGCGTTATACCCATGCGCCGCTGGGCGAGGTGGTCAGCACCGCCCTGCCCGGCCCCCTGCGCCGCGGCGACCCGGTGGCCGACACCCATCGGTGGGGCTGGCAGCTGACCGCCGCCGGACGCGACCAGCGTGACCGCCTGCGTGCGGGCACCCGGCCGCAGCGCTTTGCCGGACTGCTGGCCGACGGCGCGGTGGACGAAGACCGCCTGGACGAGACGATGGAAGACTGGCGCGGGGCCGCCCGGGCGCTGGCCAAGCGCGGGCTGGTCGAGCGCATCGCACTGGAATACAACGCCGCGGTGCCCGGCATCCGCCCCGGTCCCACGCCCAACCCCGAACAGTCGGCCGCCATCGCGGCGATCACCGCCACGCCGGCCTTCGGTGCGTTCCTGCTCGATGGCGTGACCGGCAGCGGCAAGACCGAGGTGTACCTGCAGGCCATCGTGGCCTGCCTGGCGCGCGGCCGGCAGGCGCTGGTGCTGGTGCCGGAGATCGGGCTCACCCCGCAGACGCTGGCGCGCTTCCGCACCCGCCTGCGCATTCCGGTGCACGTGCTGCATTCGGGCCTCAACGACAACGAACGTGCCCGGGTCTGGGCCGCCGCCGCACGCGGCGAGGCGCAGGTCATCGTCGGCACCCGTTCGGCGGTGTTCACTCCCTTGCCCAACGCCGGGCTGATCGTGATCGATGAGGAACACGACGGCAGCTACAAACAGCAGGACGGCATCCGCTACCACGCACGCGACTTCGCCCTGGTGCGGGCCAAGGCACTGGATGTGCCGGTGGTGCTGGGCAGCGCCACGCCCTCGCTGGAGTCGCTGCACAACGCGCGCGCGGGCCGCTACACCCACCTGCGCCTGAAGCAGCGCGCGGGCGAGGCGCGGCCGCCGCGCGTGCGCGTGCTGGACGTGCGCAAGCGCCCGCTGAAGGACGGCTTGTCGCCCGAAGTCATGGAAGGCATCGGCCAGCACCTGCAGGCCGGCCACCAGGTGCTGGTGTTCAAGAACCGCCGCGGCTATGCGCCGGTACTGCTGTGCCACGACTGCGGCTGGACCGCCCCCTGCAAGCGCTGCGATGCACCGATGACCGTGCACGCCGGCGGCCGGCGCCTGCAATGCCACCACTGCGGCGCGCGTCAGCCGGCGCCCATGGCCTGCCCGGACTGCGCCAGCCTGGCGCTGCAGCCGCAGGGTATCGGCACCGAACGCCTCGAAGAGCGCCTGGTCGAAGCCTTCGCCGACTACCCGGTGATCCGTATCGACCGCGGCACCACCCAGCGCCGCGATGCGCTGGAAACCCAGCTGGCCACGCTCGGCGAGCGCGCCGGCATCCTGGTGGGCACCCAGATCCTGGCCAAGGGGCACGACCTGCCCAAGCTGACCCTGGTGGTGGTGGTCGGGATCGACGAAGGGCTGTTCTCGGCCGACTTCCGCGCCAGCGAGAAGCTGGCCCAGCAGCTGATCCAGGTGGCCGGCCGCGCCGGGCGCGCCACCGATGCGGGCGAAGTCTGGCTGCAGACCCATCATCCCGGCCACCCGCTGCTGGAAACCCTGGTCAACGGGGGCTACCACGCCTTTGCCGACGCCGAACTGCAGCAGCGCGAGGCCGCCGGCTTCCCACCGTTCGCGCACCTGGCGCTACTGCGTGCCGAAGCCCAGCAGGTGGAGCAGGCCAACGCGATGCTGACCGCCGTGCGCGAACTGATCGTGGACGACGTGGCGGTGGAACGCTACGGCCCGATGCCGGCGCCCATGCCGCGTCGCGCGGGCTACCAGCGCACGCAGCTGCTGCTGTCGGCGCCGTCGCGGCGACCCCTGCACGCGGTGCTGGACCTGATCACCCCGCAGATCCATGGGTTGCCGCAGGCGCGCAAGGTGCGCTGGTCGCTGGATGTGGATCCGACGGATCTTTATTGAAGCGTTCGCCTCAATAAAGATCCGTCGGGCGCGCATTCCACCTCAACCCCGCGCCTGTGGCGCGCCCCTTCAACACGAAGGGGGCTCCTCGTCTGACGGAATGGCGGTGTCAGGTCAGCGGCGTCATGACCGCTTTGACGTATGCCGGGCGCTGCTGCAGGCGCTGGTACCACGCCTCAAGATTCGGCAACGCCGGGCGCTGGATCGGCAGTTCGAACCAGGCATACACCAGCGCGCCGAGCGGGATGTCACCCATCGCGAACTGCTCGCCCGACAACCACGGTTGTTGCGCCAAGGTGGCGTCCGCCATGCCCAGCAGCTCGCCGGCACGGCTGATCGCGGCATTGATGCGGGTCTCGTCGCGGTTGGCCGGCGCGGTGCGCATGATGCCCCAGATCAGTTCGCTGTACAGCGGCGCCATCCGCGAGGTGCTCCAGTCCATCCACTTCTCGGCCTGGGCACGCGCCACCACGTCTTCGGGGTACAGCGACCCCAGCGCGTAACGCGCGGCGAGGTAACGCACGATGGTGTTGGATTCCCACAGCGGCAGGCCGTGGTCTTCGATCACCGGCACCAGACCATTGGGGTTCATCGCCACGTACTCCGGCGACTGCGTCCCGCCGAACGGGCCGCCTACTTCGATGGACTCGTACGGCAGGCCGATTTCCTCCGCGCACCACAGCACCTTGCGCACGTTGCTGGAATTGCGCCGGCCCCAGATCTTCAGCATGTTGGTTTTCCCGATGTCTGACAACGGCGATTACGATACGCCTTTGCTGTGTTTTTTTACCGCGCCTTTTTTGGCAGGGCGCGTACGTAGGTGGACTTGCCGTCCTTCTTCATCTCGAACAGACCGGTGGCGGCCAGCAGTTCGCTGAGTTTGCTGTAGCCATAGTTGCGCGAGTCGAACGAGGCCTGGTTGCCGATCTGGCTGCCGACCGGGCCCAGGTGCGACCAGCCGTCCTCACCTTCGGCCGAGGTCACCGCGCGGCGCAGCATCTGCACCAGGCGCGTGTCGCTGCGCAGCTCCGGTCCGGTCTTGCGCGGGCGGGTTTCCTCGCTGTCCTGCTCCACCTCCGGATCGGTGGCGTGGCCCCGGCCCAATGCCTCGAGATAGGTGAATTTCGAACAGGCGTTGACGAACGGCTCGGGGGTTTTCTTCTCGCCGAACCCGTACACCTTCACCCCATCGGTCAGCAGCCGCATCACCAGCGGCGTGAAGTCCGCATCGCTGGAGACGATGGCGAAACCATCCAGGTTGCGCGCGTACAGCATGTCCATCGCATCGATGACCATCGCCATGTCCGACGCGTTCTTGCCACGGCTGTAGGCGAACTGCTGGATCGGGCGGATGGCGTATTCGTGCAGCACGCCTTCCCAGCCTTTCAGCCGCGGGCTTTTCCAGTTGCCGTAGGCGCGGCGCACATTGGCCACGCCATAGCGTGCCACTTCGGCCAGCACCACGTCGATCTTCGACGAGGGCGCGTTGTCGGCATCGATCAGCAACGCGATGCGCTTTTCCGGTTCGTTCATCTCAGCCTCCAGAGCGGTTGCGGGCCGCCGCCGTGCGAGCGCGACGGCTGCTGAACCCAGTATCTGTCATCCACGTGAACATCGTGCTTCACGTGCGACGATACGTCGCGTCGACCCTGTCCGGAGTCCCTGCATGACCCGCGATCCCCTGCCCCACCTGGTCATCATCGGTGGCGGTTTTGCCGGCCTATGGGCCACCCGCGCACTGGCCAGCGCGCGCGTCCGTATCACCCTGGTGGACCGTCGCAACCACCATCTGTTCCAGCCCCTGCTCTATCAGGTCGCCACTGCCGGCCTGTCCGCGCCCGACATCGCCGCGCCGCTGCGGCACATCCTCGGCCACCAGCGCAACGTGGAAGTGCGGCTGGGCGAAGTCACCGCCATCGACAAGCATGCCCGCCAGATCACGCTGGCCGACGGCAATCAGCTGGGCTATGACACCCTGATGCTGTGCACCGGCGCCACCCACGCCTATTTCGGTCACGACGAATGGGCGGCCGATGCGCCCGGTCTGAAGACACTGGACGATGCGATCGCGCTGCGCCGCAAACTGCTGCTGGCCTTCGAGCGCGCCGAGGCTGAACCCGATCCGGTCCGCAAGGCCGCCTGGCTCAGCTTCGCCGTGGTTGGCGGCGGCCCCACCGGGGTGGAGCTGGCCGGCACCCTGGCGGAAATCGCCCGCCACACGCTGCGCAACGAGTTCCGCCATATCGACCCGGCCACGGCCAAGGTGCGCTTGGTTGAAGCCGGCCCACGGGTGTTGTCCAGCTTCCCCGAGGTGCTGTCACTGAAGGCGCGCCGCCAGTTGGAGAAGCTCGGCGTGGAAGTCCTTACCGGAACGCCGGTGAGCAACATCAACGGCAACGGCTTCCAGCTGGGCGAACAGTTCATCGACGCACGCACGGTGGTGTGGGCCGCCGGCGTGGCCGCCTCACCGCTCGCGCGCACGCTGGAGGTGCCGCTGGACCGCGCCGGGCGCGTGCCGGTGCAGCCCGACCTGACGATTGAAGGCCATCCCGAGATCTTCGTGGCCGGCGACCTGGCCGCGCTGAGCCAGGCCAACGGCAAGCCCGTACCGGGCGTGGCGCCGGCCGCCAAGCAGATGGGCAAGCACGTCGCCGCGACCGTGCGCGCGCGGCTGGACGGCAAACCGGCACCGGGCGCGTTCACGTACCAGGACTTCGGCAACCTCGCCACCATTGGCCGCATGGCGGCCATCGTCCACCTTGGGCGGTTGCAGCTGTCCGGCGTGCTGGCCTGGTGGTTCTGGCTGGCCGCACACGTGTTCTTCCTGATCGGCTTCCGCAACCGCATCGTGGTGCTGCTCAACTGGGCGGTGGCGTACTGGAGCTACCAGCGCAGCGCGCGGATCATCTTTGGCGATGACCAGGAGGACCGGCGGGTACGCGGCAACGAAGAACGCTGATTCGTAGAGCGACGCCATGCGTCGCTGTCGTTCAGATCACGCTGCAGCATTCACTCGCCCACGTCGGCGTCATTGCCACGCGCCAGATGCACGTCCCAGGTACACAGGTAATCCGGGTTGCTGATCGTCAGCGCTATCGAGCGCAAGGTGTAATCGCCCGGTGCGGCTGGCGTGTAGTGGTCCAGCGTGGGCGGCAGGAACAGTTCCTCGCCGTCCACCGCGCTGGCCAGCACCACGCCCTCGTCGTCGTTGATGCGCAGCACTTCGCCCGCGAACTGGCGATGCTCCAGCGCGTTGCCGTCGGCATCCAGGTAAGTGATGCCGGCAAGCACCGTCTTGCCCAGCATTGCCCGGGCCTTGTCGCTGTCGTTGAGGGTCATGGCATGCCGACCGGGGCTCAGTCCTGCACCATGCAGCCCCAGCCGTCGATGCGGCCCTCGAATTTGGCCGCCTCCGATTCCAGCAACGCTTCGAACCCGGCAACGTTGTCGTGGGTCGGCACCATCAGCGGATGCACCAGCACCTGCCAGGGGAAGTCGTCGTTGCCTTCGTAGGCAGAGAGCGACACCTTCTGTTCGTTGCGGAGCAGGTGCACCGAGAAACGGATGGCGGCCTCTTCATCGGGGAAGATCACCGCGAAATCGACCTCCCGCGCGATGGAGAGGTCATCCCCGTCCTGCAGCATCTTCCACAGCACGTCGCCGTTCTCGTCTTCGGGGTACTGCGTGAGGTCGCGTGACATGGGTTTCCAGTGGCGGCAGGGGGACAACGCGATCTTCCCATGTCGCACCGCTCAGCAGTCAATTCCGGTGGGCAGCAGGAGCACCGCTACCGCTGCCGTGAGTGCACTGCCGAGCACGCTCACCCGGGCGGCTCCGCAATCGCCTGCAGCCAGGCGAGCTTGCGGTCGCGTGGCTGCCGCTTGAGTTCGCATTCGGCCTTCGACGCCGCTGAGCGATCCGGGTAGGCGCGCATGGCCAACACCCTCAGCGGCGGGTTTGCCCGCGTGTAGCGCGCGCCCTTGCCGGCCAGGTGGGCCTGGAAGCGGGCGTCCACGTCGTTGCTGATGCCGGCGTAGTAGCTGCCGTTGCGGCATTCCAGCAGGTAGACGTACCAGGGGGCGGGTTCAGCGGGCATACCGGGATTATCCACCTCCATGGCGGCGCTGGCTGCTAGAATCCGCCCCGGATGCAGGAGAGAGGCGCCGCGCTGGCGCCCGCCGAAGGCGCAGGCTCCCATAATCGCTCAGGCCGGTGGCTCGATACGCCACCAACCATGCATCCAACACGCCGATCTGGAGAGAGGTCTTCAATGACCCGCCGAAGGGGCACGTGGCCTGGCCACTGAACTCTCAGGCAAAAGGACAGCGGGAGCGGCAACGGAATCCCACCCTGCGACAGTGCTACGGCGCTGGCGTGGCCCGTGCGCGTTCCGTCCCCGCCTGTGCCGTACCCGGAGCCGCCCATGCTGCTGTCACTGATCTACCTCATCGCCATTTCCGCCGAAGCCATGACCGGGGCGCTGTCCGCCGGGCGGCGGCGCATGGACCTGTTCGGCGTGGTGATCATCGCCTGCGTCACCGCCCTGGGCGGCGGTTCACTGCGCGACATCGTGCTCGGCCATTACCCGCTGGGCTGGGTGAAGCACCCGGAGTACCTGGGCTTCACCATCTGCGCCGCCCTGATCGCCACCTGGATCGCGCGCTGGATGCACCACTTCCGCCGCACCTTCCTGGTGCTGGATGGTCTGGGACTGATCGCCTTCACGCTGATCGGCTGCGCGGTCGCGCGCGACGGCGGGCATTCGGTGCCGATCGTGCTGATCGCCGGCATGCTTACCGGTGCGTTCGGCGGCGTGCTGCGCGACGTGCTGTGCAACGAAGTGCCGCTGATTTTCCAGAAGGAACTCTATGCAGTGATCACCCTGCTGACCGGCGCGGCCTGGCTGGGCCTGCTGGAACTGGGTGTCTCGCTCAACGCCGCCACCCTGTGGTGCCTGGGCGGCGGCTTCGCGTTCCGGCTGCTGGCGATCCACTTCAAGTGGGAGATGCCAAAGTTCGTGTACCGCGACGAGGTGCATTGAGAATCAATGCGCCTTGTCGCGATACACGAACGGTAGCACCGGACTGTTAGTCCGGTGACCTTCTCATGTGGCGTGTGGCTTCGTCCGTGCTCAGCGGTCCCAAGGCGCCTTGTAGCTCAGCAGGCGACAGATGGCCGCATTGTCTTCGAGGGATGCACCAAGTGCAGCGTTGAAGCGCCGCAGGTTATCAGTGCTCAGCACGAACTGGGTCTGATCCGCGTGTCGGTCGGGCGCGCCTCTTTTTGCAGGCACGCGGATCGCCAAGACGTTGCTGGTCGTGCCCGCGGGACGATCTGACAACCACTCTTCATTTGTGTTCATCGCAGACACACTCCGTCAAGAACTCAAGGCAGGCCGACAGTGTGCGTGACAGCGGAAAATCCAACCAATTGATTTTATTGGCAGAACCGGCATTTTCAGTAGGTGCGGTGTCGTGTAGCGGGGCAGAGCCCCGCTCTACGGCGGCCTGGGGTCAGGCTGCTTCGCTCAGCCGGCGCGCGCGACGCGCACGTACTGCCTGGGCCAGCGATTCGAGCACGGCCAGCGAGCTGTCCCAGCCGATGCAGCCGTCGGTGATGCTCTGGCCGTAGACCAGCGGTTCGCCCTCGACCAGGTCCTGGCGGCCGGCCACCAGATGGCTTTCCACCATGACACCCACGATGCGGTCCTCGCCCGCCGCCAGCTGCGCGTTGATATCGGCGATTACCTTGGGCTGGTTCTCGGGATTCTTGCTGCTGTTGGCATGGCTGGCATCGATCATCAGCCGCGCCGGCAACTGCGCCTTGGCCAGGGTCTGGCTGGCGGCATCCACACTGGCCGCGTCGAAGTTGGGCACCTTGCCGCCGCGCAGGATCACGTGGCAGTCCGGGTTGCCGGCGGTGGCCACAATGGCGGTGTCGCCCTGCTTGGTCACCGACAGGAAGTGATGCGGGTTGGAGGCCGCGCCCACCGCATCGGCGGCGATCTTGATGTTGCCGTCGGTGCCGTTCTTGAAGCCTACCGGGCACGATAGCCCGGAGGCCAGTTCGCGGTGCACCTGGCTTTCGGTGGTGCGCGCACCGATCGCGCCCCAGGCCACCAGGTCGGCGATGTACTGCGGCGAGATCACGTCGAGGAATTCCACACCGGCCGGCAGTCCAAGCTTGTTGATGTCGCGCAGCAGGCCGCGCGCAACGCGCAGGCCCTTGTTGATCTGGAAGCTGCCATCCAGGTCCGGATCGTTGATCAGGCCCTTCCAGCCCACGGTGGTGCGCGGCTTCTCGAAGTACACGCGCATGACGATTTCCAGCTCGTCGGCGTAGGCGTCACGCAGCGGCTTGAGCCGCTGTGCGTATTCGATGGCGGCCACCGGGTCGTGGATCGAGCACGGGCCGATCACCACGGCCAGGCGGTCGTCGCGGCCGTGCAGAATCTCGTGCAGGGCGGCGCGCGAGGCGCTTACCGTGGCAGACGCTTCATCGTCGCAGGGCAGCAGGGTCAGCAGCTGCGCCGGCGGCGTGAGCGGCTCGATTTTTCGGATGCGAAGGTCGTCGGTGTGGGGGGGCATGGGGGGTGTCTCCTGGAAGGTGGGGGTCCCCAGCGCGGCGGCAACAAAAAAGCCGCCAGGTGCGCTGGCGGCTTTCGGGAATGCGTCTGAAGTTTCTTCAGGGTGAGCGCATGCCTTCCTCCGCCGGTGGCTTCGGAAAGTAATACCAAAAGTAGGAATTGGCGTGGCGTGCGTTCATTGAGGCGTATTGATATCACAGGGGTTTGGGGCTGCCAACTGTTTCATTCGCAACTGCGGGGTGGCATTCACCCACCACCGGACGCCATTGGGCGGCATGACTTTCGGCGCTGGTGAGCGCACATGCGGCCGGTAGGATGCGGGGCGAGTCCTGGAGGAGTGCCGTGCATGCGCCCGTTCGTCCTGATGCTCTCCCTGTTGTTGCCTGCCTCGGCAGCGCTCGCTGCTGATTCACCTGCCGTGTTGCCTTCCGCATCTGCCGTCGAAGCAGAGATGCAGCGCCTGATGCGGGCCACCCACGCACAGGGTCTCGCGCTGGCCGTCATCGATCGCGGCAAGGTCGTGCAGGTCCATGCTCTGGGGAACCGCAATGCGGCCGGCGAGCCGCTGCAGCCCGACACCGTCATGTATGCCGCGTCGCTGACCAAGACTGCCTTTGCCTATAGCGTGATGCAGCTGGTGGATGAAGGCGTGCTGGACCTGGACCGCCCCATCGGCGAGTACCTGGACCGTCCGCTGCCCGACTACCCTGCCGAGAAAAGCTACGCACCGTGGCCGGATCTGAAGGACGACCCACGCTGGCGGCAGCTCACCGCGCGCATGCTGCTCAGTCACCGCAGCGGTTTCTCCAACTTCGCATTCCTGGAACCGGAGGGAAAACTGCGCCTGCATTTCGACCCCGGCACGCGCTATGCCTATTCCGGCGAGGGTTTGATCCTGCTGCAGTTCGTCCTGGAGAAGGGACTTGGCCTGGACGTGGGCAGCCAGATGCAGCAGCGCGTGTTCGACCGCTTCGGCATGACCCGTACCAGCATGACCTGGCGTGCGGACTTCGCGGACAACCTGGCCGATGGCTGGACTGCAGACGGCAGCACCGAGCCGCATGACGAACGCAGCCGCGTGCGTGCGGCCGGGTCGATGGACACCACGATCACCGACATCGCGCGTTTCGCTGCCGGGCTGGTTCGGGGCGAAGGGCTTTCGCCCGGTGCGAGACGCGAGATGGTACGTGCGCAGTGGCCGATCACCACCGCCTCGCAGTTCCCCACCCTGCAGGACGAGCTGCCACCGGAACAGCGCCGTGCCGACCTCGCCGCAGGGCTGGGCGTAGTGGTGTTCGACGGCCCGCAGGGGCATGCGTTCTACAAGGGCGGCCACGATGATGCGGTAGGCAACACGCTGGTGTGCGTCGAACGCGGGCAGCGCTGCGTGGTGATCCTGGGCAACGATGTGCGCGCCGAGGCCGCGTTCCCCGCGCTGGTGCGCCTGGTGTTGGGTGAGACCGGCGCGCCATGGACGTGGGAATACGGCAACAAGACGTTCGTGGAGTGAGGGACAACAAAAAAAACCCCGCCTTTCGGCGGGGTTTTTCATCGGACCGATGGGTGCCAGCCGAACGCTGGCAGTGGCATCAGAAGTCCATGCCGCCCATGCCACCCATACCGCCCATACCGCCGCCTGCTGCACCGGCGCCGTCATCCTTCTTCGGCGAATCGGCCACCATGGCTTCGGTGGTGATCATCAGGCCAGCGATCGAAGCGGCGTTCTGCAGCGCCGAACGGGTCACCTTGGTCGGGTCCAGGATGCCGAAGGCCAGCATGTCGCCGAACTCACCGGTGGCGGCGTTGTAGCCGAAGCTGCCGGTGCCTTCCTTGACCTTGTTGACGATGACCGACGGCTCTTCGCCGGCGTTGGCAACGATTTCGCGCAGCGGGGCTTCCATCGCGCGCAGGGCGATCTGGATGCCGTGGTTCTGGTCTTCGTTGTTGCCCTTCAGGCCGGACAGCGCGCTGACGGCACGCACCAGGGCGACGCCGCCGCCCGGGACCACGCCTTCTTCAACGGCTGCACGGGTAGCGTGCAGGGCGTCGTCGACGCGGTCCTTCTTTTCCTTCATTTCGATTTCGGTCGAGGCGCCGACCTTGATCACGGCAACACCGCCGGCCAGCTTGGCCACGCGTTCCTGCAGCTTCTCACGGTCGTAGTCCGACGAGGTTTCTTCGATCTGCGCCTTGATGTTGGTCACGCGCGCAGCGATGTCTTCCTGCTTGCCGGCACCGTCGATGATGATGGTGTTTTCCTTGGAGACCTGCACCTTCTTCGCATGACCCAGGTCAGCGATGGTGGCCTTCTCCAGCGACAGGCCGACTTCCTCGGAAATCACGGTGCCGCCGGTCAGCACGGCCATGTCCTGCAGCATCGCCTTGCGACGATCGCCGAAGCCCGGAGCCTTGACGGCCACGACCTTGACGATGCCACGGATGGTGTTGACCACCAGGGTGGCCAGCGCTTCGCCTTCGACTTCTTCAGCGACGATCAGCAGCGGCTTGCCGGCCTTGGCGACGCCTTCCAGCACGGGCAGCAGGTCGCGGACGTTGGAGATCTTCTTGTCGAACAGCAGGATGTACGGGTCATCCAGGTCGGCGGTCTGCGACTGCTGGTTGTTGACGAAGTACGGCGAGAGGTAGCCGCGATCGAACTGCATGCCCTCCACGACGTCCAGCTCGTTTTCCAGGCCCGAGCCTTCCTCGACGGTGATGACGCCTTCCTTGCCGACCTTCTTCATCGCTTCAGCGATGATGTTGCCGATCGACTCGTCCGAGTTGGCCGAGATCGTGCCGACCTGGGCAATGGCCTTGTCGTCGACGGTGGGCTTGGAGATGTTCTTCAGCTCGGCGACGGCGGCCACGACGGCCTTGTCGATACCGCGCTTGAGGTCCATCGGGTTCATGCCGGCCGCAACGGCCTTGGCGCCTTCGCGGATCAGGGCCTGGGCCAGCACGGTGGCGGTGGTGGTGCCGTCGCCGGCGTCGTCGTTGGTACGCGACGCGACTTCCTTCACCATCTGCGCGCCCATGTTCTCGAACGCATCAGCCAGTTCGATTTCCTTGGCGACGGACACGCCGTCCTTGGTGATGGTCGGGGCGCCGAAGCTCTTCTGCAGCACGACGTTGCGGCCCTTCGGGCCCAGGGTGGCCTTGACGGCATTGGCGAGCACGTTGACGCCGCGCACCATGCGCGAACGGGCGTCTTCACCGAAACGAATATCTTTGGCAGCCATGTGCGTTTACCTTTTTATGTGATTGCCGGGCAGTGCCCGGCGACATTGATCTGGGCAGCGGGGCAGAGCCCCGCTCTACGAGTCAGCGGCGGGGCAGTGCCCCGCGAGGCGAATCAGCCAACGATGGCCAGGATGTCGTCTTCGCGCAGGACCTTGTATTCCACGCCTTCGCTCTTGTAGCTGCTGCCGGCGTACTGGCCGTAGATGACCTTGTCGCCCACCTTCAGGGACGGCGCGCGGACGCTGCCGTTGTCCAGCGGCTTGCCCGGGCCCACGGCCACAACTTCACCCTTGGTCGACTTTTCCTTGGCGGAGTCGGGGATGAGGATGCCGCCGGCGGAGATTTCGTCGGCTTCGATCGGCTTGACCACGACGCGGTCGTGAAGCGGCTTGATGCTCATGTGGGACCTCTTAAGTTATTGATTGGGCTGAAAAAGTCCGGCGATATTAGCACTCACCCAGGGTGACTGCCAGCAACGCTCGTGAAAAAACCCGCCAGTGCGGGACAGGGCAGAGATGGTGCTGCCGCCCGCCCTTTCAAGGGGCCGCCGGGAAATTTCTGTCCGGCGGTGGGCCAGTCCGGGCCCCGGAGCCGGCGCATCGCCCCCGGCGGCCAAGACCCCCGCTATTCATCCGCCAATTTCTTGACGCACGTCCCATTGCGGAGTGCCGATCACGACATCTCGATAGATGTGTCATCTGGATTGGCTAGATTCGGCCGGCAAAACCCAATCACAAGGAGCTGTAGATGAGGTTGCTCACACCGCTATCGCTGGGGTGCCTGCTGGCATTGGCTGCCAGCCCCGCCCAGGCCGACGTTTTCATCAATGAACTGCATTACGACGACAGCACCGCCGCCGGGGACGTGGGCGAGGCCATCGAAGTGGTCGCCACCGGGGGCGAGGACCTCGGCAGCTACCGCCTGTACCTGTACAACGGCAGCACCCCGTCGGCCGCCACGGTCTACGCCAACAACGCGGTCCCGGCCGGCACCGCCGCCGGCTGCGGCAAGGCCAGCGTCGCCACGGTCACCTACCCCACCAACGGCGTGCAGAACGGTCCCAACGACGGCATCGCGCTGGTCGATGGCAGCGGCAAGGTCGTCCAGTTCATCAGCTATGAAGGCACCATCACCGCCTCGGGCGGCCCGGCCGCCGGGCTGACCAGCCAGAACATTCCGGTCAGCGAGACCAACAGCACCGCGCCGGGCACCTCGCTGCAGCTCACCGGCAGCGGCAGCCAGTACGCGCACTTCACCTGGGCCGCCTCGGCCGCGCAGACCTTCGGCGCCTGCAACACCGGCCAGACCTTCAGCGGTGGCGGCAGCACCGGGCCCAACACCCCGCCGTCGGTGAGCACCACCACCCCCGAACAGGGCGCCACGACCTTCCCGGCCGCCGCCGATCTGGCCGTGACCTTCAGTGAAACGGTGACCGTCACCAGCGGTGCGTTCACGCTGAGCTGCGGCCAGTCCGGCACGGTGCCGCTCACCCACGCCAGCAGCGGCACCCGCTTCACGCTGTCCACCAACACCGCGCTGGTGGCCGGTGAGGCCTGCCGGTTCGACATCCGCGCCGCCCGCATCAAGGACGCGCAGGGCGCACGCCCGGCCGCCGACACCCGCATCGCCTTCACCGTGGCCAGCGGCGGTACCGACCCCGGCCCGGGGCCCGACCCGGATCCGGGCACCTACTATTCCAAGGTCAACACCTCCAGCCCCAGCCAGCTGCGCTGCTCGCTGCACGCCACCATCAAGGGCCATACCTCCTACCCCTACAGCGGCTCGGGCACCAGCACCTGGACCATCCTGGAAATCGCCGACGAGGATCCCAACAACAGCGGCCGCATCCTGGACGCCTACCGCAACCGCAGCTACGCCAAGGTGAGCGACCGCGCAGGCACCGGCAGCGGGCTGACCTACAACCGCGAGCACACCTGGCCGAACTCGCTGGGCTTTGCCAGCACCACCGGCGACAAGGGCCTGCCGTACGCCCCGTACACCGACACGCACATGCTGTACCTGACCGATGCCCAGTGGAACGCCGACCGCGGCAACAAGCCGTTCGCCAAGTGCGACAGCAACTGCGGCGAGCGTGCCACCGAGGCCAACAACGGCCAGGGCGGTGGCAGCGGTGGCTACCCGGGCAACTCCAACTGGGTGCGCACCCCGGACGGCAACACCGGCACCTTCGAGGTATGGGGGCGTCGCAAGGGCGACATGGCGCGTGCGGTGATGTACATGGCCATCCGTTATGAGGGCGGCAAGGACGCGGCCACCGGCCAATCCGAACCGGACCTGGAGCTGACCGACGACCGCAGCAAGATCGTCAAGACCTCCAGCTCGCCGGCCTACATGGGCCTGCTCTCGACCCTGATCGACTGGCACCTGTCCGACCCGCCGGATGCGGCCGAACGTGCCCGCAATGAAGTGATCTACAGCTTCCAGGGCAACCGCAACCCGTTCATCGACCACCCCGAGTGGGCCACCCCGGCCCTGTTCACCTCGGCCCAGCCGGCAACCTGCCAGTTGGCGAATTGATGCGTTTGCAGGCGCCGGCCAGAGGCCGGCGCCACCGCGTCTGACCCGTGTCGGGGGGGGGGCGGGGGGGGGCGGCCGGGGGGCGGGGGGGGGGGTGGAATTAAAAAGGGGGGGTTTAGGGACGCCGGGCCCCGTTAATTTTTTTGACCACCAACCCCCCCC
>NZ_JBLZQD010000030.1:0-16738 GCF_049199305.1 Stenotrophomonas sp. PD6 | reverse complement strand
GCGTGGAAATGGTCATGCCGGGCGACAACGTGAAGATGGTTGTCACGCTGATCAACCCGGTCGCCATGGACGACGGCCTGCGCTTCGCGATTCGTGAAGGCGGCCGTACCGTCGGCGCCGGCGTGGTCGCCAAGATCATCGAGTAATCTGCAATACCGGCGGCAACGCATCGCTGCCGGTCTCGCGAACGGCGGGCCGGGAACCTCGGTCCGCCTTCGCCGTCTAAGGGAAGGCAGTTTTTCAGTACGCCAGTAGCTCAATTGGCAGAGCAGCGGTCTCCAAAACCGCAGGTTGGGGGTTCGAGTCCCTCCTGGCGTGCCACTTCTCCCTTCCAGCGGCCATGCCGCCTCAGCAGCCAGAGCCGGATGAACAGCAAGATCGAGCATTCCAAGGACACCTCCACCGGGGGTGACATCGTCAAGTACGCCGCCGCAGTGCTCCTGGCACTTGCGGGTCTTTTTGCTTGGTTCTGGTTCGGCATGCCCGAGCATGCGTCCCAGAATGCATGGTCCGGCCCGTTGCGTGGCCTGGGTGTTGCGGTTGGCCTTGCGGCCGGCCTTGGCGTGTTCCTGATGACCGCCAAGGGTCGCGACACGCGTGAATTCCTTTCCGAATCCCGTTTCGAGCTGCGCAAGGTGGTCTGGCCGACGCGCCAGGAGGCCATGCGCATGACCTGGGTGGTGATGGTCGTGGTGATCATCCTCAGCCTGCTGCTCGGCGGCTTTGATTTCTTGATTCAGAAAGCGATCCAGTTGTTCCTGGGTCGATAAGGAGAAACCTGTGAAGCGTTGGTATGTCGTTCACGCCTATTCAGGCTTCGAAAAGTCGGTTGCACAGGCGCTGCGCGATCGCATCGTGCGTGACGAGATGCAGGAGCGCTTCGGTGACGTCCTGGTTCCGACCGAGGAAGTGGTCGAGATGCGCTCCGGCCAGAAGCGCCGTTCCGAGCGCAAATTCTTCCCGGGCTACGTGCTGGTGCAGATCGAGACCCACGAAGAGAACGGCATTCCGCGCATCGACAACGAAAGCTGGCATCTGGTGAAGGACACTTCCAAGGTGCTGGGCTTCATTGGCGGCACCGCCGACCGTCCGTTGCCGATCGCCGATCATGAGGCCGAGGCCATTCTGAACCGCGTTCAGGATGGTATCGAGAAGCCCCGTCCGAAGGTCCTGTTCGAGCCGGGCCAGATGGTCCGCGTCACCGAAGGTCCGTTCAACGACTTCAACGGTGTGGTCGAAGAGGTCAACTACGAGAAGAGCCGTCTGCGCGTCTCGGTGCTGATCTTCGGTCGCGCCACCCCGGTCGAGCTCGAGTTCGGCCAGGTCGAAAAGGCCGTCTGACGGGGTAGAGCCAGGCCATGCCTGGCTGCAGAGCCCGCGCATTCACGCTGGCCTCCGAAAACCTGATATAGTGCGCGGCTTCCTGCCAGGAAGCTGGCAAAAAGCAAGGGCCGCCGCGAGGTGGCCTTCTGCGTGAATTCAAAAACGCGATGCCGGGACGCGAGATTCCCGGTCCGATGGGGAGCCTGTGGTCGCAAGGCGCTAGCACCCGGAGAGTATTCACATGGCAAAGAAAGTAGTTGGTTACATCAAGCTGCAGGTGAAGGCCGGTCAGGCCAACCCCTCGCCGCCGGTCGGTCCCGCGCTGGGTCAGCGTGGCCTGAACATCATGGAATTCTGCAAGGCCTTCAATGCCGCCACGGCGAAGCATGAGCAGGGTCTGCCGGTTCCGGTGATCATCACCGCCTATTCGGACCGTACCTTCACCTTCATCACCAAGAGCACGCCGGCAACGACGCTGCTGAAGAAGGCCGCTGGCGTGTCCTCGGGCTCCAAGCGCCCGAACACCGACAAGATCGGCAAGGTGACCCGCAAGCAGCTGGAAGAGATCGCCAAGGCGAAGGAAGCTGACCTGACGGCCGCCGACCTGGACGCCGCCGTGCGTACGATTGCCGGTTCTGCCCGTTCCATGGGCCTTGTGGTAGAGGGTTAAGAAGATGGCACAGACCAAGCGTGAGAAGGCCATCAAGGCCGCCGTCGTCCCGGGCAAGGCATATGCCTTCGAAGACGCAATCAAGATCCTGAAGACCGCTACCAAGGCCAAGTTCGTCGAGTCCTTCGACGTCGCTGTGCGCCTGGGCGTGGACGCCAAGAAGTCCGACCAGCAGGTGCGCGGTTCGACCGTGCTGCCGGCCGGTACCGGCAAGAGCGTGCGCGTTGCCGTCTTCGCACCGGCCGGTGCCAAGGCTGACGAAGCCCTGGCCGCTGGCGCGGAAGCCGTGGGCATGGACGACCTGGCCGAGAAGATGCAGGCCGGCGATCTGAACTACGACGTCGTCATCGCGACCCCGGACGCCATGCGCGTCGTGGGTAAGCTGGGCACCGTGCTCGGCCCGCGCGGCCTGATGCCGAACCCGAAGGTCGGCACCGTGTCGGCCAACCCGGGCGAAGCCGTCAAGAATGCCAAGTCGGGTCAGGTGCGTTACCGCACCGACAAGGCCGGCATCATCCACTGCACCATCGGCAAGGCCGACTTCGCCGAAGACGCGCTGAAGTCGAACCTGCAGGCGCTGCTGCTGGACCTGATCAAGGCCAAGCCGGCTACCTCGAAGGGCCTGTACCTGCAGAAGGTGTCGGTCAGCTCGACGATGGGCCCGGGCGTCACCGTCGACACCTCGTCGCTGACCCTGAAGTAATCGTTTCAAGCGGGTGGGCGGCTTCGGTCGCCTGCCCGTGAATTTTGAAGGCATCCGAGCGGGCTCGCCCCGCGGAGAAGCCGTCAAAGACCGCAGGCGCGGTCGTTACATACCGGCGACGGGCAGGGATGCTCGCATTGGCAGGGAGTCGCCGCCGGCGCAGTACCGATCGCTTAATGGATTCCCTCGGGAATCACCCTGCGTAGATGGTGCCCTTCTGGAGTTTTTCTGGTTCACGCACGTCTGGGTTCACCCAGGTTGGCCATCCAGGTCTAGAACGGCCCACCCTTGGAACATCAACCCGATGTTCCCGGCGTCCAGGACGGATGCCGCCCAGGACCGCAAACGGCAGGAGCCGTAAGCGGAGTTCAATTGGAGGAGTGCAATGGCTCTCAATCTGTCCCAGAAGCAAGAAGTAGTGGCCGAGGTTGCGGACGTCGCTGCCAAGGCTCACTCCTTGATCGCAGCCCATTACGCTGGCACCACGGTCTCCCAGATGACCGCGATGCGCAAGCAGGCCCGCGAAACCGGCGTTTTCTTGAAGGTTGTCAAGAACACGCTGGCCGAGCGCGCCGTCAAGGGCACCGAGTTCGAATGTGCAACGGACAAGTTCACCGGTCCGATGCTGTTCGCTTTCTCGCTCGAGGAGCCCGGCGCAGCCGGTCGCCTGATCAAGGAAGCTGCCAAGAACAACGCCAAGCTGCTTCCGCAGGTCGTTGCCATTGGTGGTGAAGTGTTCCCGGCAAGCCACGTTGACGTGCTGGCATCGCTGCCGACCCGCGATCAGGCCCTGGCCATGCTGGCCCGCGTCCTGACCGAGCCGGTCACGATGTTCGCCCGCGCGATCAAGGCCATCGGCGACAAGCAGAACGGTGGCGAAACCGCCGACGCTGCCGAGCCGGTTGCCGAAACCGCCTGAGTCGCTGTTTACGGGGTTCCTGACGGAACCTGAACCCAGAAAATTATCCAAAGGTAATCAAAATGTCCCTTACCAACGAACAGATCGTCGACGCCATCGCCGAGAAGTCCCTGATGGAAGTGATGGAGCTGGTCAAGGCCATCGAAGAGAAGTTCGGCGTCTCCGCCGCTGCTCCGGTCGCCGTTGCTGGCCCGGCCGGTCCGGCTGCTGTTGTCGAAGAGCAGACCGAATTCGACGTCATCCTGAAGTCGGCCGGCGACAAGAAGGTCGAAGTCATCAAGGCTGTCCGCGCCATCACCGGCCTGGGCCTGAAGGAAGCGAAGGACCTGGCAGAAGCTGGCGGCATGATCAAGGAAGCCGCTTCGAAGGACGACGCTGCCAAGTTCAAGAAGGACCTGGAAGCTGCTGGCGCGACTGTCGAAGTCAAGTAAGCACTTCCTTGCGTCGCCATCGAAACACGGCGATGCAGCCAAGGCTGGGGGCGTAAGCCCCCGGCCTTTGGTCGTTGTTGCGACAACGGTCAAATCCAACACGCGTTGCATTACCGGCCCAGGCCGGCGAGTTGGTAGTTGGAAGTAGCAAGAGAAGGCGTGCTGGTGCCGGCAATACCAGCGACTTCCAACTGACAATTTTCATGTTCCCTTCGGGCCACGCCTCCATGGCGGGGCCCGCACAGCCAAGGTGAGACCCCATGACGTCATATTCGTTCACCGAAAAGAAGCGTATCCGCAAGGATTTCGGCAAGCAGCGCTCGATCCTCGAAGTGCCGTTCCTGCTGGCCATCCAGGTGGATTCCTATCGCGAATTCCTGCAGGAAAACGTGGATCCGGCCAAGCGCCGTGATCTCGGCCTGCACGCGGCCCTGAAGTCGGTGTTCCCGATCGCCAGCTACAGCGGCAACGCTGCGCTGGAATACGTCGGCTACAAGCTTGGCGACCCGGTGTTTGACGAGCGCGAGTGCCGCCAGCGCGGCATGAGCTACGGCGCGCCGCTGCGCGTGACCGTGCGCCTGGTGATCTACGACCGCGAGTCGTCGACCAAGGCCATCAAGTACGTGAAGGAGCAGGAGGTCTACCTCGGCGAAATCCCGCTGATGACCGACAACGGCACCTTCATCGTGAACGGTACCGAGCGCGTGATCGTCTCGCAGCTGCACCGTTCGCCGGGCGTGTTCTTCGACCACGACCGTGGCAAGACCCACAGCTCGGGCAAGCTGCTGTACAGCGCCCGCATCATTCCTTACCGCGGTTCCTGGCTGGACTTCGAGTTCGACCCGAAGGATGCCCTGTTCACCCGTATCGACCGTCGCCGCAAGCTGCCGGTGTCGATCCTGCTGCGTGCGCTGGGTTACAGCAACGAAGAAATGCTGGCCGAGTTCTTCGAGATCAACACGTTCCACATCAATCCCGATGAGGGCGTGCAGCTCGAACTGGTTGCCGAGCGCCTGCGCGGCGAGACCCTGAACTTCGACCTGGCCGACGGCGACAAGGTCATCGTCGAAGCCGGCAAGCGCATCACCGCGCGCCACGTCAAGCAGTTGGAAGCCTCGGGCATTGCCGCCCTGGCCGTGCCGGACGATTACATCGTCGGCCGCATCCTGTCGCACGACGTGGTCGATGCCAACACCGGTGAGCTGCTGGCCCAGGCCAACGACGAAATCACCGACGAACAGCTGCAGGCCTTCCGCAAGGCCGGCGTCGATGCCGTGGGCACCCTGTGGGTGAACGACCTGGATCGTGGCCCGTACCTGTCCAACACCCTGCGCATCGATCCGACCAAGACGCAGCTGGAAGCGCTGGTCGAAATCTACCGCATGATGCGTCCGGGCGAGCCGCCGACCAAGGATGCCGCGCAGAACCTGTTCCACAACCTGTTCTTCACCTTCGAGCGCTACGACCTGTCCACGGTCGGCCGCATGAAGTTCAACCGCCGTGTCGGCCGCAAGGCCGTCACCGGCGAAGCCGTGCTGTACGACCGCAAGTACTTCGGTGAGCGCAACGACGAAGAGTCCAAGCGCCTGGTCGCCGAGCACGGCGAAAGCTCCGACATCCTGGAAGTGATCAAGGTCCTGACCGAGATCCGCAACGGTCGTGGCGTGGTCGATGACATCGATCACCTGGGCAACCGTCGCGTCCGTTCGGTCGGTGAAATGGCCGAGAACGTGTTCCGCGTGGGCCTGGTCCGCGTCGAGCGCGCGGTCAAGGAGCGCCTGTCGATGGCCGAGTCCGAAGGGCTGACCCCGCAGGAGCTGATCAACGCCAAGCCGGTCGCCGCTGCCATCAAGGAGTTCTTCGGCTCCTCGCAGCTGTCCCAGTTCATGGATCAGAACAACCCGCTGTCGGAAGTGACGCACAAGCGTCGCGTCTCGGCCCTGGGCCCGGGCGGCCTGACCCGCGAACGCGCCGGCTTCGAAGTGCGCGACGTGCACCCGACCCATTACGGCCGCGTCTGCACCATCGAAACGCCGGAAGGCCCGAACATCGGCCTGATCAACTCGCTGGCCGTGTACGCCCGCACCAACCAGTACGGTTTCCTTGAGACCCCGTACCGCAAGGTGCACGACGGCAAGGTCTCCGACGAGATCGAGTTCCTGTCGGCCATCGAGGAAAACGAGTACGTCATCGCCCAGGCAAACGCCCTGACCGATGCCAAGAGCATGCTCACCGAGCAGTTCGTGCCGTGCCGTTTCCAGGGTGAGTCGCTGCTGAAGCCGCCGGCGGAAGTCCACTTCATGGACGTCTCGCCGATGCAGACCGTGTCGATCGCCGCCGCGCTGGTTCCGTTCCTGGAACACGATGACGCGAACCGTGCACTGATGGGCGCCAACATGCAGCGCCAGGCCGTGCCGACCCTGCGTGCGCAGAAGCCGCTGGTGGGTACCGGTATCGAACGCGCCGTGGCCCGTGACTCGGGTGTGACCGTCAACGCCCGTCGTGGTGGCGAGATCGTGCAGATCGACGCCGGCCGCATCGTGGTCAAGGTGAATGAAGCCGAGATCACCGACGCGACCGACGCCGGCGTGGACATCTACAACCTGATCAAGTACACCCGCTCCAACCAGAACACCTGCATCAACCAGCGTCCGCTGGTGGAAGTGGGCAACGTGGTGGCGCGTGGCGACGTGCTGGCCGACGGCCCGTCCACCGACATCGGCGAACTGGCCCTGGGCCAGAACATGCTGATCGCGTTCATGCCGTGGAACGGCTACAACTTCGAAGACTCCATCCTGCTCTCCGAGCGCGTGGTGGAAGAGGATCGTTACACCACGATCCACATCGAAGAGCTGACCTGCGTCGCGCGTGACACCAAGCTGGGGCCGGAGGAAATCTCGGCCGACATCCCGAACGTCTCCGAGCAGGCGCTGAACCGCCTCGACGAGTCCGGCGTGGTGTACATCGGCGCCGAAGTGCGCGCCGGCGACATCATGGTCGGCAAGGTCACGCCGAAGGGCGAAAGCCAGCTGACCCCGGAAGAGAAGCTGCTTCGCGCCATCTTCGGCGAGAAGGCGTCCGACGTGAAGGACAGCTCGCTGCGCGTGCCGCCGGGCATGGACGGCACCGTCATCGACGTGCAGGTCTTCACCCGCGACGGCATCGAGAAGGACAAGCGTGCGCGCCAGATCGAAGAGAACGAGATCAAGCGCGTCAAGAAGGACTTCGACGACCAGTTCCGCATCCTGGAAGCGGCCATCTACGCACGCCTGCGCTCGCAGATCGTGGGCAAGGTGGCCAACGGTGGTACCAACCTGAAGAAGGGTGACACCATCTCCGACGCCTACCTGGACGGCCTGAAGAAGGCTGACTGGTTCGTGCTGCGCATGAAGGACGAGGACGCCTCGGAAGCCATCGAACGCGCCCAGAAGCAGATCCAGGCGCACGAGAAGGAATTCGAGCGTCGCTTCGCCGACAAGCGCGGCAAGATCACCGCCGGTGACGACCTCGCCCCGGGCGTGCTGAAGATGGTCAAGGTGTTCCTGGCCGTGAAGCGCCGCATCCAGCCGGGCGACAAGATGGCCGGCCGCCACGGCAACAAGGGTGTGGTCTCCAACGTGGTGCCGGTCGAGGACATGCCGTACATGGCCTCGGGCGAAACCGTGGACATCGTGCTGAACCCGCTGGGCGTGCCGTCGCGTATGAACATCGGCCAGATCCTGGAAGTGCATCTGGGCTGGGCCGCAAAGGGCCTGGGCCGCAAGATCCAGGGCATGCTCGAGGCGCAGGCCGCGATCAGTGACCTGCGCAAGTTCCTGGACGACGTGTACAACCACGACAAGACCCAGCACGCCAACCACGTCGACCTGACCCAGTTCAGCGACGAGGAGCTGCTGCGCCTGGCCGGCAACCTGACCGACGGCGTGCCGATGGCCACCCCGGTGTTCGACGGTGCCACCGAAGCCGAGATCAAGCACATGCTTGCCCTGGCGGACCTGCCGCTCAGCGGCCAGACCCAGCTGTTCGACGGCCGTACCGGTGAGGCATTCGATCGCCACACCACCGTGGGCTACATGCACTACCTGAAGCTGAACCACCTGGTCGACGACAAGATGCACGCCCGTTCGACCGGTCCGTACTCGCTCGTTACCCAGCAGCCGCTGGGCGGCAAGGCGCAGTTCGGTGGCCAGCGCTTCGGTGAAATGGAAGTCTGGGCGCTGGAAGCCTACGGCGCGGCCTACACCCTGCAGGAAATGCTGACGGTGAAGTCCGATGACGTGCAGGGCCGCAACCAGATGTACAAGAACATCGTCGACGGTGAGCACGAGATGGTCGCGGGCATGCCGGAATCCTTCAACGTTCTCGTGAAGGAAATCCGCTCGCTGGCCATCAACATGGAACTGGAAGACAACTGATCGCGCAGGCGCGGCTGCCCCGGCAGCCGCGCCGCCGGATGTGACCTGACAGCCCATCGACAAAGATTTCCTCCTTTCGGAGAAACACCATGAAAGACCTGCTCAACCTCTTCAACCAGCAGCGCCAGACGCTGGACTTCGACGCGATCAAGATCGCGCTGGCCTCGCCGGACCTGATCCGTTCGTGGTCCTTCGGCGAAGTGAAGAAGCCGGAAACCATCAATTACCGTACCTTCAAGCCGGAGCGTGACGGCCTGTTCTGCGCCGCCATCTTCGGGCCGGTCAAGGACTACGAGTGCCTGTGCGGCAAGTACAAGCGCATGAAGCACCGCGGCGTGGTCTGCGAAAAGTGCGGCACCGAAGTCACCCTGGCCAAGGTCCGCCGCGAGCGCATGGGTCACATCGACCTGGCCTCGCCGGTCGCGCACATCTGGTTCCTCAAGTCGCTGCCGTCGCGCATCGGCCTGATGCTGGACATGACCCTGCGTGACATCGAGCGCGTGCTGTACTTCGAAGCGTACGTGGTGACCGAGCCGGGCCTGACCGCCCTGGAGCGCCGCCAGCTGCTGACCGAAGAACAGTACCTGCAGGCCCGCCAGGAGCACGGCGACGACTTCGACGCCGCCATGGGCGCCGAGGCCGTGTACGAGCTGCTGCGCACCATCGACCTGCAGTCGGAAATGACCCGCCTGCGCGAAGAGATCGCCAGCACCGGTTCGGAAACCAAGCTCAAGCGCCTCACCAAGCGCATCAAGCTGGTCGAAGCCTTCCTCGAGTCGGGCAACCGTCCGGAGTGGATGGTCATGACCGTGCTGCCGGTGCTGCCGCCGGACCTGCGTCCGCTGGTGCCGCTGGACGGTGGCCGCTTCGCGACCTCCGACCTGAACGACCTGTACCGCCGCGTCATCAACCGCAACAACCGCCTGCGCCGCCTGCTCGAGCTGAACGCGCCGGACATCATCGTGCGCAATGAAAAGCGCATGCTGCAGGAATCGGTCGATGCGCTGCTGGACAACGGCCGTCGCGGCCGTGCCATCACCGGCACCAACAAGCGCCCGCTGAAGTCGCTGGCCGACATGATCAAGGGCAAGCAGGGTCGCTTCCGCCAGAACCTGCTGGGCAAGCGCGTCGACTACTCGGGCCGTTCGGTCATCGTGGTCGGCCCGTACCTGCGCCTGCACCAGTGCGGCCTGCCGAAGAAGATGGCGCTCGAACTGTTCAAGCCGTTCGTGTTCGCCAAGCTGCAGCGTCGTGGCCTGGCCACCACCATCAAGGCCGCCAAGAAGCTGGTCGAGCGCGAAGAAGCCGAAGTCTGGGACATCCTGGAAGAGGTCATCCGCGAACACCCGGTCATGCTGAACCGTGCGCCGACCCTGCACCGTCTGGGCATCCAGGCGTTCGAGCCGGTCCTGATCGAAGGCAAGGCCATCCAGCTGCACCCGCTGGTCTGCACCGCGTTCAACGCCGACTTCGACGGTGACCAGATGGCCGTCCACGTGCCGCTCTCGCTGGAAGCCCAGCTGGAAGCGCGTGCGCTGATGATGTCGACCAACAACATCCTGTCGCCGGCCAACGGCGAGCCGATCATCGTGCCGTCGCAGGACGTCGTGCTGGGTCTGTACTACATGACCCGCTCGCTGGAAAACAAGAAGGGCGAGGGCATGGCCTTCGCCAACATCGCCGAAGTCAAGCGCGCCTACGACAACCGCGTGGTGGAACTGCACGCGCGCGTCAAGGTCCGCATCACCGAAGTGGTGACCGACGAGGAAGGCAACAAGCAGAACAAGACCTCGATCGTGGACACCACGATCGGTCGCGCCCTGCTGGCTGAAATCCTGCCGGAAGGCCTGCCGTTCGCGCTGGCCAACACCGAGCTGACCAAGAAGAACATCAGCCGCCTGATCAACTCCAGCTACCGTCAGCTGGGCTTGAAGGACACGGTCGTGTTCGCCGACAAGCTGATGTACACCGGCTTCGCCTACGCAACCCGCGCCGGCGTGTCGATCGGTATCGACGACATGCTGATCCCGGACGAGAAGAAGGGCATCCTCACCGAGGCCGAAGCCGAAGTGCTGGAAATCCAGGAGCAGTACCAGTCGGGTCTGGTCACCGCCGGCGAGCGCTACAACAAGGTGGTCGACATCTGGTCGCGTACCAATGAACGCATCGCCAAGGCGATGATGGACACCATTGGTACCGAGAAGGTGATCAACGCCAAGGGCGAGACCATCGACCAGAAGTCGATGAACTCGCTGTACATCATGGCCGACTCCGGTGCACGAGGCAGCCAGGCGCAGATCCGTCAGCTGGCCGGTATGCGTGGCCTGATGGCGCGTCCGGACGGCTCGATCATCGAAACGCCCATCAAGGCGAACTTCCGTGAAGGCCTGAACGTACAGGAATACTTCAACTCCACCCACGGTGCCCGTAAGGGTCTGGCCGATACCGCGCTGAAGACCGCCAACTCGGGTTACCTGACCCGTCGTCTGGTCGACGTGGCGCAGGACGTGGTCATCACCGAGGTGGATTGCGGTACCACCGAAGGCCTGACCATGACCCCGATCGTGGAAGGCGGCGACGTCGTGGAGCCGTTGAAGGAGCGCGTGCTGGGTCGCGTCGTGGCCGAGGACGTGTTCCTGCCGGGCAACGATGAAGATCCGATCGTGACCCGCAACACCCTGCTGGACGAACAGTGGGTGGCCAAGCTGGAAGATGCCGGCGTGCAGAGCATCAAGGTGCGCTCGACGATCTCCTGCGCCTCGGCGTTCGGTGTCTGCGGCCGCTGCTACGGCCGAGATCTGGCCCGTGGCCACATCGTCAACATCGGTGAAGCGGTGGGCGTCATCGCCGCACAGTCGATCGGTGAGCCGGGTACCCAGCTGACCATGCGTACGTTCCACATCGGTGGTGCGGCATCGCGTGCGGCTGCGGTCGACAACATCACCGTCAAGACCACTGGTTCGGTGAAGTTCAACAACCTCAAGTCGGTCGAGCACGCCAATGGCTCGCTGGTTGCCGTCTCGCGCTCGGGTGAAATCTCGGTGCTGGATGCGCACGGCCGTGAGCGTGAGCGTTACAAGCTGCCGTACGGCTCGATGATCGCTTCCAAGGATGGCGATGCAGTGAAGGCTGGCCAGACCGTGGCCAACTGGGACCCGCATAACCACCCGATCGTGTCCGAAGTGGCCGGTTTCATCCGCTTCATCGACTTCATCGACGGCGTGACCGTCACCGAGAAGACCGACGAACTGACCGGCCTGGCCTCGCGCGAAATCACCGATCCGAAGCGTCGTGGCTCGCAGGCCAAGGAACTGCGCCCGATCGTGCGTATCGTGGATGCCAAGGGCAATGACCTGACCATCCCGAACACCGATCTGCCGGCCCAGTACCTGCTGCCGCCGCGCTCCATCGTCAACCTGCAGGACGGCGCCGCCGTCGGCGTGGGTGACGTGGTCGCCAAGATCCCGCAGGAAGCGTCCAAGACCCGCGACATCACCGGTGGTCTGCCGCGCGTGGCCGATCTGTTCGAAGCCCGCAAGCCGAAGGATCCGGCGATCCTGGCCGAACGCTCGGGCATCATCAGCTTCGGCAAGGACACCAAGGGCAAGCAGCGCCTGATCATCAAGGACACCGATGGTTCGGAACACGAAGAGCTGATCCCGAAGTACCGCCAGGTGATCGTGTTCGAAGGTGAGCACGTGACCAAGGGCGAGACCATCGTGGACGGCGAGCCGAGCCCGCAGGACATCCTGCGTCTGCTGGGTGTCGAGCCGCTGGCCGCTTACCTGGTCAAGGAAATCCAGGACGTGTACCGCCTGCAGGGCGTGAAGATCAACGACAAGCACATCGAGGTCATCACCCGCCAGATGCTGCGCAAGGTCGAGATCACCGACCAGGGCAGCAGCAAGTTCCTGAATGGCGAGCAGGCCGAGCGCCAGCGCGTCATCGAGGAAAATGCACGCCTGACCACCCGCAACGAGCTGATCGCCCGTTTCGACCCGGTCCTGCTGGGCATCACCAAGGCGTCGCTGGCGACCGAGTCGTTCATCTCTGCGGCCTCGTTCCAGGAAACCACCCGCGTGCTGACCGAGGCTGCCGTCCGCGGCACCTCGGACAACCTGCGCGGCCTGAAGGAAAACGTCATCGTCGGCCGTCTGATCCCGGCCGGTACCGGCCTGGCGTACCACGCCAACCGTCGCAAGAACGCCTCTGGGCTGACCGATTCGGAAATGCAGCAGCTGTCCGGTTCGCCGGTGGTGGCTGACGTGGCTCCGGTCGCCCCGGTGGCAGTGGAATCGACCGAAGCCGAATCGGCTGCCGGCGAGGAATGAGAAAACGGTCCGACCCGAAAGGGTCGGACCACCTTCGGCTGACGATCGACCTTGGGTCGGACGACATTCGAAGGGGTAGGGCGCCACCGTCGGTGGTGCCATGCCGGTCTCATGGGTGGCATAACCGCCACCGATGAGGTAGGATGCCCGCCGGCCTTCGAAAGGGGGCCGGTTTGACAACCTGAACGGGGGGCAAGGAAAAGGCTCCCCTGTAACGGCCCGGGATCAGGGCTGGCTTGGCGCGTGCGCGGTTGACTGCGTTTTCGCCGGGTTGCTACAATCGTCTGTCTCAGCAGGCCGGTTTCTCGCCTGCTCGCACATATCCGCATTCATGGCCAGTCTTTTCATTGGCCTCTCTCAGAAGAACTTACTGATGGCGACGATCAATCAGCTTGTCCGCAAGCCGCGGCAGGCAACCACTTACAAGAGTGCCTCCCCGGCTCTTGAAAAGTGCCCCCAGCGCCGTGGCGTCTGCACGCGCGTGTACACCACCACTCCGAAGAAGCCGAACTCGGCGCTTCGCAAGGTTGCCAAGGTCCGCCTGACCAACCAGGAAGAAGTGATTAGCTATATCGGCGGCGAAGGCCACAACCTGCAGGAGCACTCCGTGGTCCTGATCCGTGGCGGTCGCGTCAAGGATCTGCCGGGTGTGCGTTACCACACCGTTCGTGGTTCGCTGGACGCCTCGGGCGTTGCCAAGCGTCGTCAGGGCCGTTCCAAGTACGGCGCCAAGCGTCCGAAGAGCTAAGGGAAAGTACACATGTCTCGTAAAGGTAATACGCCGCAGCGCTCTGTCCTGCCGGATCCGAAGCACGGAAGTGAAACCATCGCACGCTTCATCAACATGGTGATGCTGAGCGGCAAGAAGTCGGTCGCTGAAAAGATCGTCTATGGTGCCATGGATGTGATCGGCGAAAAGAACCCGAACACCATCGAGCTGGTTCAGAAGGCTCTGGACAACGTGGCTCCGTCGGTCGAAGTGAAGTCCCGCCGCGTCGGCGGTGCGACCTACCAGGTGCCGGTCGAAGTGCGTTCGTCGCGCAAGATGGCCCTGGCCATGCGCTGGCTGATCGACTCGGCTCGCAAGCGTGGTGAAAACACCATGCCGAAGAAGCTGGCTGCAGAACTGCTGGATGCCTCGGAAAACCGTGGCGGCGCGATCAAGAAGCGCGAAGAAACCCACCGCATGGCCGAAGCCAACAAGGCCTTCGCCCACTACCGCTGGTGAGTTTGACGGCCTTGTAAAACAGGCATGGCAGCACCATCAAGGTGCTGCCTCGCGGCCCCAGAAGGGCTGCGCCAATCCGAAGGCCGCCGAAAGGCGGCGTTCGGCCATCCGAATTCCAAGAAATTGAGAGGCTCCCGTGGCCCGCACCACTCCCATCGAGCGTTACCGCAACTTCGGCATCATGGCCCACATCGATGCCGGCAAGACCACCACGTCCGAGCGCATCCTGTTCTACACCGGCAAGAGCCACAAGATCGGTGAAGTGCACGACGGCGCCGCCACCATGGACTGGATGGAGCAGGAGCAGGAGCGTGGCATCACGATCCAGTCCGCTGCCACCACCGCGTTCTGGAAGGGCATGGACAAGTCCCTGCCGGAGCATCGCTTCAACATCATCGACACCCCCGGACACGTCGACTTCACCATCGAAGTGGAGCGCTCGCTGCGCGTGCTCGACGGTGCCGTGTTCGTGCTGTGCGCCGTCGGTGGCGTGCAGCCGCAGTCGGAAACCGTGTGGCGCCAGGCCAACCGGTACAAGGTGCCGCGCATCGCGTTCGTCAACAAGATGGACCGCACCGGCGCGAACTTCACCAAGGTCGTTGGCCAGCTGAAGGCCAAGTTGGGTGCCGTCGCCGTGCCGATGCAGCTGCCGATCGGCGCTGAAGAAGGCTTCAAGGGCGTGATCGACCTCGTCAAGATGAAGGGCATCGAGTGGGATGACGCTTCTCAGGGCATGAAGTTCAAGTACCTGGACATCCCGGCCGCCATGCAGGCGGAGGCCGAAGAGGCCCGTACCTTCATGATCGAAGCCGCGGCTGAAGCCAGCGAAGAGCTGATGGAAAAGTACCTGGGCGGCGAAGAGCTGACCGAGGCCGAAATCATCGAAGCGCTGCGCGTGCGCACGCTGGCGACCGACATCGTGCCGATGTACTGCGGTTCCGCGTTCAAGAACAAGGGCGTGCAGGCCATGCTGGACGGCGTGGTGCAGCTGCTGCCGTCGCCGATCGACGTGCCGGACGTGACCGGTACCGACGTGGACGACGAAGCCATCGCGCTGAGCCGCAAGTCCGACGACAAGGCGCCGTTCTCGGCCCTGGCTTTCAAGATCATCACCGACCCGTTCGTGGGCGCGCTGACCTTCTTCCGTGTCTACTCGGGCACGCTGAATGCCGGCGACCAGCTGCTGAACTCGGTGAAGGGCAAGAAGGAGCGCATCGGCCGCATCCTGCAGATGCACTCCAACGATCGTGAAGAGATCAAGGAAGTGCTGGCCGGTGACATCGCCGCGGCCGTGGGTCTGAAGGACACCACCACCGGCGACACGCTGTGCTCGCAGGACCACCCGATCATCCTGGAGCGCATGGTGTTCCCGGAGCCGGTGATCTCGATGGCCGTCGAACCGAAGACCAAGTCCGACCAGGAAAAGATGGGTCTGGCGCTGGGTCGTCTGGCCGCGGAAGATCCGTCGTTCCGCGTCAAGACCGACGAAGAATCCGGCCAGACCATCATCTCGGGCATGGGCGAGCTGCACCTGGACATCATCGTTGACCGCATGAAGCGCGAGTTCAACGTGGAAGCCAACGTCGGTAAGCCGCAGGTGGCCTACCGCGAAACCATCCAGCTGGCCGACGTCAAGTCCGACTACAAGCACGCCAAGCAGTCCGGTGGTAAGGGTCAGTACGGTCACGTTGTGATCGAGCTGTCGCCGATCACCGCTGAAGACCGTGCCGACCCGAAGATTTCGGCGCTGATCAAGGATGATTTCCTGTTCATCAACGACATCACCGGTGGCGTGATTCCGAAGGAATTCATCGCTCCGATCGAAAAGGGTCTGCGCGAAACCATCACCAGCGGTCCGCTGGCGGGCTTCCCGGTGGTGGATGTCAAGGTCAAGCTGGTGTTCGGCTCGTACCACGACGTCGACTCCTCGGAAATGGCGTTCAAGCTGGCTGCGTCGATGGCCTTCAAGCAGGGCTTCAATAAGGCCAAGCCGGTTCTGCTGGAGCCGATCATGAAGGTCGAGATCGTGACCCCGAGCGATTACCAGGGTGACGTGATGGGCGACGTCAGCCGTCGTCGCGGCATGCTGCAGGGTTCGAGCGTGACCGGTGACGGTTCGGCCGAAATCATCAACGCGATGATCCCGCTGGGCGAAATGTTCGGTTACGCCACCTCGCTGCGTTCGCAGACCCAGGGTCGCGCAACGTTCACGATGGAATTCGACCACTACGAGCCGGCGCCGAGCAACATCGCCGAAGCCGTGATCACCAAGAAGGCCTGAGCATAAGCTCGGGTCTTCACCTCCCTCTTTCTGATATTCAAGGTAGACAACAATGGCAAAGGGTAAGTTCGAGCGCACCAAGCCGCACGTCAACGTCGGCACCATCGGTCACGTCGATCATGGCAAGACCACGCTGACTGCTGCGCTGACCAAGATCGGCGCAGAGCGCTTCGGTGGCGAATTCAAGGATTACTCCGCGATCGACGCCGCGCCGGAAGAAAAGGCCCGCGGTATCACGATCTCGACCGCACACGTCGAATACGAATCCGAAAACCGTCACTACGCCCACGTCGATTGCCCGGGCCATGCCGACTACGTCAAGAACATGATCACCGGTGCTGCCCAGATGGACGGCGCGATCCTGGTCTGTTCGGCCGCTGACGGCCCGATGCCGCAGACCCGCGAGCACATCCTGCTGTCGCGTCAGGTCGGCGTGC
>NZ_JBLZQD010000002.1:428986-684709 GCF_049199305.1 Stenotrophomonas sp. PD6 | reverse complement strand
GATCCAGCCGCCCCCAAGGAATAAAAGCTCTAATACGTCGCGGAACAAGCCGGTAGAGGCCCCCCCAAGGGGGGGGGGGGGGGGGGGGGGCGCCCCCCCCCCCCCCGGGGGGGGGGGGCCCCCCCCAAACCCCCCCCCCCCCCCCCCCCCCGCGCGGCCCCCCCGCCGCCCCCGCCTCCCCCCCCCCCCCCCCCCCCCCCCCGCGCCCCCCCCCCCCCCCGCGCGCCCCCGCCCCGGCCGCCCCCCCCCCCCCCCCCCCCCCCCCCCCCCACCGCGTCTGACCCGTGTCGGCCGGTTCCCTTGCGGGACCGGCCGGCATCGGCAGGCTTCGATCTCTATACTCGGCGGTCATGTCGACAGCCGATCCCGTATTCATTCTTCTCACCACCTGCCCCGACGCGGCCACCGCCACGCGGCTGGCACATGCATTGGTGGAAGAGCGCCTGGCCGCCTGCGTGACCCGGCTGGACGGCGCGCACTCGACCTATCGCTGGCACGGCGAGGTCACCGAGGACCATGAGGTCCAACTGCTGATCAAGACCACCGGCAGCCGCCTCGACGCCGCCATCGCGCGCGTGCAGGTGCTGCATCCGTATGAACTCCCCGAGTGCATCGCGGTCGAAACCCGCGCCGGCCTGCCGGCGTACCTGGATTGGATTCGGGCACAGACCCGAGAGGAAACTGATTGATGACGCTGCTTCGCCGTATTGGCGCGCTGTGCGCGCTGTTCGTGGTGTCCCTGCCGGCGCTGGCCGTCAGCGAGAAAGACCTGCTGCCGGTGGACGAGGCCTTCGGGCTGAGCGCCCAGGCACGCGACCGCGACCGCATCGAGGTCAGCTGGAAGATCGCGCCCGGCTATTACCTCTACCGCCACCGCACTACGGTCAAGCCTGATGCGGGCTTCAGCGCCGAGGCGCTGCAGATGCCGGCCGGCAAGAAGCACCACGATGACTTCTTCGGCGAAGTGGAAACCTACCGCGACCGATTGACCGCCGTGCTGCCGGGCACGGCAGCCGATGACGTAGGCACGGTCACGCTGGAAGTGCGCTACCAGGGCTGCGCCGATGCCGGCGTGTGCTACCCGCCGCAGAAGCGCACCGTGCAGGTGAAGCTGCCGGGCGGCAGCACGCGCGGTGACAGCGCGGTGGTACCGGCCGTCGCCAGTGGCGCGGCGTCGCCGTTCAACAACCCGCTGGCCGGTGGCGACGCCGGCGGTGCCCTGCGCCTGCCCGGCACGGCCACTGTCCAGGCGCTGCCGCTGCCGTCCGAGCGCGCATTCGGTTTCGATGCCATCGTGGGCGATGGCAACACCGTGCTGCTGCGTTTCAGCCCGGCGCCGGGCTACTACCTGTATCGCGACCGCACCTCGCTGAAGCTGGAAGGCGCCCCCGGCATCCGCGCGGACAAGCCGCTCTGGCCGGCCGCCAAGTCGCACCGCGACGAACACTTCGGCGATGTGTCGGTGTATTTCGACCAGGTCGACGTCAAGCTGCCGCTGCGTCGCAGCGTGCCCGACGCGGCCGAGGCCACCCTGGTCATCACCTTCCAGGGCTGCCAGACCGACGGCATCTGCTACCCGCCGATGACCCGTCGCGTGAAGCTGGCGCTGCCGGCCGGCAAGGTCAACGCCAGCGCCGAGGACGTCGCGCGCCGCAGCGAGGTGATCGCACCGCTGGTGTCGCGCGAGAAGCGCACGCAGCCGCGCGACGCCACCGGCAGTGCTTCCCAGCCGATGCTGATCCGTCCGAACGAACCGGCGCCGGCCACTGCGGAAAACGCGCGACCGGATGCCAGTGCCGACAATGCCCAGCGCACGCGCCCGCCGGGCAGCGGTGCAAGCACGATCACGCTGCTCACGGCCCTGGTGCTGGCGCTGGCCGGGGGCCTGATTCTCAACCTGATGCCCTGCGTGCTGCCGATCCTGTCGTTGAAGGTGCTGGGTGTGGCGCAGAGCGGCGAAAGCCGGCAGCGCGCGCGCAGCCACGCCCTCTGGTACACCGCCGGCGTGCTGGTGGCCTTCGCGGCGATCGGCGCGCTGGTGCTGACCCTGCGCGCGGCGGGCCAGGCTGCCGGCTGGGGATTCCAGTTGCAGCACCCGTGGTTCATCGCCGCGCTGGTGTACCTGATGTTCACCGTGGGCCTGAGCCTGTCGGGTGTGTTCACCCTGGGCGGCAGCCTTGGCGGCGTAGGCCAGTCGCTGGCGTCGCGCAGCGGCCCGGTCGGCGATTTCTTCACCGGCGTGCTCGCCTGCGTGGTCGCCAGCCCCTGCGTGGCACCGTTCATGGGCGCGCCGCTGGCGTATGCCTTCACCGCACCGCCGCTGCCGGCCATGCTGGTGTTCCTGGTGCTGGGCCTGGGTCTGGCGCTGCCATTCCTGCTGATCGGCTTCGTGCCCTCGCTGGCCAAGCGGCTGCCACGCCCGGGCGCCTGGATGGAAACGCTGAAGCAGGTGCTGGCCTTCCCGATGTACGCCACCGCGTTGTGGCTGCTGTGGGTGCTGGGCAAGCAGCGCGGCGTGGATGCCATGGCGCTGGTGCTGGCCGGGCTGGTGGTGCTGGGCCTGGCGCTGTGGTGGTTCGAGCGCAGCCGCTGGCGCAGCCATCGCGTCGGTGCGCTGCTGGCCAGCCTGCTGCTCATTGCCGCACTGGTGCCGGTGTGGGGCGTCACCCGCATCGACGCGCCGGCCAAGGCCGCGCGCAATACGACCGACAACGTGGTGGCCTATTCGCCGCAGATGCTGGACCGCCTGCGCCAGGACAACCGCGTGGTGTTCGTCAACATGACCGCCGACTGGTGCGTGACCTGCAAGGCCAACGAGCGCGCGGTGCTGGGCACGGACGGCTTCCAGGACACCCTGCGCCGCACCAACGCGGTGTACATGCGCGGTGACTACACCAACGTGGACCCGGAAATCACCGCGTTCCTGGAAGAGCACAAGGCGGTCGGCGTGCCGCTGTACGTGGTGTATGGCCCGGGCGCGCCGCCCACCGTGCTGCCCACCGTGCTGACCCAGGCACTGGTGGAAGAAGCGTTGCTGCGCACGGCGCGATGAGCACGCCGCCGCCCCGCACCGCCTGGATGGTGGGCGTGGTGGCGCTCGCCGCCGTGTTGGGGCTGGGCACCGGCATGTATTACGTTGCCACGACGCCGCAGGAAACCCGCTTTCCGGCCGTGGACCGCCCGGCGGCGGTGCCGGCCAAGCCGGGCGATGCGATGCCGGCCATCACCTTGCCCGACGTGGACGGCACGCCGGTGGATTTCGCCGGCTTCGGCGGCCGTCCGCTGCTGATCAACGTGTGGGCCAGCTGGTGCGGCCCGTGCGTGGAAGAAATGCCGATGCTGGCCGCATTCTCTGCGGCGCAGCCGGCTGACGGCGTGCAGGTGGTGGGCCTGGCCATCGATACACCGGATGGCGTGCGCGACTTCCTTGATCGCGTACCGGTGAAGTACCCGATCGTGATCGAACAGCCGGCGCCCGACGATGCCAGCGTTCTCCTGGGCAATGGGCAGGGGCTGTTGCCGTACACGGTGCTGGTGGGTGCGGACGGAAAGATCATCAAGCAGAAGCTCGGGCCGTTCGCGCCCGGGGAAATCGAACGGTGGGTGGGCAGTACCGACCAACGGTCGGCACCTACCGACTAAAAAACCGCCTCAGGTACCCAGCGGTCTTCCCCGCCGTCGAGCGGCTCACCTGCTCCGGCGTTCCCGCCGCCACGATCTGGCCGCCTTCTTCGCCGGCGCCCGGGCCCACATCGATCACCCAGTCCGCATCGGCCACGGTGCGCAGGTCGTGCTCGACCACCACCACCGTATTGCCTGCCTCCACCAGCCCGTGCAGCTGCGCCATCAGCTTGTCCACGTCGGCCGGGTGCAGGCCCGTGGTCGGCTCGTCGAGCACATACAGGCTGCTGCCCTGCTGGCTGCGCTGCAGCTCCGTGGCCAGTTTGATGCGCTGCGCCTCGCCGCCCGACAGCTCGGTGGCCGGCTGGCCCAGCCGCAGGTAGCCCAGGCCGATGTCGCGCAGCAGCTGCAGCGGCCGCTGCACCACCGCTTCATCGGCGAAGAACGCCAGCGCCTCCTCCACCGTCATCGCCAGCACCTGCGCGATGGTGCGGCCGTTCCATTCCACCTCCAGCGTCTTGGCGTTGTAGCGCTGCCCGTGGCAGGTGGGGCACGGCGCGTAGACGCTCGGCATGAACAGCAGCTCGACGTGCACGAAGCCTTCGCCCTCGCAGGTTTCGCAGCGGCCCTGGGCGACGTTGAAGGAGAAGCGGCTGGCGCTGTAGCGCCGCGCCTTGGCCATGCGGGTGCCTGCGAACAGCTTGCGCACGTGGTCGAACAGGCCGGTGTAGGTGGCCAGGTTGGAGCGCGGGGTGCGTCCGATCGGCTTCTGGTCCACGTTGACCAGCCGACGGATCGCGGTATGCCCGGCATGCAGCCGGCCGCGCGTACGCTCGATGCGGCTTGGCTGCGGCAACTCGTCGTCAGCCTCGGCAACGACCGGTTCGTGGCCGAGGTGTTCGCCCACCAGTTCCACCAGCGCCTGGCTTACCAGGCTGGATTTGCCCGAGCCGGACACACCGGTGACCGCGCAGAACGCACCCAGCGGGAAGCGCGCATCCAGCCCGTGCAGGTTGTTGCGGTGGATCCCGCGCAACTCCAGCCAGCCCGATGGGGTGCGCGGAGTGCGCCGCGCAACGGTGGCATCGGCGAACAGGTAGGCGGCCGTGGCCGACGCCTTGATGCCGCGCAGCCCGTCCGGCGGGCCGCTGTACAGCACCTGCCCGCCGTGCTGACCGGCCCCAGGCCCTACGTCCACCAGCCAGTCGGCACGGCGCAGCATCTCCAGGTCATGCTCGACCACGAACAGTGTGTTGCCACCGGCCTTGAGCTGGTCCAGCGCGTGGTACAGCGCCTCGCCATCGGCCGGGTGCAGGCCTGCGGTGGGTTCGTCGAGCACGTACACCACGCCGAACAGGCTGGAGCGGATCTGGGTGGCCAGGCGCAGGCGCTGCAGCTCGCCGGGTGAAAGCGTGGGCGTGGCCCGGTCCATCGACAGGTAGCCCAGACCCAGGGCCTGCAGCGTGCCAATGCGCTCCACCAGGTCGTGGGCGATACGCTGGGCCGCGATGCGCTTTTCCTCGGACAGATCCGGGGTGCGGCGCACGTCGCTGCTGCCGGTGTGCGCATGCCCACCGTCCGCCACGCGCTGCTGGTCGGCCTTGCGGCCGGCGGCACGGCTGCGCGTGGCACGTGCGGCGGGCGCCTCGAAGCGGCCCTCCGCGGCCGGGCGCAGCGCCTCGGCCATCGCGGCCAGCGACAGCTGCGACAGCGCGCCGATATCGAGCCCGGCGAACGTCACCGCCAGTGAGGCGCGCTTGAGCCGCTTGCCATCGCAGACCGGGCACACCGTGCCCACCATGTAGCGCGCCACGCGCTTCTTCATCATCGCGCTCTGGGTGGTGGCGAAGGTATGCAGCACATAGCGCCGCGCGCCGCTGAAGGTGCCCATGTAACTGGGCTCTTCCTTGCGGCGCAGCGCGGCGCGGGTCTCTGCCGGGGTGAAGCCCGCATACACCGGCGCCACCGGCTGCTCTTCGGTGAACAGGATCCAGTCGCGCTGCTTCTTCGGCAGGTCGCGCCACGGCACATCCACGTCGTAGCCCAGCGTGACCAGGATGTCGCGCTGGTTCTGCCCGTGCCAGGCCGGCGGCCACGCCGCGATGGCGCGTTCGCGGATGCTCAGCGAGGGGTCGGGCACCATCGACTGCTCGGTCACTTCGTACACATGGCCCAGACCATGGCAGTTCGGGCAGGCGCCCTGCGGCGTGTTGGGCGAGAAATCCTCGGCGTACAGCATCGGCTGTTTCGCCGGGTAGGTGCCGGCGCGCGAGTACAGCATGCGCAGCAGGCTGGACAGCGTGGTCACGCTGCCCACGCTGGAGCGTACGCTGGCCGTACCGCGCTGCTGCTGCAGTGCCACAGCCGGCGGCAGGCCTTCGATGGCGTCCACGTCCGGCACGCCGACCTGGTCGATCAGGCGCCGCGCGTATGGCGACAGCGATTCCAGATAGCGCCGCTGCGCCTCGGCGTAGAGCGTGCCGAAGGCGAGCGAGGATTTACCGGAACCGGAGATGCCGGAGAACACCACCAGCGCGTCGCGCGGGATATCCACATCGACATTCTTTAGGTTGTGTTCGCGCGCGCCACGCACGCGGACGAAGGCAGCATCGGCGCGCGTGGACGAAGGGGATTTGGGACGGGTCTTCATCCACGCAGGATACCTCCGGGGGCGCCTGCCGTTTGCAGGCACCCATCGACATGGCGATCACACACGCCTCACGCCACCGCCGCCCTCGCGCCGCGCACCGCTGTCGAAGGGCGCGCCAGCACGAAGGCCGCCACCGCTTCGGACAACAACGCCGCCTGGCGCTGCATGGCCTGCGCCGAGGCCGAGGCTTCTTCCACCATCGCCGCATTCTGCTGCGTGCTGCCGTCCATCTGCAGCAGCGTCTTGCCGACCTGCTCGATGCCCTCGCTCTGTTGCTGGGACGCCGCCGAGATGCTCGCCGTGATCGCAGTGACCTGTTCGACGCTGCTGACGATGCGGCCCATGGTCGCGCCGGCCTCATCGACCTGGCGGGTACCGGCGCTGACCTTCTCCACCGACGTTTCGATCAGCGTCTTGATCTGGCGCGCGGCATCGGCGCTGCGCTGGGCCAGCAGACGCACCTCGCTGGCCACCACCGCGAAGCTCCGGCCCTGCTCGCCCGCACGCGCCGCTTCCACCGCCGCATTGAGCGCCAGGATGTTGGTCTGGAAGGCAATGCCATCGATCACCCCGGTGATGTCGCCGATGCGACGTGACGAGGCCGCAATGTCGTGCATGGTGGTGACCACCTGCGCGACCGAGGTGCCGCCCTGCGCCGCGATGCCGGCCGCATCCACCGCCAGCTGGTTGGCCTGCTGGGCCGACTCCGCGTTCTGGCGCACCGTGGCGGTCAGCTCCTCCATCGACGACGCGGTTTCTTCCAGGTGCGCGGCCTGGCGCTCGGTGCGCTCGGCCAGGTCGCGATTGCCCGCGACGATCTCGCCTGCCGCGCCATTGATCGCCCCGGTGGTCTGCTGGATGCGTGCCACGATGTCGGTCAGCTGTTGCACGCTGGCGTTGGCGTCGTCGCGCATCTGCGCGAACACCCCCTGGAAATCGCCCTGCATGCGTACGCCAAGATCGCCGCGGGCAAGGCCCGACAGCAGCGCCTGCAGGCCGGCGAGATTGCCCTGGAAGGTATCCAGAAGGCGGTTGATGCTCACCGCCAGGGTCAGCACGAAGCCCTGCTTGTCGTGCACGGCGATGCGCGCGTCGAGCGCGCCGTGTGCGGCGGCATCCACCAGCGCGGCCACTTCAGTCTCCACCGTGGTCTCCAGCGCGCGGCTGCGCCACTCCACGGCCGCACCCAGCAACTGGTCCTGGTCGAGAATCGGGTTGAGCACCAACTGGTAACGAATCCCGCTCTGTTCGATCTCGTGCGTGCTGCCCTGCCCGCGCTGCAGCTGCGCCACGCCGACGGCGAATACCGGGTGCAGCGCCTGTGCAGGTTGGTCGCGCCACTGCTCGGGGCTGCAGTCCAGCGCCTTGCACAGCGCCTGGTTGAGGAAGCCGATGCGCCCGTCCGGTTCCAGCACCATCAGCCCGGTCTGCGCGCAGTCCAGTGCCTGGCGCGCGCGGGTGTTGTCGCGCGCGGCCGCGCGCTCTGCCTCGATCCGGCTGCGCAGACGCTCCTGCATGTGCTGCAGGCGCTGCGCCAGTTGACCGAACTCGTCATGCGGGTTGTACACGGTCAGCGTCGTGTCCAGCCGGTCGTCGGCGATGTCCTCGGCAAAGCGCAGAGTGTCGGCGATCGGGCGCTTCACCGCATGCAGGGTGAGCAGCAGGGTTGCGATGAGCAGCGTGGCCACCAGCAGCAGGGTCAGCGCGAACAGCGCGGTCATCGCCCGCGCCTGGCCCTGAAGGCGACTGCGGGCCGCCTCAAGGGACGCGGCCTGCGTCTGCTGGAGCTGTGCCAGGCTCGGGGCGATCTGGTCGGCGGTGTCCGCCAGCGACTGGGCCTCCAGATCCAGACCGACACGGGCAGCGGTGTAGCCCAGCAGGGCGCCCTGATAGCCGTCCATCGCGGCACGCAGTGCCTCCTGCCGGTCGGCCGGCACGCCGGGCGCGGAGACGGCCAGATCGAACGGCAGCTTGGCCTCGCTGGCGCGGTCGGTATGCGCCGAATCGCCGGTCAGCAGCAACAGGGCCTCCTGTCGGCGGATGGCCTGCCACTGCGCGTCCAGCGCAGGGCGCTGCACACCGCCCAGTTCCGTTTCCATGGCGGCCGCCGCTGCCTCCACCTGCCCGCGCAAACCTGCGTCGCCCCGGCCCATCTCATCCACACGTGCGTTCAATGCGGTGATGCCGTCGGCGAACTCGCCGATGCGTGCGGCCAGCGCGTTCAGCGCCGGCGCGCTGCCGTTGCCGGCCGCGGCGCGCTGCAGCTCGGTCAGCGTGCTCTGCAGACGCTGCTGGGCCTGTTGCAGTGCCTGGCGGTCAGCATCATCGAAACTGGCCGCGTAACGCGTCTGCAGGCGACGAGCGTCGGCCACCTGCACCTCCAGCGCCGCCATCAGGCTGGTGGCCTGCTGGTGGGTGGCGAACGTATCGGCGGCGCGTTCGCTGTTGTACCGTGTCCACGCATACACGATGGCCACCAGCAGCAGGCCCGAGGCGCACGCCACCAGGCTGATTTTCAGCTTGCGGGCCACGCTGAGCCGGCGCAGCGCCGACAGCCCGCGCGACACGGCAAGCACGGCAGGAAGGGGCTCACCGCGACGGGTGAGGGACAGCAGCAGGCGGCGGGGGACGGCCGACATCACGGACTCCAGGCGGAATGACGCCTCTGTATCGGCCGCGTTTTCGAAGACTTTAGGGCCTCTTCTTCAGGCGGCCGCCCGGCGCCATCCACTGCGCATGTTGTAGCCCGCGCAGACGACCGCACGATGACGGCGGCGCGTGCCCGGAATCCCCGCATGGCGACGTCCGCCCGGCCTCGGCGGTGGCTTGATGCCATCACGACGGCAACGGAGGCATCCTGCGGACAGCCGTCCCGGACCCCGCCATGACCCGCACCGATGCATCACCCAAGCTGCTGCCGCCCTCGCGCTGGCGAACGCTGCCGCGCGGTTTCTACCGCCGCCATCCCACCGAAGTGGCGCCGGAACTGCTCAACAAGCTGCTGGTGCGCGACGATGGGCGCGCGGGTCGGATCGTGGAGGTGGAAGCCTATGCGGGCGACCAGGACCCGGCGGCACATTCCTTTCGCGGCATGACCGCGCGTACCGCCAGCATGTTCGGCGAATGCGGTCACCTGTATGTGTATTTCACCTACGGCATGCACTGGGGCAGCAATGCGGTGTGCGGCGAGGTCGGTCAGGGTTGGGGCGTGCTGTTGCGGGCGCTGGAACCCGTGGATGGCCTGGACCTGATCCGCGCGGCGCGCCCGGCGATCCGCCGCGACCGCGAGCTGGCCAGCGGTCCGGGGCGTCTGTCGCAGGCGATGGGCATCACCAAGGCATTCGATGGCGCCGACCTGGTGAAGAACGACCGTGGCATCCGCATCGTGTCCGATGGCCTGCTACCACCCGAAGATCCGGTAGCGGGCCCGCGCATCGGCATCCGGCGTGCAGTGGAGTTCCCGTGGCGCTGGCACGTGCGCGGGCATGCGCATGTGTCCGGGCCGGCGTCGGGACGACAAGCGTAACGACCAACGGTCGTTACCTACCGGGTAGCGCACGACCGTTGGTCGTGCGCGGTGCGCGCAACAGCGGCAACGGATCGTACGCGCCGTTGGCACCATAGATGCCCCAGTGCAGGTGCGGTGGCGTGCCGGCGGCGTTACCGCTGTCGCCCACATACCCCAGCACCGTGCCCTCCTGCACCACCTCGCCTTCCACCATATTGGCGCGCCAATCCTCCAGGTGCGCGTAGTAATAGCGCTCGCGCGCCGGCCCCACCACCCACACCTGGCGACCACCCAGGCCGGTATCCCGCACCGCCACCACCACGCCCGCCGTGGCACTGACCACGGGCGTGCCCCGCTTGGCGAAGATATCGATACCGGCATGGGTACGGTCGCGCCCACGCGGCGCGCCAAAGGTGTCGGCAATGCGCCGCGCCGCCACCCCCTCCACCGGCACGGGCAGCGATGTGGGCGGCGGCATGCGCGACAGTTCCCACATCGCGCGCGGTGCCTTCAACCAGTCACTGTTCCAGAGTGCCAACCCCGCGATGCCAAGCACCGCTGGAATCAGCAGCCACGCCAGCCAGCGACGAAACCTGCGTGCCGGCGAACGGCGTCGTGCCTGCGTGGCCTGCACGGAATCTGGATCAGCGTCTGTAGATGTCATCATGTGAAAAATAGTCGCACATCACGCGTACATGCCACATGCATGCACGCTCGATGCGCGTCGTCAGTTCGCCGCTTGCGGGGTTTTCTCCCGCAGCGGAATGCGCAGCACGCTGTCCGGGTGCCAGTCGATCTTCAGTGGTTCGACCGCATCGGCCACGGACTCGTCGCTGACGTCGCGGCCGGTGCCGTGGTTGACCTGGTGCTGCGCGTCCTTGAGCACGTCCACGATCACCAGCAGGCGGCTGCCGGCAGCCAGTTGCCGCCCGGTCATGCGCGTGCGCTGCAGGGGTAGCGTGGTCCAGCGGCCTGGCGTGAGCAGCTGGCGGCGGGTCATGTCGCGGGCGTAGCTGGCGCGGCCAACGAAGTAGGACAGCTGCATCACCCGCCCGTCCTGCATCAGCTCGTACAGCGTCACCGTCAGGTCGACGTCGCGCTTGTTGATACGGATCTTGAGATCCCCGGAGAAGCTGCCGACCACGTCGACCGGCGCGGGAAATGCGTCACTGACGAAGGCCAGGCCACCATCGGTCGGCACCCCATCGCGCACGATCGGATAGGGATAGTAGGAATGGCGCTGGGTGCTGCGATCCGCGAAATCCACCGTCTGGCTGATGGCATCGCGCTGGTGCGGCGCCTGTTCGCTCAGGCGGTAGCGGTCGCCGTCACGCGTGCTGGTGAGGTGGAACACGCGGTACGCACCCGCCGCCGCGTCCAGCGAGGGGGCGTGTTCCCAGCGGTTGGCGCCCATCAACTGGTAGTTGATCCGGTCCGACAGCAGCGCAGGCAGCGGTGCGCCGCGCAGCACATGGTCGAACCATTCGAAGGTAATACCCTGGGTGTCGAACTGTGCCACCGGGTCTACTGTATAGCCGCGCAGCTCCATCGCCTTCACCGACGCCTGTGATCCGAAGTGATCGTAAGGCCCGATCAGCAGGCGGTGGTCGGCACCGGGTACGCGCCGCGTGTGCTGTTTGAAGTATTCCAGTGCCGAGATCTGGCCGTCGTCGTAGTAACCGGTGACGGAGAGTACGGGAATGGTGATGCGCGCGTAGTCATCGCCGTAGGGCACCATCGCCTGCCAGTAGGCGTCGTAGTCGGGATGGGCCAGCCAGCGCTGCAGCCATGGGTTGGGTGTTCCATCCACCGCGTCGATCTGCCGGTATGGGCGGCCGGACCGATACCAGTTTTCGGTGAGCGCGTCCCAGCGGCTGCGCTGGTTGTAGGTGTCGTTGTCGAGCAGGCGGGTGTTGGCCACGTAGAACGGCCACGCATAGTTGGCCGAGAGGGACACGTTGTTCTCCATCGGCAGGCCCAAGCCCGGGATCGCCGCCACGTAGGGGGCGATGGCCTTGAGCGCGGGATGCGCGTGCTTGGCGGCGGCCCACGCGGCAAAGCCGCTGTAGCTGCCGCCGTACATCACCACCTGGCCGTTGTTCCAGGGCCGGCGGCTGATCCAGTCGATGGCCGCGTTGGCGTCCTCCCCCTCGGTTTCATAGGGCGCCACCTGCCCGGTGCCGTTGCGCTTGCCGCGCGCGTCCACTACCACGCCGACATAGCCGCGTGCGGCGGCCAACGCGGCCTGGCTGCGGTTCTTCTGCGGGTTGGTGTAGATGGTGAACATCATGGCCGCCGGCTGGGGCGTGCGTACGCTGCGCTGGCGGACCACATGCGCCGAGAGCACCACCCCGTCCTTCACGGGAATGCGCACGTCATCGTCGATCTCGAAGCGTCGGTGCTCGTCTTCCTCGATCAATGCCGGCGCCAGGGTCGTGGTGGACGCGTAGGTCTGTACGAATGCAGCCTGGCGCAGCAGTTCCAGCGCCGCATCACGCGTGATGATCGATTTCCCTGCCTGCGCCGCCAGCGCGTCGCGCAGCTCGATCTCGGCGGCGGACAGATTCGTCACGAACCAATAATGCGTCTGCAGCGCCGCCAGATCGTCGAGCCGTGCGAAATGCGCGCGGAACGCGCGGTCGTAGGCCGCGTCGAGGGTGTCATCGGTATCCGCGCGTGCCTGTGCATACAGCAGGTACGGCACCCAACGCTGCGCCCGCGCTGCATCGCCCGCATCGCGGAACGACTGCTGCAGGCGCGCGATGGTCACGGATGCTTCCGTAGGGCGACGGGCCACCAGCAGCAGTTGGCTGCGCTGGATGTCGGTCAGGCTGCTGGCCGCTGGCGGTTCCAGCAGCTCCACCGCCAGTGCCGCCAGGGCGGCATCGCGCGTTGCCGGTGACGCGTCCGCTGGTAGCGACCAGTGCAATGTCGGGCTCTCCGCCGCAACGCCGGCCAATGGCAGCAGCAGGAACGCCACCAGCGCAGAAAGCCACAACCGGCTTCCCCGTGGGCGTACGGCAGTGTGCGGATCGCGTGCAACCACGGTGCAGTCCTTGCGAGGCGTAGGGTCACGCGAAGCTTACCCTGCCCACGGGCCATGCCATACTCGGGTGGCCACCGCATCGTAATCCACCCAGCCAAGGCCCGTGCATGTCCGCTACTGCTACCTGCCCCCGCTGCGCGACGCAGTTCGACGGCCGCAAGGCGCTGTTGAATGGCGGTGTCCCGGCGTTCTACACGCCATTCGCCAAGCGCACGGTTGCCCTGCGCGTGCGCTGCCCGTATTGCCGCCACGAGTTCGCCTCGCCGGATGTCCAGCTGTTCGGCTTCCTCTCGCTCAACGGCTACCGCGTGGTGGTCATCGGCCTGCTGGTGGCCTGCGTGGTGCTGGCCAAGTACCTGCCGCACTGACCTGCCGGCGCTACGACACCGGTACCGCCTCGGGGAAGGTCCAGCGGCCTTCCAGGATCTCAGCCCGTGGCCGGTACAGACGCACCATGTAGTTCCAGCCTTCCATGGTGGGCAGGCAATTGGCCACCTGCCCGTCGCAGCCGCCGAACTGGATGTCCACCGAACCGTCGTCGTTCTTCTTCGCGGTCACGTTGTTGAGCGTGTACGCATTCTGCGCATTCTGCTCGTAGTAGCCCTTGCCGTTGTAGAGACTGACCGACCAGAAGCCATCCACCGGCACATCGGCAACATGCAGGCGGTAGACCGTTTTTCCGTCGTTTTTCGTCGGGGTGACGTTGAGGTACATGGCATCGGCATCGGGGTTGCCACCCCAGGCCGAGGCCGACCCGATCAGCCGGCGTACCGGGTCCACCGTTTCGCGCGTGCCGAACATGTGCCGCGTGTCGGGCAGCGTGGCGGCCAGCGCCAGCAAGGCCTCGCGCACCTTGCCCTGGCTGATTGCATCCCACTTCGGCACATCGAAGCTGCCCTGGGATGCCTGCTGCACTTTGATGGCGTCCTGCAGGGCATGCACCTGTGCCACGTCTTCGGCGTTGTTGGGATCGACCAGGGTGCGCACCGCGGCGATGACGTAGCGCGTTCCATCCTTGCCACGGCTCAGGGTGTAGGCGCCGGGCTTGTACGCGACCTGCGTGGTGTACTGGTCTTCATCGATGATCTGCATCGACATGAAACGCTTGCCCGCATCCGGCAGCGTGATGGTCACCGGCCCGGCATCCAGATCGAAGACCGCCGCAGAGTAGAGCGTGTCGCGGTTCATCCGGATGACGCTCTGGTTGTCGATCGCCGTGGGCTCGCGGCGATGTACGAACTTTCCGAGGCCACCATCCTTGACCGTGGAGGCGAAGTACACATCACTCTCCGCGCGCGGAAAATTGTCGGCCGTCACCGGCACGCTGCCGGGCTCGGGCACCTGCGCTGCCGGTGGGGGTGATGCAGCTGGTGCCGGCGCGGTGGCAGCCGCAGGCGGCTGCGCGGCGGGTGCAGGGGCCGCGTCGGGTTCGCGGCGGCAGGCCGTCAGCGCTGACAGGGCGGTCAACAACACCAGGGCAGTACGGACAACACGCGGCATCGAAGTACTCACGGCGGTGATCTCCAGAGCGTGGTGCAAGCCATCTGTGGAATGCCGACGCAGCCGCACCGGCAGGGACTTCGCCCGGATGGTAACAACGCGTAGACGCCACCAGTACCGTATTTCTACTGGCGCACGCAGTGCTGGCGTTACAGATCCCGCGCCCACAGCTGCGATGCCTGCGGCTTGCCGAACAGCTGTTCCTGCTGTTCGGTCAGGAACTCGAAGCCGGTGGTCTCAAACAACCGGCGGGCGTCGGTCAGTGCGGCGTTCGTCCACAGCACCATGCGCTTGTAGCCCACCGCACGCGCAAAGCCGATGGCCTCCGCTACCAGGCGATGACCGATGCCCTGGCCACGCGCCGTGGCGTCCACGTACAGCAGCCGCAGTTTGGCGGTCTGCGCATCGTGGCGGACCACGAAGATGGAGCCGACCGGCGTGCCGTCCTGTTCGGCAATCCAGCAGCGTTCGGTCTGCGGGTCGTGCTCGCGGATGTAGCGCGCCACGATGTCGGCCACCAGCGCTTCGAAGGTCGCGTTCCAGCCGTATTCGCGCGCATACAACGCGCCCTGCTTGTGCACGATCCAGCCCATGTCGCCCGGGCGTGGATCACGCAGGGCATAGTCGGCGCGTGCACCTGCGAGCAGCGTCTGCACCTCGCGCAGCGCGTCGGCCAGCCGCTGCTGGGCGGCGCCACTGAGCGCGCCCACTGCTTCGCCGACGCGGGCATTGGCAGCGGCATCCAACTGCTGGAACACATCGCGCCCCGCATCGGTGAGGCCCAGCGCACTGGCCCGCCCGTCGGCGGCGGCCGCCTGCCGGGTCACCAGGCCGCGCGTTTCCAGGCTGCTCAACAGCCGGCTCAGGTAGCCGGCATTGAGGTCCAGCCCGCGGCACAGTTCGGCGGCGGTCACGCCCCGCCGCTCGGCCAACTCGCCCAGCACCCGCACTTCGGTAAGTGAGAACCCTTCCGGGATGTCCGCTTCGAACGCACCCATGTGATGCGGGTGGAAGCGGTTGAACGCGCGAACCTGGGCGATGGCAGTGCTGAGCAGCTGGGACATGAGGACGGCCATTCGTTTGCTTTAGGCAACTATTACGTGCTTATGGCAATAATGCAAGCTCGTTTTGTGACCGATAACCCATGCAATATCTTCAAAACGAAAGATTCGTTGCAGTACGGTTTACGTTCTGTTAATTCTTCGTGCAGCGCACCAAAAAGCCCCCGGCGCGCAGGGAGAACCAATGGGATGAACGACTAACCGAACGACAACTTCGACTCTGACTGCAAGGTGCATGCATGAACTACGGCATAGGCAAGTGTGTTCACGCTCCAACAGCATTTTCGCCATTGGCATCTGCGGTAAAGGTGGCCCTGGCCACTGCACTGCTGGTCACCAGCTCTGTCGCGGCCGCCCAGGACAGCAGTCCCCCGGGCAGCAGCGAAACCTCCACCCTGGACACGGTGTCGGTGCTGGGCAGCCGCACCAAGCCGCGTACCGTCTCGTCGTCGGCCGTGCCGATCGACATCATCAGCGGTGAGGAATTCCGCAACCAGGGCGCCACCGATGCCCTGGACCAGCTCAAGGTGCTGGTCCCCTCCTTCAACGTCAGCACCATTCCCATCGACGATGCCGCCAGCCTGATCCGCCCGGCCAACCTGCGCGGCCTGCCGCCGGACAACACGCTGCTGCTGGTCAACGGCAAGCGCTTCCATCGCGCGGCGGTGATCACCTTCCTCGGCCATGGCCTTTCCGATGGCGCGCAGGGGCCAGACCTGTCGGTGTTCCCGTCCTTGGCGCTGGAGCAGGTGGATGTGCTGCGCGACGGTGCAGCGGCCCAGTACGGCTCCGATGCCATCGCCGGCGTGATCAACTTCGGCCTGAAGAAGCTGCGCGAAGGGGGCACCGTCGAAGCCTTCGCCGGCCAGTATTACGAAGGCGACGGGCTCACCACCACGTACTCGGCGCAGATCGGCCTGCCGCTGACCGAACGCGGCTTCGCCACCCTGACCGCCGAATGGCGCAACGCCGACGACACCTCGCGCAGCGTGCAGCGCGACGACGCGGCGGCGGCCATCGCCGCCGGCTACCCCGGCGTGGGCCAGCCCGCGCAGGTCTGGGGCTCGCCCAAGGTCGACGACGATCTCAAGCTGGTCGCCAACCTCGGCCTCACCACCGACAGCGTGGACTGGTACCTGTTCGGCAACTACGCCAAGCGCGACGTCGACGGCGGCTTCTACTTCCGCGACCCCACCGCCCGCTCGGGCGTGTATTCCAACGACGGGGGCGACACCCTGCTGGTCGGCAACCTTACCGGCGCCGGCGCGTGCCCGACCATTCCGCTGCGCGACGGTGCGGGCACCCTGCTGCCCTACACCACGGTGAGCGGTGCGGTGGCCGCGCTGCCGGCCAACTGCTACACCTTCCTGTCCAGCCTGCCCGGCGGCTTCACGCCGCGCTTCGGCGGCAAGCTGGAAGACGCCTCGGTGTTCGCCGGCGCCAAGGGCACCCTGGGCGAGTGGTACTGGGACGTGAGCGGTTCGTGGGGCCGCAACGATATCGAGTTCATCATCTACAACACCGTCAACGCTTCGCTCGGCCCGGCCCAGCCGGCGGGCCTGTACTTCCGCCCGGGCGGCAACACCCAGACCGAAAAGAGCGTCAACGTCGACGTGAGCCGCGACATCGCCACCAGCTTCACCAGCCAGCCACTGCGCCTGGCCGCCGGTGCCGAGTGGCGTGAGGAGAGCTTCAAGATCAGCCCCGGCGATGGCCCGTCCACCGCCATCGGCCCGCTGACCGAGCAGGGCTTCGCGCTGGGCTCCAACGGCTTCAACGGCTTCAGCTCGCGCACCGCCGGTACCTTCGACCGCCGCAACTGGGCCGCCTATGTCGACCTGGAAGCGCAGGTGACCGAGCGCCTGCTGCTGGCCACCGCGCTGCGCTTTGAAGACTACGATTCGTTCGGCAGCACCACCAATGGCAAGGTGACCGGGCGCTTCGACTTCAACGAGCACTTCGCCCTGCGCGGTGCGTACAACACCGGTTTCCGTGCGCCGACTCCGGGCCAGGCCAACATCAGCCAGATCAGCACCGTGTTCGGCGGCACCGCGCTGGAAGACATCGCCACCCTGCCGCCCACCAACCCGATCGCCCAGCTCAAGGGTGCCCGCCCGCTGACGCCGGAAGAATCGAAGAACATTTCCTTCGGCGCGGTCTGGACCGAAGGCGATTACCTGCTCACCCTGGACGGCTACCAGATCAAGGTGGAAGACCGCATCGCGCTCAGCACCAGCTTCGCGGTCACCCCGGAAGAGCGCGCGGCACTGGTCGCCGGCGGCAACCCGGAGGCGGCGTCGATCTCGCAGGTGACCTACTTCGGCAATGCGTTCGACACCACCACCACCGGCGTGGACCTGGTCACCAGCTACCGCACCGACCATTTCGGCGGCACCACCACCTACTCGCTGGCCGCCAACTGGAACCGCACCAAGGTGGACCGCTTCAACCCCGACTTCATCGACGAGGCGCGGGTATACAAGCTGGAGAAGTCGCTGCCCAAGACCAAGGGCTACTTCAGCATCAACCACCAGCGGCAGATCTTCCACGCCAACCTGCGCTTCAACTATTACAGCTCCTGGTACGAGGACCACCTGGACAGCGGCGTGATCTCCGCCGATGACGGTGGCCTGCCGATCTACGGCGGCAGCGCCTTGATCGTCGATGCCGAAGTGGGCTGGAAGTTCGATTCCGGGCTGTACTTCAGCCTGGGCGCGCAGAACCTGTTCGACCGTGTGCCGGCCAAGAACCCCTGGAGCGGCGTGGCCGGTGCCGAGTACCCGGTGCATTCGCCGTACGGCTTCAATGGCGGCTTCTACTACGCACGCGTGGGCTGGAAGTTCTGATACAACCAACGTTGGGCACAGGCGGCGGGATCCTCGGGGGGTCCCGCCGTTTGCGTTTTTCCGTCACACCAACGGTTCAGCCTCGGTCGCTGCGGGAAAATACGCCATCACCACGCGCTGCGGCGATAATCAGCACCGCTTCATTGCATCAGCCCCATGTTGCCGGCCACGGGGAGGGATACCCCCGGGCCTGACCCCACGACCGCGAGTAGACCTTTTGAACCCTTCGGATTCGACAGACAGCCACGCCGAGCGCGACACCGAACGCGTCAAGATGGCACTCGCCGCCGGCGCGATCATCGGCACCTGGTTCTGGGATGTGGAACAGGACAACGTGACCATCGACGACGCCCTGGCCCTTGCCTTCGGGCTGGAACCGGCCGTGTCACGCACCAACCTTCGCCTGGATGAGCTGGTGGCGGGGGTTCACCCGCAGGACCGCCCGGGCCTCCAGCAGGCCATCGCCGACGCCCTGCGCACCGGTGGCCGCTACGCGCACCAGTACCGCACCCGTGGCACCGACGGTCAGTACCGCTGGATAGAAGCCATTGGCCGGGTTGACCTGGACGCCGATGGAAAGCCGGTGAACTTTCCGGGCGTGCTCATCGACATCGACCACCGCCGGCGGATCGAAGCCGAGCGCGACCAGGCCCAGACCCTGCTGCGCTCCTTCGTCGAGGCCGCGCCGGGCGTGGTGTACGCCAAGGACCGCCAAGGCCGGATCCTGATCGGCAACCGCGGCACCACCGACCTGATTGGCATGCCCCCGGAGCAGTACGTGGGCCGCACCGACGCCGAGCTGCTGGGCGACCCGGCGCAGGCCGAAGCGGTGATGCGCACCGACGAACGGGTGATGTCCAGCGGCCAGACCGAGCAACTTGAAGAGGAAGTGAGCTTTCCCGATGGGCGGCGTGCACAGTGGCTGTCGACCAAGGCGCCGCTGCGCGATGCCGACGGCACCATCGTGGGCCTGGTTGGCACTTCGCTGGACATCACCGACCGCAAGGCCGCCGAGGCACGCCATCTCGAAGTGGAGGAACGCTATCGGCTGGCCGCGCGTGCCACCAATGACGCGATCTGGGACTGGCGGATTTCCGATGGCCACGTGGTCTGGAACGAGGCGCTCGCCACGCTGTTCGGCCATGCCCTGAGCGAGACCAGCGCGCAGTGGTGGCTGGACCACATCCATCCCGACGACCGCGAGCGGGTGGAGCACGGCATCCATGCCGTCATCGACAGCGACCAGACGGCGTGGTCGGAGGAGTATCGCTTCCAGCGTGCGGATGGCAGCCATGCCGTGGTGCTGGACCGGGGCGCCGTGTTGCGCGGCCCCGCAGGCGAGCCGCTGCGCATGATCGGCGCCATGCTGGACCTGTCCGGACGCAAGGCCGCCGAGGCCGCGCTGGCCGACCGCGAGGAGCGCCTGCGCCTGGCCACCGAGGCCGGTGACATGGGCTTCTGGGACGTGGACCTGGTCCAGGATGTGCTGATCTGGCCGGCGCGTACCAAGGCGATGTTCGGCATTTCAGCCGATGCCGAGGTCACCATGGATGACTTCTACGCCGGCCTGCATCCCGAGGATCGCGACGCTACCAGCGCCGCCTTCGCGGCCGCCGCCGACCCGCAGTTGCGTGCCCACTACGACGTGGAATACCGCACCGTCGGCAAGGAGGATGGCGTGGTGCGCTGGGTGGCAGCCAAGGGCCGCGGCCTGTTCGAGGGCGACCGCTGCGTGCGCGTGCTGGGCGTGGCCATCGACGTCACCGCCCGCAAGGCGGCCGATGCGCGCCTGCAGGAATTGAACGAGCACCTGGAAAGCCGCGTGGCGGAGGAAGTCGCCGAGCGCTCCCGGGTGGAGGACGCGCTGCGGCAGAGCCAGAAGATGGAGGCGGTGGGCCAGCTCACCGGCGGCATCGCGCACGACTTCAACAACATGCTCACCACCATCATGGGGCCGTTGGACCTGCTCGATACGCGGCTGGGCGACAGCGACCCGCGCACCAAGCGCTACATCGACATGGCGCTGGACGGCGCGCGCCGCGCCGCCCAGCTCACCCAGCGCCTGCTCGCGTTCTCGCGCCGGCAGCCGTTGCAGCCGGTGCCGGTGGATGCGAACCGGCTGGTGGCCGGCATGTCCGACCTGCTGGCGCACTCGCTGGGCCGCAGCGTGCGCCTGGAAACGGCGCTGGCTGAAGGGCTGTGGTGGATCCATGCCGACGCCAACCAGCTGGAGAACGTGATCCTCAATCTGGCCGTCAATGCGCGCGATGCGATGCCGGGCGGCGGGCGGTTGGCCGTGGAGACGGCAAACTGCGAGATATCTTCCGCCGCGGCCGCGGATCACCCCGGCGTTCCCGCCGGGCAATACGTCACGGTGGTGGTCTCCGATACCGGCACCGGCATGCCGCCCGAAGTGATCGCCAAGGCGTTCGAGCCGTTCTTCACCACCAAACAGGTGGGACAGGGCACCGGGCTGGGGCTTTCGCAGGTGTACGGCTTCGTCAAACAGTCATCCGGCCACGTGAAGATCCGCTCGGAGGTCGGCCAGGGCACCACCGTGAAGGTGTACCTGCCCCGCCACACCGGTCCGGTCGACGTGCCCGGCGCAGGCGGTACAGGCACGGGTCCTGGCGGCACGGCCAACGACCGCGAGCTGATCCTCATCGTTGAAGACGAGCCCGCCGTGCGCCAGCTGTCCATCGACGTGCTGACCGAGCTGGGCTACCCGGTGCTGGCCGCCGACGGTGCGGCGGCGGCGTTGAAGCTGATCGATGCCCACCCGGACATCGCGCTGCTGTTCACCGACGTGGTGATGCCCGAAGTGAACGGACGCGAGTTGGCCGACGAGGCGCTCCGGCGCCGCCCGGGCCTGAAGGTGCTGTTCACCAGTGGCTACAGCCGCAACGCGCTGGAGCAGGACGGCGTATTGGCACCGGGCGTGCAGTTGCTGGGCAAGCCGTATGCGTTGGACGCCCTGGCAACGCGCGTGCGCGCACTGCTCGGCGAGCGCCGCTGACCAACCCTCAGGGCGCCACTACCTCACCATCTTCCTTGGTGAACGGCGTCGCCAGCGGCGGCAGGATCTGCAGCACCACTTCCGACGGGCGGCACAGACGCGTGCCGCGCTCGGTCTGCACCAGAGGGCGCTGGATCAGGATCGGCTGCGCCAGCATGGCATCCAGCAGCGCATCGTCGCTGAGCGCGGCATCGTCCAGGCCCAGCGCCAGATACGGGGCTTCCTTCTGCCTGATCGCATCGCGTACGTGCAGTCCGGCGTCGGCGATGAGCTGGGCCAGGCGCGCGCGAGTGGGTGGGTGAATCAGGTATTCGATCACCTCCGGCTCGATACCGGCGTGGCGGATCAGCGCGAGCGTATTGCGCGAGGTGCCGCACCTGGGGTTGTGATAAATGGTGGCGTTCATGTGTCGTATCGAACCTTGCGTGATCGAATCAAGCCCCTAACATCGTCTTGGCAATCACCAGGACGAGAAGAATGGCGAACCGGCTGTACGTAACCGAAGGTGCACTTCACCTCCACTCCAGCGATCCCATCGTACTGACCCCGGGCGACCTGCGCCATGCGGATCAACGCCCGGAGGTCCGTGACCTGCTGCAGGGGTGCAACCTATACCTGATCGCGTCGCGTGCCCGGATATACGTTGATCACGCGCATCTGGACAACGGTACGCTCTACGGCACCTTCAACCTGGCGCAACATGAGGAACGATTCGCCGCGCCCTTCGCCTGTCCACTACCGCGTGATATCACGGTGCCGCCGAGCGAACTGATTGCTGGCACGTCCCTTTCTGGCACGCACGTAGTGCTCAAGCAAGACCAGCCTGACGGTGGATCGTTCATCTTCCCTGTCAACGCGCTGATCGCCCGGTCCACCTCGCCGCTGCCGATCGAGGCGTGCGACATGGAGGTGCTGTACGTGGGACAAGGGATGGGGCGCACACGCGCACGCACCGCCGTTGACCGCCTGCGGCGGCACGAGACGTTCCAGACCATTCTGGCGGAACACCACACGTTCCATCCCGAGCGCGAGATACTCCTGTTGCTCTATCGATTCGAGCACCAGCGGAACTTCCTCAGCACCGGCGGCGACTTCAGCCTGCAGCCGCAGGCGAGCCAGGACCAGGAGCGGCAGCACCTGCAGAAGATCGCCACGGCGGTGCTTTCCCGCAAGGAACGCATCGCACTGGCCGAGGCGGCACTGATCAATCACTTCAAACCGCACTACAACGCGATCTTCAAGGGCACCGATTTCACCCGTGCCAGCAAGCTCAAGACACTGCGAGCCGTACTACGCCAGGACCTTACCGGGCTCATGGTCGAGATCAATACATCCAGCGTGAAGGGGCGCCTGGGTTCTGCACACCGGCCACACGGTGACAATCCGACCCTCGACATGCTCAATGAGAACATTGAAGCCCGCCGTGCCGAGGGCATCGATCCGGAACTCTACGCGGAAATGCTCGCGGAGCTTTCCCTGATCAGGCACGCGCACTTTGCCAATTTCGCGCTGACCAGCCCGCATGAACGCGAGACGTTTCTTCACGACCTCAATTTTCACTGGGAAACGGGCTAGGGTCGCGGTCCGTGTCGAAACAGTCGATCAGCAACTCGGTCAGTGCTCGTACCTTCAGCGACGCGTGCGGCCCCGGCGGGCGGATGACGTAGATGCCGGCAGGCGGTGGCGGGTAGCGCGGCATGACCTGCACCAGCGCACCGGTATCCAGATGTGGCTGGGTCAGCCCATCCGGAAGCCAGGCGATGCCCAGCCCCGACAGCGCCGCCGCCAGCAGCGCCGTGCCGTTGTCGGCCTTGAAGCGCCCACGCGGATGCACGGTCAGCACCGTATCGCCGTCGAGGAACTGCCAGGGCTCGGTGCCCTGCATCAGCGCCTCATGCGCGGCCAACGCGTCCGGCGTCTCCGGCGAGCCGTGCGCATCGAGATAGGCCGGGCTGGCCACCAGCTTTCCGTAGAGCGGCCCGACACAGCGCGCGACCAGATTGGAATCCTGCAGGTAGCCCACGCGCACGGCGCAATCGAAACCTTCGGCAACCATGTCGACGAAGCGGTCGCTGTAGGCGGCATGCACGTGGAGCTGCGGGTGGCGCCGGGCCATGTCCGCGAAGACGGATGCGAAATGCGTCGGCCCGAAGGTCAGCGGCGCCGCAATGCGCAGCCGGCCACGCAGGTCGCCGTTGGGCAGGATGGCTTCCCGGGCAGCGTCCATCTCCGCGCACGCACGGGCGGCATGGTCGCGGAAGGTGGCCCCTGCCTCGGTGAGCGCCGCGCCGCGTGTGGTGCGTGCAAGCAGCTGCACGCCCAGCGCCGCCTCCAGCCGTGCGAGCCGGCGGCTGACGATGGACTTGGCCACGCCCAGCCGGCGTGCCGCCGGTGACACGCCGCCGGCGTCAGCCACTTCCACGAATGTGCGCAGGTCTTCGATATCCACTGGGACCTCCCCGATACCCCGCACAGCCTGACACAGCCAAGGCCAATTCAGCGTTCCGGATTGCGCGACACAGCTTGGCACCGCGCGCGGCTACCGGCGTGCGGGCCGCGATGACAAGGTTTGTCTTCGCTTCGCTCCGCCCACAACAGGATGAACCCATGACGTTCCGCAACGGTCTTGCCTCGCTGCTTCGCCCCGAAGATTCCGTTCTTGTTCTCATCGACCACCAGCCCTACCAGCTGGCCAACCTCAACAGCCACGATCCCCAGGCGGTGGTGAACAACGCGACCGCGCTGGCCAAGACCGCCAAGGCCTTCGGCGTTCCCACCATCCTCACCAGCGTGATCGCGGAACGCGGCGGGCTGATCTTCCCGCATATCACCGACGTGTTCCCCGGCCAGGAGGTCATCGACCGCACCTTCATCAACACCTGGGAAGACAAGAACGTGGTGGACGTGGTCAAGGCCACCGGCCGCAAGCAGCTCATCATCGCGGGCCTGTGGACCGAGATCTGCGTGGCCATGCCGGTGATCCAGGCGCTGGGCGAAGGCTGGGACGTCACCGTCATCACCGATGCCTGCGGTGCGGTGTCGGTTGAAGCGCACGCTGTCGCCATCCAGCGCATGATCGCCGCCGGCGCGAACGTCATGACGTGGATCGCACTTGCCGGCGAGTGGCAGCGCGACTGGGCACGGCCGGAGCACGTGGCCGAAGTGACCGAGGTCTTCAAGCAGCACGCCGCGGGCAGCGGTATCGCCTACCTGTGGGAGCAGCAGCTGCTCAACACGCCGGTATCCGCCGCCGGCTGATCGCGCTGGCACATCGACGTAGTGCTGTCCCGGCGTCTGGCCCGGGACAGCACCGTCATGCCCGTGGTGAACTCCGGCGCGCAGGTGCACTGCCGCGCTCCGGATGCAAGAATGGTCTCGATCAAGGCCCGAGTGTTTCGACGGATCGACCATGCTGAGCCAGCACCTGCTGTTTTTCTTCGCCATGCTCGGTGCGTTCAATGGCATCGGGCTCGCATCGTTCCTGTGGTGGCGTGCCCAGGGCGAGGCGCCGCTGCGCTGGCTGTCGCTGCTGATCCTGGCCGTGGGCGTGCGTACCGGAAAGTCCGTGGCGTTCTATTTCTGGCCCGACATCCCCCGCATCGTCCTGCAGTTCGGCCTGACCGCCTGCTTCCTGATCGGCCCCTGCCTGTTCTTCCTGGTACGCGCGTGCCAGAGCGATGCGCCCGGCCGGTGGCGCATCGACCGCTGGCATGTCGCCGCGCTGCTGGTGCTGGCCGTCGGGACGAACCTGTTCGTGCCCTACACCAGCTATCCCGAGCTGTGGCGGCATGTGATCACCCCGGGCATCAACTACGTCTGGCTCGGCTACCTGCTGCTGACCACCGTCCAGCTCTACCGCCACCGCACCGGCCTGGCGGGGGCGCCGACCGGCCCGCTGCTGCTGGGCGCGCTGGCGGGGGTGTGGATCATCTGGATCGCGTACTACACCGCCGGCTACACCTCCTACATCGTGGGCGCGCTGTCCTTCACCTTCGTGCTGGCATTGAGCGTGGTGGTCTACCTGCGCCAGCGGTCCGGCCAGGCAACGGTCGAGCCCTATCAGGACCGCCGGATTCCCCAGACCGAGGCGGCCGCCCAGCTCCAGGCACTGGCGGAGCTGATGGAGAAGGAGCGGCTGTACCTGGACGCCGGCCTCACCCTGCCGCGCCTTGCCCGCCGGCTGGGCATGCCGCAGACCCGGCTGTCGCAGCTGCTCAATGACAACAACCAGACCTCGTTCAAGCAATACCTGGCGCAGCTGCGCGTGGTGGAGGCCAAGGCGCTGCTGCGGCAGGTGCCGCCCAAGCCGCTTGAGCTCGTCGCCGAGCAGGCGGGCTTCCAGTCCATGTCCACCTTCCACAGCGCGTTCAAGAAGCACGAAGGGATCACGCCGGCGGCGTTCCGGGCGGCCGCAACGGTCTCCTAGAATCGATTCCAGCAGTGCGGGAACGGTTTTCAACATATTGATTTTAAAGCGATTGGTTAGCGTAGCGGCTCCTCCCTGCGAGCCAGCGCCATGAACGCCTCCCGCTACATCCTCTCCCTGCTGTTCCTGCTGATTGGCAACCTGACCGGCGGTGTCTGCCAGGCCGACGCGGCGGCCGACGCCGGCCGTGCCGGCCAGGAGCGCGTCCTCTTCGTCGTCTCCAGCACCAAGCTTCACGGCAGCTCGGCGCTGCCGGCCAGCGTCAGCTTCGGCGAGGTCGTGCATGCCTGGGACACCTTCCATGCCGCCGGCTACGCCGTGGACTTCGTCTCGCCCGATGGCGGCGACGTGCCGATCCTGGACGCCTATGTCAGCGACGACGTGGAGGCGCGCCTGAAGGACGCCCGCATCATGACCGGGCTGCGCAACACCGCCACCCCGGCCCAGATCGACCCCGCCCGTTACCGCGCCGTGTACTACGTGGGTGGCAGCAACGCCATGTACGGCGTGCCGGAGAACGCCGCCCTGCAGCGCATCGCCCTGCATGTGTACGAGCGCAACGGCGGCGTGGTCTCGGCCGTCTGCCATGGCACGGCCGGCATCGTGAACCTCACCCTGGCCGGTGGCCAGAGCCTGCTGGCCGGCAAGCGCATCACCGGCTTCCCCGAACAGCACGAGGATCGCGACGCCGCCTACTTCCGCGAGTTTCCATTCCTGATGGGCAAGACCGTCACCGCGCGCGGCGGCGTGTTCAGCGCCATCGACGCCGAAGACCCCTATGTCCAGGTCGATGGCCGCGTGGTCACGGGGCAGAACTACGCCTCTGCCAGACCCGTCGCCGAAGCCGTGGTTGAAGTGCTTCGCAAGAACGCGTCCAGAAAACCCGCAGGCAGCGCGGCCAGCAACTGATCCGCCACGCCACATACACACCCGAACCCAACCCAGACCAGGAATTCCATGAACATCGCGATCCGAACCCTCTGCCTTTCCGCCGCCCTTGCGCTGCTTCCCGCCACCGTCATGGCGCAGACCCATGATCGTGCCGCCGTTGACCAGGTCATGCAGACCATGATGCGCGGCTTCGAAGCCGGCGACCCCACGATCATCCTGCAGGTGCTCAGGAAGGACGGCGTGGTGGTGGGCTACTCGCCGGTCACCAAGGGCATGATGCAGGTCAGCGCGGAAGAATGGGCCAAGGGCTTTCCCGGCGCACCGGCCGCCGATGAGGACAAGCGCCACCGCAAGTACGAGATCCTGGACGTGACCCCGCACGGCGCGCTGGTGAAGGTATCCCTGGACTACCCGCGCTGGGATGGCGTGGACTACCTCGGCCTCGCCAAGATTGATGGCAAGTGGATGATCATCAGCAAGTCGTGGACCGGCACGAGCAAGCCGGCGGCGCCGTAAGGCGGTTGCGAGCCTGAGAGAACTTGATGCTGAAGGCGCCGTCCAATGACGCCTTTCGTGCCGAGTACAGGTCGCGCAGGTGGCGGTGTCGCATCCCGCCGCCCTTTTACACATCAATTATGGGAGGGCTTTGTAAATTACAAAGCCGTCTAATAATTGGGTAGTAATTCGGCGCTCACGAGGCAACCTTGGCGACGCATCTGCCGCCAGATCGGCATGGATGGAACAGCTGCGCCAGGCTTTCGTTGATTCTTCATGGCGATTCAGCCGCCATGACGGCGATGATCCGTCGAACCCGGTTCGTCAACGTGATCCATGGCCACTCCCACTCCCACTCCCACTCCCACTCCCCTTCCGTGCCCTGCACTGTCAGCCCGCGACGCTGAAGATCGCCCGACCGTCTCGCTCCATTATTGCCGCACACGGTCAGAGATAAATGTCACTCCATGCAGCCAAGATGGGCCGGAGGATCACGTGCATCCAAACGACGTGTTGGAATTGAAGAGAGCGCGTCAGTTGCGAGCACTAGATGCTCTCGCGCAGCAGGCACAGGAGCTTGGAATGGGCTACTAGCAGTCCGCGATGAACGTACCTGTGTCCAAGTGATCTATCGGCCGCGCTTGATGATCGAGACGATCACCCGCTCCAGCTCAGCTTCTGCCACCGCCTGTTCCACCAGCCCAGCGGCAACCGCCTCGGACAGTGATTCAGCGGCACCGAGCATCGCCCAGTACCCGGCCTCCGGCACATTGCCAGCGGTCGCAAAGTCGCCCAGCCATCCGGCGCATTTTGCAACGAACGCCTGCTGATATCGCCGCTTCACCGCCAGTAGTTCCGGCGAACCTGCGAGCGCCGCAAGAATTCCCTGGATCTCACTGCCCTGCGACAGCACGCAGTCGATGTAGCCGCCGGCTATCGCATGCGCGCGGTCTTTCAGCTGTGCTTTCGCGTTGCCGATGCGCTCTTCGAACACCGCCGTCTGGCGCTGGTCGTAGTCCTGGTACAGCGCCGCCAGCAGGCCATTGCGGGTGACGAAGTGGTCGTACGCCACCGGCTTGGTGACGCCCGCGGCCTCTGCCAGCCGCCCCAGCGACAGCGCGTCGGTGCCCTCCTCGCCCACCAGCGCCCACGCCACGTCCAGCAGTTGGCGGGTGCGCTGTTCGCGCGGCATGCGGCGGCGGGGTGGTTCAGGGCGGGCAGGCATTGAAGTGGCGAGGGTCACGCGGCGGCGGAGGCCCCAATGGTACGTCCGATATCCGCGGCGGTGCGCAGGTGGGCGTCGGCGCTGCCGCTGTCCGACTCCAGCAGCAGCGTGGACGACAGCACGCGTGCGCCGCAGTAGTCGAAGATGCCCATGTCGATCTGGGTCTTCATCGCCGCGCCGTAGCCGCGCCGCTCCAGCATGCCGGCGTCCGCACCGCCCAGGCCCACCAGGTGCACCTGGAGCCGCTGCAGCTTCTTGGCCACCTTGCCGTCGGCACCCTCGGCATACGCCCAGCCCTGCGTGAACACGCGGTCGATCCAGCCCTTCAGCAGCGCCGGAAACGACCACCAGTACAACGGATAGACCAGCACCAGTGCGTCTGCGCGATCGATGCGGGCGTGCTCGGCGGCCACGTCGGCCGGCACCGGCGCGGTCTGGCGAAACAGCGCGTTGTCGGCCTGGCTGAAGCGCGGGTCGAAGCCCTCCGCGGCCAGGTCGGCGATTTCCACGGTGTTGCCACTGTGCGCGGAAAGGACGGCATCGCCGATGCGCTTGGCTATCGCGTGGGTCAGGGAAGCGGGTTCGGGGTGGGCTGCTACGATCAGGCTGTGCATGGGGGATGGGTCTCGAATGACGCTACCTACTAAAGGTAACATCACAATTCGGCCACACCAGTGCCATGGACGGAACGCTGGGCGCGCACCCTTGGCGTGGCGCCCTGCCAGCGCGGGCGCCCCGCCATGGCAGGCGCCTGCACCCTGCCCGTCCTGAAGGCCGGCTCAGTACCTTGGGTTCTCCGCCAACGCTTCACACCACCACCCTTCCTTGCGGGCAACCGTCTGCTCATCGTCGTCTTCGTAGACGAAGATGGGCATCGCCGGTGGCACCGCTCGCACTACGGCGTTTGCCACAGATTCGAAGGTGTGTTCGTCCACAGGCGGGCAATACGCAGGATGACCACCCTGGATTTCCACGTACTCCTGCATCAGCAGCCGAATCAAATGCGCAGGGCTTGTCCGTGCCCGCGATGCCGCACCCCTGAAGCGCATGCGCAGCGCCTCGTCCACCTTCACTCGCATCACGCCGCGCTTGTTCATGACGTGCGCTCCGGCCGGGACTGCCGCTCCGAGAGCGGCCACTGGTCAACCACGCCCTGGCGCTCCAACATTGGTGGCGGGTCGGACACCATGCGCGTCGAAGGCTCGACCACGGAAATGGTGATGAACCGGCTGCACGCCCTTACGCTCACCTTGCTGCCGATGTCGAAGCCCATCCTGCTCAGCCAGGGCCCGCGCAGCAGCATGTAGGGAATGGGCTCGTCGTCGCACACCGCGCAGGGTGGTGGGGACGAGGCGCGCACCTCGTCGTTGGGACAAGTGGCAGGGTAGTTCAAGTCGCGTCCGATCTCGAAGTAGGGCGTGTCAGCCCAGTGCGTTTGCATTAGGGACCTCCGATGGATGTCTCCCTCGCCGGGATGGCGAGGGAGTCGGGAGGTTAGGAACCGACACACGAGAACCGGTGGGCGTATTTCCCCGAGGGTGTTGTATTAGCCACCCTCCCGACAAAGGGACGTCCAACTTTCTCATGTGAAGGAGTTCCTACACTCCGGTGGCCACCATGCAGGAGCCCGCGGAGGATAGGAAATTGCTTGTTCCTGTTGATTTGACGGCTTTGTTTGACGCCATCTCTATCGAGGCGTTCGCGTCATCTACCTGCGGAAAATGCGCAGCGAGCACGCATTCCTTGCACATCGGTCGGCCTGCGCACGGGCATACGCACCTTTGCCAGACGCCCCGCTAAGCCAGCGTTGCAGTGGATGCGCGCCGCTCATGCGCACGCTTCATTCTCGCCACACATTGCACCCTCGCTGGCCTCATGGGCGGTTGGCACACTTTCCGCTCCGCCACCACCAGGGCCACCCCATGTCATCCATCGTTGGCCATGCTGCCGCTGGTGTTACTGCCTACCTTTGCAGCGCGCGGTCGAATCGCCGCACGCGCGGGTCCCTGCTGCCATTCGTGGTTCTGGCCGTGTGCGCGGATATTGATTACCTCGCCGTGTGGCTGGCCGGATATGACGCGACGCCACGGTTCACCCACAGCTTCCTGTTTGCACTCAGTGCTGCCGTGCTTGTTCACTGCATCTTGCGCAGGTGCACCACGCTACGCCTGCCCGTGGTGTGGCTGATGGTGGCCAGCGCCTCCCACCCGGTTCTCGACCTGCTGGTGGGTGCACATCCGGTGCCTCTGCTCTGGCCGTTCGGCGCGGACGTGTCCATTGCCGTGGGAGTGTTGCCCAGCGCAGGCACCCTCAAGCTCGGCAACTACTACCTTTGGCGCAACCTGCTCATCGAGCTGGGCGTACTGCTGCCCGTGTTCGCCCTGTGTGTCGCCATGTCCCGGCGCGTTGCTGTTGCTCCGCTCACGGCGTGGGCGGCAGGCATCGCGCCCTTCTGGGCGATGTTCGTTGTCTGGTCGCTCAGCCTCACCCGATAAGCGCTGGCATTTTCTGCACACCCGCGGGCGAGGTTGCCTGCGTCAGTGTGAGACTGTCAGGACGATCTTGCCGCGCGTTCGGCCCGCCTCGGACAAGGCAAGCGCCTGCCTTACCTCTGCAAGAGGAAACACGGATTCCACGTGGGGAACGACCTTGGCCGCCTCCACCAGCGTCGTGATCTGTGCCAGGCTCGCTGCGCTTGGCAGGGTGGCGGATCGCTTCACGGTTACCCCAAAACGCTCTGCTTCATCCTGCGGGAAGGCGACCACGGTGACCATGACGCCGCCCTTTCTCAGGCACTTGAAGGCGCGCTGGAAGGTTTCGCCACCCATGGTATCGAGAACAACATCGATATCACCAACGGCCTCCTCGAAAGGCTCACGGGTGTAGTCGATGAACGCATCAGCGCCCAGACCTCGAACGAATGCCTCGTTGCGGCCTGAGGCAACTGCAGTGACATGTGCGCCATGGACCTTGGCCAACTGCAGCGCAAGTGAGCCCACGCCTCCGGAGCTGTTCGTGATCAGCAGGCGCTGCCCCGCCGAAAGCCCGGCCTCATCGAAAAGTGCCTGCCACGCGGTGGTGCCCGCCAGCGGCAAAGCGGCAGCATGAACGATGTCGAGATTGTTCGGTATGCGGGCCAGATGGTTCGCTTGGGCGATGGCGTACTGCGCGAATCCGCCCGATGACACCATCGCGTAAACGGCCTCGCCTTCCCGAAAACGATCGACGCCGGCACCCAGCGCCTCGATCGTGCCGACGACCTCACTGCCAAGTTGGATGGGCAGCGTTTTTCCCATGCGCTGCCCTGCCCCGTCGCGGATTTTCCAATCAATCGGATTCACGCCGGCAGCCTGAACCCTGATCAGGACTTCGTTTGCGTTGGGCACCGGCCGGGCTACATCGGCAAGCTCGACCTGCTCGTTGGAGCCATACGCGCGAATGAGCACACTTTTCATCGTCATCTGTGCAGTTCCGTTCTTCTGGTCGTCTGGGCTCCCCATCTTAGGGATACACTTCTGCGATGTGGCGCCAATCCGCATCGCACAAAGGCCAGGCACAGATGGAGCGTTCTTTCAGCATCCACCGGGCGTCAAAGCCGAAAGGCTCGGCGCTGCCCCAGCATGTCCATGACCAGGGACAGCTCACCTTCGCTGCCTCGGGAATGGTGCAGCTGCATACCGACGATGGCGTTTGGCTGGTGCCGCCCCAACTCGCCGCGTGGGTGCCTGCGGGTGTCCCGCATCGCCTGGATATCATCACGGATGCAGAACTATGGATCATCCTTTGGCAGAAGGATGCGATACGGGACTGGGCGCCTCCCTCATTTCCAGAGCGTCCGTTCATTTCGCGGGTGACGCCTCTGCTGCGCGCCCTGCTTGACGAAGCGGTCGCGACCGACCTTGGACCGCAGAAGGCCGAGTTGATCGTCAGGCTCGCACTGCACGAGATGACCATTCTTCAGGAAGCAACCACGTTTCTTCCGTTGCCGAAAAGTGCGCTGGGGCGGCGACTGGCAGACATCGCGGTGGCCGACCACTGCCATTCTCTGGATGTTGGTGAGCTGGCATTGCGTGCCGCAACCTCGGTCCGCTCCGCCAGCCGGTTGTTTCCACTGGAGACTGGAATGACCTTGAAGGCATGGCGGCAGCGGGCCCGGATAGTATGGGCAATGGAGCAACTGTCGTCGGGCAAAGCGATTGCTACCGTGGCAACCAATGCCGGCTTTGGAAGTACCGCAGCCTTCTCAGCTGCGTTCAAGCAGGTCACTGGGACGACGCCCACAGCATTTCAGAGTGGCTCAGGCATGGCACCTGCTGTGAGCGGAGCAGGATAACGAACCCAATCGATTGTTGAGCCTCAGCCCGGAATCACTTGTCCAATTCGCCAGAGCACACCTGTCGGGTCAATGACTGTGAAGTCCCTTATTCCCCAGGGACGATCTTCTGGCGGGCTGGTCCGAACGGCGAAATTCCCGACAACGGCGTCCTTCATGACGTTCTGATACCAGTCGTCGGCGTTGGCAACAAGCATGTGCATCACGAAGTTGTTTGCATGCTCTGGATTGTAGAAGTGCGAGAGCAGAAAAGCGGTCTTGCCATGACTAAGGTGAGCGAGATCATCAGACACCATAGTGGCCTCAAAGCCGAGCGCCTTGTAGAACGCCAAGGACTCCAGAAGGTCTCTCGCCGGGACAAAGGCCTTGATTTCAATCGTCTCAAGATTCACGACGGTTCTCTCTGAGGGCGAATGCCACAGTTGAGGCAAGCCGCGAAGGCAGGGTCTGCTCGTTCATGGGCGTCCATCATGGGTGCGGAGATTGAACAATACGCTGGGGCAGGCCGATCGTAGCCGGGGCGGGAATCGCGGACAAGGTTGGTAGGCAGCCCGGCATACCCGCGCAAATCTCAGTGACCTGTTCTGGGCAGATCGCGCGCATTTGCGGGGGCTGCCGTCGCCAACGTCGCCTCGACTCTCGCGGAAGCCTCCAAACGTAACCGGCTACCACCAAGCTCTTCCAGGCCCGTGGCGGTAATGCGGGTGGCCACGCACCAGGTAGTCATGTGCGTCAACGCACCAAGCCACGCCTCATATCGAGCATGATCGAATCTTTCAATGGAAACGGCGCTGGAGTGACGTCACACGTACTGCCGAATGCGTATTTCCAGGTTACGCGGCTCGTGCGGTTCACTCACGTAGTCAGCATGACTGACACGGAAACTGCCTGTTTCAAGTACTTTCGGCCCATTCAAGGCCAAAGGCCCGCCGGTGGCAGACCTTTCGGAAACTAGATGGCCCCGCAAAGCGGGGCCAGAACGGACCTAGTGTCTTCACCAGTAATGGTGGCTGGGAGAGGACTGAAGCTAGGGCTGCCGGGCTAGTCTAGCAGAACGGTCATTCAGGCGAAAGTGAAGGGTCATGAAGTGGGAACAGATGGAGCAACACTTCTCCCCCGCCCGTATTGGACGATACCGGGCAGCCAGAGGCGGCGATGCGGCACTCGCCGCAGCTGACTACTCGCGCAACATGCTGCTGGCCGAAGCCATGCTGCCGATGCTCAATGTCCTTGAGATCGGGCTGCGCAACGCTCTGCATGGTCGACTGAAACATCGTTACGGCCGCGACGACTGGTGGGAAGCATGGGCTGGCCAGCCAGAATTTGACAAGGTGAACCGCGTGCTGGCAGACGCCAAGCAAAAGCTGAAACAACGACGCGAAAGGACCAGCCCAGACAAGGTTCTGGCAGAACTGACCTTCGGGTTCTGGTGCATGCTGTTCAACGTGAAGTACCAGCCCTCATTGTGGAAGGATCTGCGCCTGGCGTTCCCCGCGTGTCCGCGTGATCAGCGACAACGACACACTGTCTCCGGTGCCTTGAATCGGGTACGTGAACTGCGAAACCGGGTTTTCCACCACGAGCCGTTGCTCTGGCTAACCCCGGATCTCTGCGAGCAGCACGGCAAGGGCGTAACCTTGGTCCGCTGGCTGGATCCAAACCTTGCCCAGTGGCTGGCCAGCCATGACCGCCTACCGGCGATCTGGGCAGCAAAAGATCAAGGCGCCGCAACACGGCTCCGGCTCGAATGATTTGCTAGGGCCCGGCGCTGGACTCCTCTTCATCAGAATCATAGACGTCCAGCCCGAGTGCGATACCGCGCTGACCGATGGCAAGCATCGCCTTTGCCGAAAGCGAGATGCCGTCATTGTTGCTGCCCATGAAAAGGCCGCAGAACAGGTTGGGCTTGAACCGTCCCAATGAGTCCCAGACACTGAGATCATGTGTGAGTTGCTCAAGAATCTCGAAAATCTGGGCCTCCAGGTCCTCCGGCGCACGATCAGCCGCTCTGAGCCGCCAACTGCCGGTCCTGGCAATACGCGTGACTCCGGTACGGCTGCCAACAATTTCCTGACCCTTGTGATGCGCCACCGTTGGGTTGGCTCCCAGCAAGGCACTAATCTCGTCGGGGACAAGCTCATCCCCGAAGAGTCGGAGTGCCGCCAAGGAATGATCGAATGCCGCCATTTGACCCCACCTACCTTTTGGACCGACGCCGGGTCCGGTGATGCGAATTACCTGCAGCTTACCTGCCCGTCATCTTCAGCGCCGCTTCGGGCAGGCGCTCACCGCTGATGCGGATGTTGCTCACCTCTTCGTCGATGCGCATCAGGTCGGCGTGGTCCAGAACCAGATCCACGGCACCCAGGTTCTCATCAAGACGATGCAGCTTGGTGGTACCCGGAATCGGCGAAATCCACGGCTTCTGCGCCAGCAGCCAGGCCAGCGCGACCTGCGCCGGCGTAGCACCCTTCTCAGTCGCCATCGCCTTGACCACGTCCACCAGGGCCATGTTCGCTCGACGCGCCTCAGGGGAGAAGCGTGGCACCACATTGCGGAAGTCGCTCGCGTCGAACTGCGTATGCTCGTCGATCCTGCCGGTCAGGAACCCCGCACCCAGCGGACTGAACGGCACAAAGCCAATACCCAACTCATCCAGCAGCGGCAGTAGTTCCTTCTCCGGCTCGCGCCAGAACAACGAGTACTCACTCTGCACGGCCGTAAGCGGCTGCACCGCGTGCGCCCTGCGGATGGTCTGCAACCCTGCTTCGGACAACCCGAAGTGCCCCACTTTCCCTTCCGCGATCAACGCCTTCACCGCATCGGCAACCTCTTCAATCGGCACCGCCGGGTCCACACGGTGCTGGTACAGCAGGTCGATGCGCTCGGTGCGCAACCGCTTGAGGCTGGCGTCCACCGCCGCCTTGATGTGCGCCGGCTGGCTGTTGGTGCCCGGCCCGCGCGCCCCGCTCACCGGGTCAATATCGAAGCCGAACTTGGTGGCGATCACGACCTGGTCGCGTAGCGGTGCCAAGGCCTCACCGACCAGTTCCTCGTTGGCGAACGGGCCATAGGCTTCAGCGGTGTCGAAGTGGGTGACACCGCGCTCCACCGCCGTGCGGAGCATGGCGATCATCTCGCCCTTGTCTGCGGCGGGCCCATAGGCCGCGCTCATGCCCATGCAGCCCAGGCCGAGGGCGGAGACTTCGAGGCCTTGACCAAGAATGCGGGTTTTCATTGCGGAATCCTCATCGAACAGTGGGTGGAGTGGCCAACCATGCGTTGACGGTCTCCACGGTCCTGCGCTCCTGATCGGCCTCCATCACGAAGGCGTCCAGGATGCGTGCCTTGGGGACATGGCGGGCCAGCACACGCAGGCTGGTGCCCACGCCATAGCCGCCATGGGTGATGAACGGCACGATGGTCTTGCCGCTCATGTCGTGCCGTGACAGCAGCGAGCGGATCACCGGCGGCGCGGTCTCGCCCCAGATGGGAAAGCCCAGGTACACCGTGTCGTAGCGGGCAATGTCGGCAATGGTCGCCCGCAATGCAGGTTCAACCCCGTCGTCGCGTTCGTGCCGCGCCTGCGCCACCGTTTCCAGGTAGTCGTCCGGGTAGTCCTTCGCCGGCAGGATCTCAACCAGCTCGCTCGGCATGCTGCGGTGGATCAACCCGGCAATCACCCGTGTGTTGCCCGAGCGGGAGAAGTAGGCAACCAGCGTCCGCGCGTTCGAAGGCGAGGCCGTTGCCTGCGTATCTGGCTCCGCCGCCGCGCACCCAAGCGGCAGCGATGCCAGTGCGGCCACCACTGCCCGGCGGCCAGGATTGGGAGATGGAAGGGTCATGGCCCCAATCTACGCCCCCACCAGGCATGCTTGCAGGGGCATAATCGGATATCGCTTATATCCGGAACGCATCAATGAGCGTCGAGAACTACGACCAGCTGGCCATGTTCGCCCTGGTGGCGCGGGAGCGCAGCTTCACCCGCGCCGCCGCCCAGCTGGGGATGTCGCAGCCGGCGCTGAGCCGGTCGATGCGCCAGCTGGAAGAGCGGCTTGGAGTGCGCCTGCTCGCCCGTACTACCCGCAGCGTTGCACCCACCGAAGCAGGCGAGCAGTTGCTGCGGGTGATCGCGCCGCGCTTCGAGGAAATCGACACCGAACTGGCGCAGCTCAACGCCTTCCGCGACAAGCCCGCAGGGCGCCTGCGCATCACCGCCGGTGAGCATGCCGCGCTCACTGTGATGCAGCCGGTGCTGGGCAAGCTGCTTCCCGATCACCCGGACCTCAACATTGAAGTCGTCGTCGACTACGGGCTGACCGATATCGTCGCCGAGGGCTTCGATGCCGGCATCCGCATGGGCGAACAGGTGGCCAAGGACATGATCGCCGTGCGTGTTGGGCCGGACCTGCGCATGGCGGTGGTCGGCTCGCCAGCCTACTTCCGGCAGCGCCCGAAGCCCAAATCGCCGCACGATCTCACCCACCACAACTGCATCACCATCCGCCTGCCCACGCACGGCGGCATCTTCGCGTGGGAATTCGAGAAGAAGGGCCAGGAGCTGAAGGTGCGCGTGGAGGGCCAGCTGGTGTTCAACAACATCGCGCTGCGCCTGGGCGCGGCACTGGAAGGGCTGGGGCTGGCTTACATGCCCGAAGACCTGGTGCGCCCGCACGTGCAGGCGGGGGCGCTGGTGCACGTACTGCAGGACTGGTGCCCTTCGTTCCCGGGCTATCACCTGTACTACCCCAGCCGCCGGCAATCCTCGCCTGCGTTTACATTGCTGCGCGATGCACTGCGCTACCAGGGCTGAGGGGCAACCGCAGCGGTGCCTGCTCAACGGTCCAGGTGTTTTCTTTCCAGAAAATCGCTTACCAGGTCGGCAATCTGGACGTTGTTGAGGTCTGAAAACAGGAAGTGGCTGTTGCCGCGAATCCCCACGTTCGGCAGATGGATCAGGGTGACATCGCCGCCCTGTCGATTGACGGCGTCGCGCCAGGCACGGGCCATTTCCAGGCGTGCCCGCCAGCTGTCCTGCGCGGGCAGGCGAACGGGCTTCTCGGGAATGTTGTCACCGTACAGAACGAGAATCGGGATGCGCGTCAGCGCCTTGAATTCCTCGGGCGACACCACGACGGGCGCGACGGAGTCGAAGGCGCTGGGGATCGGTGCCGGCGCATCGTCCTGGGCGAATACGAAGCTGCTACCGGGTTCGAAGGCCACGATGGCGCGAACATTCTTGCTCTTGATCGCCGTCATCCAGCCCGGACCTCCCGCCTGCGAATGCGTAAACAGAATCGCCGGCCCGGTCTTCTGCAACAGCGCGGCGACGCCATCAGAGACCACGGCACTGTCGAACGGACCCGTATTCGGCGTGACCGAACGGAAGAACTGGTCAAGCGTGGCCTCCCCCTTCGGAAACTGGCTGCCATCGAAGTACTGCGGCCAGAGGCCGATGCGGAACTGGTTGAACCACATCTGATCATCCGCAACGGGCTTCAGCGTGGACTCCACCATGCTTCGGCCGGCCTTGCCGCGCCTTGGCTGATCGATCAGGTAGGTCGCGAAGCGGCGACGCAGGAACAGATTCTGGAAGCCCTCGCGGCCATCGGCAGTCGTCTCCCAGCTTTTGGACGACTGGCCCGCGCCGTGCCACATCACGATCGGCAGCGGACGCGCATCCACCGGGACCTGGTAGAAGGCATAGACATGATCGCCGTGGTAGCTCTGGCCATCCGGCTTGGAGGGCAGCAACGGATCGAAGGCGCCCGGCTGCTGCTGCACGGTGCCGCCGGCAATGAAGCTGCCTTGCGACTGGATCTGCAGCGGCTCACTGGCCATGGCAGCCCCGGTGCAGAGCAGCAGCGCAATGCAGGCCAAGGTAGACGTCAGACCGGACAGCCGGGTGCCGGGAATCGTGCGGGTCTGCATGGACCACTCCGTGACGGACAGTCAGGAGAATCTACGCGGCGCGGTCATTGTGGAAAAAGTGGGTAATGGGCATATGACCAATGCATGGAAGATATATATCCCTCAGCGGTGGGGATGAGGCCGCCGCCAAGCGCTGGCTGCAGATGCAGTTCCAGCGCTGACGTCCTTCACCCTTCAGCGCGTTGCTGCACGCTCGGCCGCGAACGCGCGGTACGCGCGCAACGGCCTACCCAGCAGTTGCATCAGCCGCTCCACATCCCCTGCCGCCGGCAGCATGCCGTCGCTGATGAAGCGCTCGGCCATCTGCCGCATGTCGTAGGCCATCCACGCCGGCATGAACTGGCGCAGGTTCTGCTCGAAGGCGGCCGTGTCATCGCCACCGTAGGCGATGGGACGGTTCAGCGCCTCGCTCCAGAGCGCGGCCAGCTGGCTGCCGGTCAGTGCTTCGGGGCCGACCAGGTTGATGCGGGTGAGCGTACTGTCGTCCGGCGCCTGTTCGCGGCGGAGCAGTTCGAGCGCAGCGATCTCGGCGATGTCACGGGTGTCGATCATCGCCAGGCCCTTGCTGCCGATGGGCATGGGGTACACGCCGTAGCCCTCGATCACGTCCTTGATGGTTAGGTCGTTGTCCATGAAGTACGCCGGGCGCAGGATCGTGGCGCTGAAGCCCAGCTGCTCGATCATGCGCTCCACGCCAAACTTGCCGGCGAAGTGCGGCACGTTGACGTAGCGGTCGCTGTGGATCACGGAGAGGTAGACGACGCGCTTCACGCCCGCCTCGCGCGCCACGTTGAGGGCGATCAGCGCTTGGGTGAATTCCTCGGCCACCACGGCGTTGAGCAGGAACAGCGTGGAAACGCCGTGGAAGGCCTGGCGCAGAGCGTCCACATCCAGCAGGTCGCCCTGCACCACGTCCACGCCTTCGGGCAGGTTGGCGGTAGCGGCGTTGCGGACCAGGGCGCGGACGGTGGCGCCGCGCTGGGTGAGGTGCTGGACGACCTGGCGGCCTACGTTGCCAGTGGCGCCGGTGATGAGGATGGTCATGGGGTTGCTCCGGGTTGGGTTGGGAGGCCTCATGGTTGTTGATCCATGCCTGAGCCGATAGCCCATATACTTGGACCACCCGTCTCATTGGTGGAACACATGGACCTGCTTGCCCTGGCCGATTTCAATCTGGTGGCGCGCCATGGCGGCTTCGGGCGGGCAGCGCGCGCGGCGGAGCGGCCCAAGGCCACGCTGTCGCGGCGGGTGGGCGAGCTGGAGGCCAGCCTGGGCGTGCGGCTGTTCGAACGCGGCTCGCACACGCTCAAGCTGACGCAGGAAGGCCAGGCGCTGTACGCGCGCACCGAGGCGCTGCTGAGCGAACTGGATGAGGCCGCCTCGTCCATCGCGTCCGGTGGCGACACACCGCGCGGCCGTCTGCGGGTAAGCGCGCCGATGCTGTTTTCGCAGATGGCGCTGGGGAAGATCGCGGCTGAGTTCGCGAGGCGATATCCGCAGGTACGGCTGGAGGTCACCACCGAAGGTCGCCCCGTGGACATGGTGGAAGAAGGCTACGACCTGGTGATCCGGGTCAATCCCGATCCGGATGAGCGGCTGGTGGGACGGGTGCTGGTTCGCGATAGGCTGGTGGCGGTGGCGCACCCGGCGTTGCCCTTGCCTGCGCCGGGCGCTACGGCGCCAGCGGTGTTCCGGCCCTCGAGCGATGCGACGAGCTGGGCCCTCATCCGGGATGGCAGCGAAGTGCGCGTCGCGGTCGAGCCGTTACTCCGGCTGGGCGCGCTGACCATGGTCCGGGATGCAGTGCGCGCTGGAATCGGTGCGGCCATGCTGCCCTTCTCACTGGTTGCCGACGATCTCAACCGCAGTGCGCTGGTGTCATGGGGAAATGCAAAGGCGCCCCCCATCGAGATATGGGCGCTATACCCGTCGCGGCGCCTGCTGAGCTCCCGGGTGTCGGCACTGCTGGACCTGCTCAAGGAGACCTTCCCACAGGGCCAGGCGGAGGAGCTGGCAGACTTCGCCTCGACGCATGAGCCCCTGACCCCAAGCCTTCGCCGCAAATTTCAAACGATTGATTGAAACGCGCGTAACTTCGCCGAACTGGACACCATCCACCGCTTCCGCCAGACTTCGCCCTTTCCCGCTCCGTGGTCCTCATGGCGAAACTGCTGGTCCTGCATGGCCCCAACCTCAACCTGCTCGGTACGCGCGAGCCGGGGGTGTATGGGCATACCACGCTGGCGCAGATCGACCAGGCCCTGCTGGCCCAGGCGCTAGGCGCCGGCCACGAGCTGGACCACCTGCAGTCCAACGCCGAACACGTGCTGGTGGACCGGGTGCAGGCCGCCCGTACCGACGGTACCACTTTCATCCTGATCAACCCGGCGGCATTCACCCACACCTCGGTAGCCCTGCGCGATGCGCTGGCGGCGGTGGATGTGCCGTTCATCGAAATCCACCTGTCCAACCCGCATGCGCGTGAACCGTTCCGCCAGCACAGCTACTTCAGCGACAAGGCGGTGGGTGTGGTCTGCGGCTTCGGCGCGGACAGCTACCGCTACGCGATGGACGCGGCACTGACCCGGCTGGCGGCAGCCTGAAATTCCTTTGACCCGAGCGCACTGCGCTTCCCACCACACTGACATCAACACCCAGAGGCCCCTATGGATCTCCGCAAAATCAAGAAACTGATCGACCTGCTTGAAGAGTCGAACCTGGCCGAAATCGAAATCAAGGAAGGCGAAGAGTCCGTGCGCCTGTCGCGCGCCCCGGTGTCCGGCTACGGCATGATGCAGGCCGCGCCGCAGATGATGATGGCGCCGGCAGCGGCTCCGGCCCAGGCCGCCGCACCGGCCATGCCGATGCAGTCGCCGACCGAAGCCTCCACCGGCGGCAGCGCCAAGCCGGGCCCGGCACTGCCGGACGGCCACGTGCTGCGTTCGCCGATGGTCGGCACCTTCTACACCTCGTCCGCACCGGACAAGCCGGCCTTCGTGTCGGTGGGCCAGCAGGTCAAGGCCGGCGAAACGCTGGCGATCATCGAAGCGATGAAGATGTTCAACCCGATCGAAGCCGATGCTTCCGGCACCATCGTGGCCATCCTGGGTGAAAACGGCCAGCCGGTCGAGTTCGACCAGCCGCTGTTCGTGATCGGCTAAGGATCCGTCCATGCTCGACAAAGTCGTTATTGCCAACCGAGGGGAGATCGCGCTGCGCATTCTGCGCGCGTGCCACACCCTGGGCATCCGCACGGTGGCCGTGCATTCCACGGTCGACCGCAACCTCAAGCACGTGGCCATGGCCGACGAGTCGGTCTGCATCGGCCCGGCGCCGTCGCCGGAAAGCTACCTCAACATTCCAGCGCTGATTGCCGCCGCGGAAGTCACCGATGCCCAGGCGATTCACCCCGGCTACGGCTTCCTGTCGGAGAACGCCGACTTCGCCGAGCGCGTGGAAGAATCCGGTTTCATCTTCATCGGCCCGAAGGCGGACACCATCCGCATGATGGGCGACAAGGTGGAAGCGATCCGCGCGATGAAGGCCGCCGGCGTCCCGTGCGTGCCCGGTTCGGGCGGCCCACTGGGCGAAGACATCGTCGCCAACACCAAGATCGCCCGTGAGATCGGCTACCCGGTCATCATCAAGGCGGCCGGTGGTGGCGGCGGGCGCGGCATGCGCGTGGTGCATGCCGAGGCATCGCTGAAGACCTCCATCGAGACCACCAAGAGCGAGGCCAAGGCCGCGTTCGGCAATGGCGAGGTCTACATGGAGAAGTTCCTGGAGAATCCGCGCCACGTGGAAATCCAGGTGCTGGCCGACGGCCAGGGCAACGCCATCCACCTCGGTGAACGCGACTGCTCGATGCAGCGCCGCCACCAGAAGGTGGTGGAAGAAGCACCGGCACCGGGCATCAGCGCCGAACAGCGCGAGCAGATCGGCAAGGTGTGCACCGAAGCCTGCGTGCGCATCGGCTACCGCGGTGCGGGTACGTTCGAGTTCCTGTACGAGGACGGCCGCTTCTACTTCATCGAAATGAACACCCGTATCCAGGTGGAGCACCCGGTAACCGAAATGGTGACCGGTATCGACCTGGTGGTGGAGCAGCTGAAGATCGCTGCGGGCCAGAAGCTGTCGATCAAGCAGAGCGATATCGTGCTCACGGGTCACGCGATCGAGTGCCGCATCAACGCCGAAGATGCGGAAACCTTCGTGCCGAGCCCGGGCCAGATCACGGCCTTCCATCCGCCGGGTGGCCCCGGTGTGCGTGTGGATACGCACATCTACGCCGGCTACCGCGTGCCGCCAAACTACGACTCGATGATCGGCAAGCTGATCGTGCACGGTCCGGACCGCGAAACGGCCATTGCGCGCATGCGCGTGGCGCTGAGCGAGATGGTGGTGGACGGTATCAAGACCAACGTCGCGCTGCAGCAGCGGATCATGCGCGACAAGGGCTTCCAGGCCGGTGGGCAGAACATCCACTATCTGGAAAAGCGTTTGGCCGAACGCAAGACCAAGTCGATTGCGTTGACCTGATCGATGGGGCACCGGGGAGCCACGCATGGCGTGGCTCTACCGTGTCCAGGCCCAGCCACGCATGGCGTGGCGCTACGAACGCCCGGTGCCTGCACCGGGCGTTGCTGTTTGTGGCGCCGGCTCAGGAGAGGTCGAGTGGGCGTGCACCCCGTTGGCCGAACGCCTGCCGCGTTATGCCGACCTCCTCCAGTTCGAGCTCACCCGCGCGCCGGGCGACGACCTTGAACACGCGGCCGCTGTCGATCAGCACCCCGGCCTCGTCCTGCAGCGTGTACAGCCCGACCGGATGTGCGGCGCGGACCATGTGCAGGGTGATGAGCACCGGCGCCTGGTCCACCTCGTTTCCGAGCGCGGCAAGTTCGCGCACGGCCACGGCACGGTCGCCAGAGGCGCGCAGGAAGCTGCGGCAGAACACGGTGTGCCCCACCTCCAACCCCTCCAGCGCCCGGGCAGGCAGCGTTGCGCCGCGATACACCGGCCCGATGTGCGGCGGGATCTGCGACAGGCCATGCCGCAGGTCCTGCGCCTGCTGCGCCAGCACGTCGAGCTGCGACGCCGGCGCCGGGCCGCGCTGCAGGAAGGCATCCAGCAGCGGGTGCTCGGCGCGGGCGTAGTGGACGATGGCCGCCTGTTCGCCCTGCGTCAGGTGCACCACCGGCGCATTGCGCACGGCCTGTTCGTAAACCTGCGCGGCATTGAGGCTGTTGAAGCCGCGAAAGCGCACGTTGTACTCGGCCTGGGTCATGAACCGTGGCCCGGGGCCGGCGGGTGATTCGGCGATGTCGACCAGGCGCTGGCCACCCAACGGGTGCGACAGCGCGACGTCGCCCAGGTGCGAGACGCGTGCGGCGTACAGCGCCACGCGCTCGCAATCCCCCAGGCGGTACGACCGGGCGCGGAAGTAGCGTCCCTGGAAGTGCAGGAACGGCTTGCGCTGGCCGTGATGCACGCGCACATGCCAACCCGGGCGCTGCGGATCGGGCACGATGCCGCGCTGGTTGGCCTGATGCTGGCTCAGGCCTTGGTCGTGGTGGGCGCGGAGCACGGCATCCAGCTCACTGGAGTAAGCGATGGTCGACGGCGCGCACGGACCGCCCGTTTCGCGCCTGCAGCGCCGTGAACTCTCCTCCCCTTCCACGGCGTTGGCATCGGCACTTGAACGGCGTTCCCGCTCGCCCAGCCAATAGATGCCGTCGCGGTGCTCCAGCGCGGTGCCTGCCGCCACCAGACGGTGCGCGCCGGCCAGCTGCACGGCGTGGTAGCGGCCATCCAGCTGCAGCGCGCGCCCCATCTTGCCGCTCAGCGGGTTGCGGTAGCGCAGCAGGCCGCGTGCATCGGCAGGGGTGGCGGTGATCCACTCGGGCTGCACCGTTGGCCCTTGGCTGATCAATTGCGCGGCACGGTCGAAGATGCGGACGGAACTGTCGGCCCGCGCGGCGGGCAGCACTGCCGATTCTGGCGGCGCCAGCGCCCGGGCACCGGCAGGTTTGATACCGCCTTGGGCCAGCAGCGTGTCGACCAGCAGCGCCGCATCCAGTGGTTTGCCTTCCATCGCGTCACCGGCCAGATCGAGCGCGTTGGCACCTTCGCGGATCGCCAGCGCGCCGGTGGGCCCGAGCAGCACCGACTCCAGCACGCCGACCGCCGAATCGGCGACCTGCAGCAAGGCGTGCTCAATGACGCTCTCCTGCGGCGCGCAACGATGGGCGACGAATTGGTAGTAGGCCTCGCGCCCTGCATCGAAGGCGGATGTGATCGGCGCACGCGCGAATTCCGCGACCTCGTGCAGCGCCCCTGGCACGGTCAGCGCCGGTGCGGCCGGGCAAGGCCGCACCGAGGGCGGTACGGTGGCCGCGCTGCGGCCCGGGCGGGAGACCCGCACCGGTGCGGCGACGGCATTGGCCACCAGCAGCAGCACCAGCGCTGCCTGCAGAGGTGTATCGACCCGGCGCACCTGACCCGGGTCCATCGGCCACCGCGAACGGGCGTGGCGACGATGCGCCACCGCCATGCAGGCCCGCGGCGATCCACCGGCGGCGGCGCGATGCTGATCGGATGAAATGGGCACGGCGAACTCCAGGTCAACGCCGTCGCATGAGAGGCAACGCCGGGCACGTTGTCCAGTCGATGGATTCAACCAACTTTGCGAGTGCGATTGACCAGTGCGATCAGCAGCCGAGCCCGCCGATCAGGGAGAGCCGTTTACGTCAGCGAGTGTACGAAAGCAGCCACCTCGGCTGCGGCCACCTGCGGGCGCGTCTGCAGCAGCAGATGCGGCCCATCGAACCAGCGCGCGCACTGCGCCGGCAGCAGTCGCGACAGGTGGCGCTGGCAGTGGCCGGGCAGCAGGCGATCGTTGCGGGCGTGCAGGCACAGCGATGGAAGCGCGACACACGCCGCATGTACGGTGTGGTCCACGCCGAGCACGGCCGCCGCACGCGTGCGCAATACGTCGGCATCCACCTTTGCCAGCGCCGCGGCCAGTGCTGCGCGCAATGCCGGCGTGCTCCAGCGCCCCAGCAGCCACCACGACAGTACCGGCATCGGCAGCAACCGCACCGGCGCACGGTACAACGCAGCCTGCGCGGCGCGCAGTGCACGCCACGGTGAGCGCGCGAAGGTGGTGGACAGCACCATGCCGCGCAGCCGCGGCGGGGGTTGCGCGGCGATGGCCAGCGCGAGGGGACCGGAGAAGGATTCGCCAAGCAGCACGTAGTCCTGCGTGGCCGGCAACGCCTGGCGCACGAAGGCTTCCAATGCGGCATACCCCAGTGGGCGGTCCACCGGGTAGGCGATGACCGTGCTGGCCACGCCGTGTTCGCGCAGCGCGGCACAGAACGCCGCGTGCTGCGTGCCGGTGGCGTCCAGCCCCGGCAGTATCACCAGATACGGTACGCCCGGCGGCTCAGCGCCAGGGCTGTACATCAACGCTGCGCATCGGCCGCGGTTACCTGGGTGTTCTTGACCGGCGCCACGCCCAGCGACGAGGTCGGGTCCACGATCACCATGGTCTCGGTGGAGCCGTCCGGCCACACCACCTGGAAGGTGCTGCCGGCCGGCAGCGAGGCGAACGGCATGCCGCTCTGCGCGCGGTACACCGCGGCCACCTGGCTGGCGCCGGCACGACGCACGTCTTCCTGCGCCTTGACCGAGGTCAACTGCACCTTGGACAACTGCCGGTAGCGGTCATCGTAGGTATCGATCATGACCAACCCCACCGCGCCGGCGGAGTACGCCACGAACAAGGCCACCCAGAACCAGAACTTGGCGCCATGCAGGAATCGACGGTAATTCATCGCCCATTGCTCCGCTTGATCAACTGTTCAACCAACGTCTTCATTTTCCCCGCACCTTGCCGCGAAACCGCAGCGTCATACACGAAAGTGGCAAAGTCCTGCCCACCGTCCTGCGAACAGATCCCTCCGTTCGCGCAGAAATTGTTCATCAACACACTGTCCGCGCCACAGGCCATGCCCAGCTCGCACGCGGCCAGCCGCCAGGCCAGTTCGCTGAACTGGTCGCCGGCAACCATGCCTTCCATCGCGCGGTCACCGCTGGCACGTTGCCCCATGGCGGTGGACAGGGCCATGAAGGCCTCCGGATCGCGCGAATCCCTCACCCGCTCCACCAGGCCGCGCCGGTAGTCGGGGGTGTCCTGCAGCGGCTGGCCGTCGGCGAACAACGCCGCTTCGGCGGCCAGGTTGCCGGCCTTGGCCGCCAGCAGGCGCTGGGTCAGGATCAGTTGCCGGCCCAGCCCATCGCTGGCCACGAAGCCGGCGCAGCGCCGGGCAACGCGTTCGCGCGCCAGCACCATCGGCGAAGAGGCACTCATGCCGAGGCCGGTGAGCACGTTGTTGTCGAGCTGGTAGCCGCCCGGGTCCATCGCGTAGATGGCGCAGTAGTCGTACACGCGGCTGACCATCCAGCCCGCTTCGGCGTTGCCGTTGGCAGCCTGCAGGCGCAGCCGCTGCGCGTAGGCGAACAGGTCGCTGTCGCCTTCGATGTCGGCGCGGATATCCAGCGGCAGGCCCGAGGGCACTGCGCTGCTGCGCTCGCGCGCCAGCAACTGGCGGGCCAGTTGCTGCGGCTGTGTCGGCGCGCTGATGCTGCTGTCGGCCGGGACCTCATTCATCGCCACCGCCGCGTGCTCCCCCTGCAGGGCGCGGCCACCGGCGCGGTAACCCACCACCCCCAGCAACGCCAGGGCCGGTAACACCAGCAGCCAGGTTTTGAGGGTGGGCGCGAGCGCCATGCGCAGGTCCGGAAGAGAGAGAAACGCCAACAGGTGGCGCAGTTTAACAACGCCGCCGTCGGCTGTCTGAACGGGTGGACGCCTTTATTCTCAACGGGTTACGAGACGGGGGCAGCCGCGCGACGCCACAATGGTCTAGCATTCACGGTTTTCCGCAGGTCCTTTCCGCCCATGCCGTTCCTGGAACTCACCCTCCGCTGCACCGAATCTACCCAGCCCCGCTACGAGAACGCGCTGGACGACGTCGGCGCGTTGGCGGTGACCCTGCTCGATGCCGACGCCGATACCAGCAACGAGCGCGCCATCCTGGAACCCGGCGTGGGCGAGACCCCGCTGTGGAACGACCTGGTGCTGTCGGCGCTGTTCCCGGCAGAGACCAACGCGCTGGCCCTGCTGGCCGCGCTGGAAGCGTTCGACCCCGGCCTGGAGTGGAGCAACGCCAGCTTCCGCGCGGTGCAGGACGAGGACTGGGAACGCGCGTGGCTGGACCAGTTCCAGCCGATGTCGTTCGGTGAACGCACTTGGATCGTGCCGTGGAACCATGAACTGCCGGAGGCGGCGCAGGCCGCCAACGCGGCGGTGGTGCGGCTCGATCCGGGCCTGGCCTTCGGCTCGGGCACCCACCCCACCACCGCGCTGTGCCTGCGTTGGCTGGACGGCCTGGCGGCCGAGGGCGTGCTGGTCGAGCAGACCGTGCTGGACTTCGGCTGCGGCTCGGGCATCCTCGCGCTGGCCGCGCTCAAGCTCGGCGCCGCCCAGGCGGTCGGCGTGGACAACGATCCGCAGGCCGTGATCGCCACCAACGACAACGCCGAGCGCAATGGCCTGCAGGATCGCGTGCAGGTGTACCTGCCCGCCGACGAACCGAAGGCGACGTATCCCGTCGTGGTGGCCAACATCCTGGCCACGGCGCTGGACGCCCTGGCCGAAGTGCTTGCCGCCCGCGTCGCACCCGGCGGTCACATTGCGCTGTCGGGCATCCTGCACGGGCAGGAAGACGAACTGCTGGTGCGCTACGCGCCGTGGTTCGAACAGCTTGAGGTTGCCCGCGACGACGACTGGATGCGCATCACCGGCGTCCGTCGTGCTTGAATGGCGTGACCCTCGCCCGAGCGTGACGCGATGACCGAGCCGACCCCGCCACCCCGCCGCCCGCTGGCCACCTTCCTGCGCGCCTCGACCGAGGACACGCCGGCGGTGGAAGCCACCCGCACGTTGCCCGAACCGGACGCGGCGGTACGACCGGATGACGCAGGCACGGAGTTGCAGGACACCGGAAGGGAACCCGAGGCGGCGCTGGAAGACGCGCACTCCGCGGAAGCGGAGGCAGTCGCAGACGCTGCGCCCCTCGGCGGTGTGGACACACACGACGGGATCGATGACGCATCGGCGCCTGCCGAACCCGACCATGACGCGGCGACGCCGGCGGACGAACCCGGGGCATCGCCGGCCCCCAGCTTCCTGCGCCTGCCCGGTGCGCGGTTGCCTACCCCGCGCTGGCAGTGGGGATTGGTGGCCGGCCTGGTGGTGCTGTTGTCACTTCAGATCGCCGTGGCCGACCGCGCCCGTCTGGCCGCCGATGCAGGCAGCCGGCCGTGGATCGCCGGCCTGTGCGGCGTATTGCGCTGCAGCCTGCCGGCCTGGCAGGAACCGACGGCCTTCAACATGATCAGCCGCGACGTGCGGCCGGTACCCGGGCAACCGGGCGCGCTGCAGGTGCAGGCCAGTTTCCGCAACGATGCGCGGTGGGCGCAGGCCTGGCCGTCGCTGAGGCTGTCACTGTCCGATCCTGATGGGCGCGTGATCGGCACCAGCGTATTCGCACCACGCGACTACCTGGACCCGGCCGCAGACGCGGCAGCGTTGCTGGAACCGGGCCAAAGCGCGCAGATCGCCTTCCGCGTCCGCGAGCCCGCCGCGTCCACGGTCGCATTCACCTTCGAGTTCCTGTAACCCGGCGTCCTGCCGGCGAGCGTGGCGGGCAGGCGGCGCACGCGCTAGACTGGCCCCCTCCAATTTTCTGCCAGGGCTGTGGTCCGCCCTGGCTTCTGCACCGGGAACCTCCTTGAACGCTGTCCTTTCTCGTCCTGACAATAGTCGTGGCGCGCCCAAGCCACCGCTGCGCGAACACGTGGCCCAGTCGGTCCGGCGCTACCTGCGGGACCTGGATGGATGCGATGCCGACGACGTGTACGAGATCGTCCTGCGCGAAATGGAGATCCCGCTGTTCGTGGAAGTGCTCAACCATTGCGAAGGCAACCAGAGCCGCGCGGCGGCGATGCTGGGCATCCACCGGGCGACGCTGCGCAAGAAGCTGAAGGAATACGGCATCGCGACCTGACGCGTCACGCGCTCCAGAAATACCGGACGAGGTGGAAAAACACCGGCGCGGCGAAACACACCGAATCCAACCGGTCGAGCATGCCGCCATGGCCCTCGATCATGTGGCCCCAGTCCTTGATGCCGCGATCGCGCTTGATCGCCGACATCACCAGGCCACCCCAGAACCCCATCAGGTTGATCGCCAGCGACATGCCGAACGCCTGCCACGGCGTGAACGGGGTCAGCCACCACAGCGCCGCACCCAGCGCGCTGGCCGACAACACCCCGCCGATGAATCCCTCCACGGTCTTGGACGGCGACAGCTTCGGCGCGATCAGGTGGCGGCCCACCAGCTTGCCCCAGATGTACTGCAGCACGTCCGAGGACTGCACCACGATCACCAGGAAGGCGAACAGCAGCAGGTTGCGCGCCGTTTCCACGCCTTCCAGCCGCAGGTTCAGCAGCGCCGGCACGTGCGAGATGCAGAACACGCAGATCATCAGCCCCCACTGCACCTTGGACGTGCGCTCCAGGTAGTCGGTGGTGTCGCCGCCGATGGTGGCCAGGATCGGCAGGAACAGGAACGCGTAGACCGGGATCAGCAGCGTGTACATGCCGTACCAGTCGGTCCACACCAGCCAGTACTGCCACGGCAGCACCACGTAGAACGCGGCCAGCAGCGCGTAGTAATCGCCGGCCCGGGTCGGGGTCAGGGTGATGAACTCGCGCAGCGCGAACAGCGATACCCCGGCAAACAGGACGATGACGCCGGTGCGCCCGAAGAAGAACGCCACCGCCACCACCGCCGCCATCACCCACCACGCGCGGATGCGCGAGACCAGGTTGGCCAGCACGCTGCTGGGCGCATGCCGTGACCGCCAGCGCAGCGTTTCGGCGATGACTGTGGCCACCACCAGCACGCCGGCAATGCAGGCAAACAGCAGCCGGGTCTGCGCATGCGTGGACAGCGCCGCGACCTGCGTGGCGATGCCCTGCAACGCGTTCATGCGCGCCCCCGGCGCGGCTGCGGATCCAGCGCAAGCAACGCTTCACGCGCGCGTTCGAGAAAGTGCTGCTTGTCCTCGTCGGCCTTGAGCCGCAGCGGCTCGCCGAAGGTGGTGGTGCACAGCAGCGGCAACGGCAGCCAGCGGCCCTTGGGCATCACCCGCTTGAGGTTGTCGATCCACACCGGCACGAACTCCAGTTCCGGGCGCTGCCGCGCCAGGTGGTAGATGCCACTCTTGAACGGCAGCACGCCCTCGTCGGTGTTGCGGGTGCCTTCGGGGAACAGGATCAGCGAATTACCCTCATCCACCGCCTGGCACAGGCACGCGATCGGGTCCTGCTGGCGCGCGCCGGGATCGCGCTCGATCAACACGCCGTTGAACACGGCGTGGATGAGATAGCGGCGCAGACCGTCGCGCTGCCAGTAATCGGCTGCGGCAACCGGCCGCACCTGCCGGCGCAGACCGGCTGGCAGCGACGACCAGATCAACACGAAGTCGCCATGGCTGGCGTGGTTGCCGTAGTAGACGCGGTGCTCGCTGGAGGGTGCGCAGCCCTGCCACAGCGCACGTGCGCCGGTGAGGGTGCGGATCGCGCCACTGCAGCTGCGTGCCACCAGATCAGCCAGCATCGGGGTATCTCCACCGCAGCCACAGCGCCGGCATCAGCGTGATGGCCTGCACCGCCAACGCCAACAGCTGCCCGCGCAGCAGCGCGCGCATGCCGCGCCAGCGTGCGGGCCAGTCGCGGCTGACCTTGTCTGCACGGCGCAGCGACAGTGCTTCCAGCGCGGCATCGATCGGTGCGGGAGCATCGTCGGCCTGCGTCGCGGCGAAGGCCTCCAGCAATGCCTGGTCGAAACCCACCCGCACCGCGTAGTACGCCTGCACCGCACCCACAAGCAGCGACAGCGCCACCAACAGGGTGGAGAGCAGCGTCATCGGCGGCAGACACAACAAGGCCAGCGCCGTGGCACCCAGCAGCGTGGACACCACCGCCGGCACCCTGCCCTGGCGCAGCAGCGCCGCCATGATGCGTACCTGCAGCATGTGGCTCATGCGTTCACCTTGAATGGTCCGTTGGTGGCCTGCAGCTGTACCGCCTGTTCGATGGCGCGCCGGTGGCGTGCCTTCAGCGCCACCCAGGGGCAGTCCTGCGCCAGCAGCGTGATGGCGGCATCGGCGCTGTCGGCATGGCCGCTGTGGCACAGCCAGGTCGCCACGGCGGCGGCGCTGCGCGAGTAGCCCAGCGCGCAGCACACCAGCACCGCACCGCGGCGGTGCCCATGCGCGATCGCCTCGGCGGCACGGCGCAGCGATTCCGGGGTGGGCGTGGCCAGGTCCAGCATCGGCACATGGCGGTAGTGGCGCGCGCGGCCGCGGAACGGCAGCTCGGCGCAGACATCCACCACCGTGGGCACCTGCAGGGGCGCGCTGGCATCCGGCATGCGACCCAGCCAGACCCCGTCGATCACCAGTTGCGGGTGCGGCGCGCGCCGCGTCCACCAGCGCGAATTGGCCCACGCCGCCAACAGATAGGGAGCCAGCAGCCAGCTGGCGGCCATGCTCAGGCGGCCGTCTTCCTGCTTCTGGAACACGGCCGTGCCCAGGCCGGCATAGGCCAGCGCGACCAGCAACAGCGACAATGCCGGCCAGCACAGCCACAGTGCCCAACCACCGAACACCCAGGCCAGCACCGCACACCCTGCACTACCCGCTGCATACAGGCCCGCCAGCGTCCAGCGCGCGGGCTCCCGCGCCCACTGCCAGTGCCGCGGCGGCGAAGGCCCCTGCGCCGGCCACAGCCACACGCACAGCCAGCCCACCGCGACGCCGGTGGGAACGTCGATGAAATGGTGCTGCCAGGTGGTGAGCACCGACAGCCCGATCAACGCGAACCACACATGCAGCGCGGTGCGCCACAGCCCCTGCAGGTGCTGCTGGTAGCGCACCCACAGCACCACCAGCAGCACGATGTGCAGCGAAGGTGCCTGGTTGAACGGTTTGTCGAACCCGAGCAGTACATCGAACAGCCAGCCGAACACGCCGCCGGTTTCCGGCCGCTCCAGGCTGAAGCGCAGCGGCCACAGCAGGAAGCAGGCCACCGACAGCAGCTGCGCGGTCAACAGGCGGCGCGCGTGCATGTCCAGCTCGGCGCGCTGGGTGCAGATGAAGAACGAGGCCACGTAGAACAGGTCGATCGACCAGTACGGCACGATGGTCCACGCCTGGAAGGGAATCTTCGCCTCCCAGCCGAACACCACCGAGGGCACGAACGGCAGCCGTTCGGCCAGCAGGTTGGCCATGCCGTAGCTGAGGAAAAAGAACGGCCCCAGCAGCGCCAGCCACAGCAGCGCACGCCGCCACGGACGGCCCAGTTCAGTCATGCCGCACCCGGCGTGCGAGCGAGACGGTGAAGATGCCGAAGCGGTCGATGCGCTGGGTCACTTTCTCAAACCCGGCCAGCCGCACCAGTTCATCCATCTCCTGCTGGGTGCGGCGCCGCATGACCCACGCCGCGCCTTGGCGATGGCTGGTCAGCGCGCGCGCGATGAATTCCAGCTGCGGGTGCCACGGCTGCCCGGTATAGACCAAATAGCCCCCGTCGCGCATGGCGGCGGCGATGCCCTGCAATGAACGCGACACCGCGTCGTTGTCGGCGAACAGTTCGTACAGCCCCGACACGATCGACAGCGTGGGTGCCACCGGCAACGCGGCCAGCGCTTCGGCATTGAAGGCGTCGCCCTGCTCGAACGTGGCGATGTCGGCCGCACCGAACGCCTGGATCAGCGCGCGCCCTTGGACCACATTGATCTCGCTGAAGTCGCGCAGCTGGATCGACGCGGCGCGCTGCTCACCCTGCGCCAGCGCGTCCAGCGCGTAACGCCCGTGGCCGGCGGCAACGTCGAGCACGTGCACCGCACGGCCTTCGCCCTGCAGGTGCTGCGCGGCCAGCTGCAGCAGCTCGCGCACATGGCTGCGACGCACGCGGATGCCACGCCAGCCGATCGCATCGAGATAGTTGCGGTCGACCATGCGGCCGAGCGGTCCGCGCCCGCGTGCTTCATCGCGGTAGATGTAATCCAGCGTACTGCCGGAATCGAAACCGGTGCTCAGGCCCAGCGCGATGCCTTCGGAGAGCTTGCCGCCGAAGCGCAGCCCGGCGCGGGTGAAGCGCCAGTACAGGTCCTGCAGGCTGTTGCGCTGCGGGGGCCAGGCCAGCACTTCGGCCTCGTTGAAGGTAGGGCCCTGGCGATGTGCGTCGCGCAGGCTGGGGCGCACCAGCGGCTGGGCGAAGCGCTCGCCGAGGAAACGGCGGATGCTGGCGATGGCCGGCGCGCGGTCGCGCTCACCCAAGGTGTCGTGGAAGAAGCCGGGCAGCAGGTGACGTTCCTTCAGCGGCGAAGACAGCCGCTCGTAGAAGCGGTCCTGCGGCGCGCGGTGCACCACGAAGTCGCTACCGGACACCAGCAGCTGGGTGGGCACGGTAATCGCCTGCGCGTCGCCCACCACCCGCTCTGCCGCTTCGTACAGCCCCAGCAGCACGCGTACCGAGATCGGCCGGGTAATCAGCGGATCGGTGCGGTAGCTTTCCACGCGCGCGGGATCATGGGTGAGCCACTGCGGCTTGACGTAGCTGTTGACGAAGAAGTTGCCGCGCAGCTTCTGCATCAGCTTCAGGCCGGGCACCGCCAGCGGCACGTACAGCTTCACCTTGAACGCGGGCGAGGCGAGCACCAGCGCGCGCAGCGGCGGCGCATAGTCGTGCACCCAGGTGGCGGCCACCACCGCACCGACGCTCTGCGCGACGATGGCGATGTCCTGCACGGCAATGCCGTGCTGCTGGCCGATGTGGTCGATGAAGCTGTCCAGGTCGCGCACCAGCGCCTCGAAGCCGGGCGCGTCGCCGCGTTCGCCGGGCGACTGGCCGTTGCCGCGTGCATCCCAGGCAAACACCTCGGTGTCGGGCAGGTCGAGCTCGTCGACAAGGTGCGCTACGCGGCCAGAGTGTTCATGGCCACGGTGCAGCAGCACCAGCGCGCGCCGGGGGGTACCCGGCGTGGCTGCGGACCAGTGGCGATAGAACAGCGGTTGCCCGTCGAAACTCTGAAACTGCAGGTGTTCCTGTGCGCGCATGCATCACTCCGTTGTGCATCCGGCGGGGCAAGCCAGGTCAGCCGGCCTCCGCCAATCCATTCCTTACCCGCCGCCAGGCCGTCAGCACACACAGCGCCGCTGCGGCCCAGGCCACGCCGGTCACCACACTGCCACCGATCCAGCCCGGCGCAAGCAGCGCCCCGGTCACGCCGATCACGAAGGCGCGGTCACTCTTGCCCATCGGACCGTCGTAGCGCCGGGTCGCCCCCACCATCAGCCCCAGGACGCCAGCGTACTCGCAAACGGCGGCCAACCACGCCAGTGCCCACAAGGCGGTGGCGTCCACGCCGGGCACGCTGAGCAGGCTCAGGTACAGCGCGGCGTCGGCAAACAGGTCGCAAAGCTCGTTGAGATATGCGCCGAGCCGCGACTGTTGGCCGAACTCGCGTGCCAGCATGCCGTCCACGGCATTGAGCGCCATGCGCAGCAGCATCCAGCCCGGCAGTGCCAGGTACCACAGCGGCTGCGCCGGGGCCCACACGTACACGGCCCCCGCCACGGCCAGCGATACCACGGCGGCCGCGACAGTCACGGTGTTGGCGGTGATCCCCATCCGGTACAGGCCGCGCACGCCGGGGCGCAGCAGATCCTGGAAGCGTCCCTTCAATGCATAGATCGACATGCCGCACCGCCCTCCTGACGTTCGTTGAACCCTTCACCATGTGCGTTGCGGGGCATCGCGCTCACCCGGCCGCCAGCAGTTGCTGCCAGAGCTGCACGAAGCGCTCGGAGTACCAGTAGCCTTCGCTGCGCATCAGCTGGGCGGGCAGGTCGGCGGCCAGCGGGTAGCGGCCGTCGAAGCGCTGGCCGAACTCGCGCTTCAACCGGGCCAGGCGGGTCGGGTCGCTGTCCAGCATCGCGCAGGCCAACAGCCCCAGCCAACCATCCACCTCATCCGGTTCGCGGGTGAACGCCCGCTCGAACAGTTGCCGGGCATCCTGCGGCCGGCCCAGATCAAGCAGCATGAAACCGTAGTTGCGCTGCGCGTCGATGTTGTCCGGTTGGGCCTGCAACAACTGCTGCATGTGGGTCGCCGCTTCGCCGGTACGCCCCAGGTGGAACAGCAGGTAGCCGGCGTGTTCCAGCTGCGCCGGATCGGGCCGCGCCCGCGGCGGCTGCGCACGCTGTAGTCCCTCCAGGCGCGTCCACGCGCCTTCGAAGTCAGGCCGGGCCGCCGCCGGGTCGCCTGCCGACAGCGCCATCGCGGCACGGTTGAACCAGGGGCGGTAGTCGTCGGGCGCCTCGTCGATGGCGGTCTGCAAAGCAGCGCGCGCGGCGCGCGCATCGCCGGTATCGGCCAGCGCGCTGGCCAGGTTCAGATGGATGCTCATGCGCCGCTCGCGCTGCTCGTCGGCGTCCACCTCCGGGTCCATCTGCAGCTGCAGCGCGGTGCGGTATTCCTGCACGGCCTTGCGCGGCTCCTTCAACTGCTGCAGGTACAGGTTGCCCAGGTTGTAGTGGGCATCCAGGCGCTTGGGCTGCAGCCGCATCGCCGCACGGTAGGCGTCCACCGCCCGGGTGTGCTGGCCGCTGTCGCCCAGTGCATTGGCAAGGTTGATGCGCAGGCCGTAGTTGTCGGGGAAGCGCGCCACGCCGTTGGCCGCTACCACTGCGGCTTCGCGGGTATCGCCCAGGTCCAGCAGCATCGCGGTGTAGTTGATGAAGGCATCGGGCGCGAGGTTGCCCGGCAGCGTCACCAGTTGTGCGTAGTAGCGCCGCGCCTTGTCGGTCTGCCCGGTGCGGCTGTAGTGGCGGGCAAGGCGCTGCTGGGTGTCGAGGTTGCCGGGCTCCAGCTGGGTGGCCCGCAGCAGGTCCTTCTCGGCGGCGCTGTCGTCGCCCAGCGTGTGCAGCACGTCGGCACGGTTGACCAGGCCCATGGGCTTGAGCGGCGCGCGTTTGATGTAGTCGTTGAGGGTCTCCAGCGCACGCTGGTACTGCCCCATCTTGGCCTGCATGACGCCGAGGTTGAGCCAGGCGGTATCCAGGCCGGGATCCAGCCGCACCGCCTGCTCCAGCAGGTCCGCGGCAGCCTGCCACTGCGACGCCTTGGAGTGCGCAAGCGCCTGGTTGAACAGCAGCTGCGCCTGGTTTTCGGCTGGCAGTGCGCCGGCCTGCGCCGCTACCGTGGCAGCGCCCTTGCCGGTCCGCTGCAGCAGCGACAGACGGTTGGTCAGCACCTGCGGATTGGCGGGCTCCTTCTGCAGGGCCCGGTCATAGGCCGCCAAGGCCTCGCGTGTGCGCCCCATCCGGTCTTCGGCCACCCCGATGTTGAGCCAGGTGGCCGCATCGTCCCGCCCCAGTGCCAGCGCCGCCTTGAAGTCGGCCAGTGCGCCCGCCGGGTCGCCCAGGTCCAGCCGGGTCACGCCCCGGTTGTACGGATACTGCGGCTCCTTCGGCTCCAGCCGCATGGCCTGGGCATCGTCGGCCAGGGACTGGCTGGAGCGGCCCAGCGCGTGCTGCGCCATGGCGCGGTTGCCGTAGTAGCTGGCCACCTGCGGCGACTGCGCGATGGCCTGGTCGAGCAGTTCCACCGCGCGGCGTGGCTGGTCCAGGTGGTAGTACGCCTGAGCGGCGTGGAACGGGATGTCCGCATGCAGGCCGGTGCCCTCAGGGTCGGTGCGATACGCCGCCTCGTACGCGGCGTAGACCTCCAGCATGCGGGCGTTGTCGTGCTGCTGGTTGAGCAGGTACAGGTAATTGCGGAACAGGCTGCTGGTATGCCAGCCCGCCTGCAGGGCCGCAGCGTAGTCTGCCAACGCGCCGGGCGTGTCGCCCTGCTTGGCCCTTGCGGTGCCGCGCAGCTGCAGGGTTTCCGGGTCACCCGGAGCCACCTGCAATCCCTGTGCAGTCGCGGCAGCGACCCCGGCGTTGTCGTCGGTGGCGGCGGCAATGTACGCCTTCAGGCGGAACAGGCTGATCTGGCGTGGCGCCAGGACGATGGCCGCGTCGATCAGGCGCCGGGCCTGCGGCCAGTCCTCGGCTTCGTAGGCGGCATAAGCCTGCTGCTCGAGGTCGTCGCTGCTGGAGCCCGTGTCGTCAGCGGGGTCTCCGGCGGCAGGCGCGGCGGCCGCTGCATCCACCACCGTGTCCACGATGACGGTCTCATTGGCCACCACACTGGCCGCGTCCTGTGCCTGTACGGCCGTTCCGATGCTGGCCCACGCCGCCACGCTGACAAACAGCGGCACCTTCCATGTTGCTGTCGACACGATGAAGACCTGCAGATCCCTGGCTGAACGCGCAGCCTACCCCAGCGCCCCGGGCTTGCGGGGCTCGGCGGATGTGCCGGATGGGGCCGCCAGCGGCAATATCGGCCGGGCGACGCCCGCCACCGGCCCCCACCGCCTACAATATTGGCCCCGCTCCGCTGCCGATTGCCCCGTCCCCATGACTGCTGATCTGTTGCCCGTTCGCCGGGCCCTCCTGTCCGTCTCCGATAAAACCGGTCTGATCGACCTGGCCCGTGCCCTGGCCGCCCGCAACGTGGAGCTGCTGTCCACCGGCGGCACCGCCAAGGCGATCCGCGAGGCCGGCCTGCCGGTGAAGGACGTGGCCGATGTCACCGGCTTCCCGGAAATGATGGACGGCCGGGTCAAGACCCTGCACCCGCTGGTGCACGGCGGCCTGCTCGGCCGCGCCGGGCTGGACGAAGCGGTGATGGCCGAGCACGGCATCGGTGCGATCGACCTGCTGGTGCTCAACCTGTACCCGTTCGAGTCGGTCACCGCCAAGGCCGACTGCACACTGGAAGACGCGGTGGAGAACATCGACATCGGCGGCCCGGCCATGCTGCGCTCGGCGGCCAAGAACTTCGCCCGCGTCACCGTGGCGACGGATCCGGCGCAGTACGCCGAGCTGCTGGCCGAGCTGGACGCCAACGATGGCAAGCTCTCCGCTGCGAAGCGTTTCGCGTACTCGGTGGCCGCGTTCAACCGCGTGGCGCAGTACGACGCGGCGATCAGCAACTATCTCTCGGCCGTGACCGCCAGTGATGCCGCCGTGCCGGTGCGCACCGAGTTCCCCGCGCAGATGAATTCCAGCGTGGTGAAGGTGATGGACCTGCGCTACGGCGAGAACCCGCACCAGGCCGGCGCGTTCTACCGCGACGTGCACCCGGTGCCGGGCACGCTGGCCACGTTCCAGCAGCTGCAGGGCAAGGAACTGAGCTACAACAACCTGGCCGATGCGGACGCGGCGTGGGAATGCGTGCGCCAGTTCGACGCGCCGGCCTGCGTGATCGTCAAGCATGCCAACCCGTGCGGCGTGGCCGTGGGCGCCGGCAACGGCGATGCCTACGAGCTGGCCTACGCCACCGACCCGACCAGCGCCTTCGGCGGCATCATCGCCTTCAACCAGCCGCTGGATGAAGCCACCGCCAAGGTGATCCTGGACCGCCAGTTCGTGGAAGTGCTGATCGCGCCGGATTACGCGCCGGGCGCGCTGGAATACGCGCAGAAGAAGGCCAACGTGCGCGTGCTGCGCATTCCGCATGGCGAGGGCCGCAACAGCTACGACACCAAGCGCATCGGCTCGGGCCTGCTGGTGCAGAGCGCGGACAACCGCGGCATGACGCGCGATGAACTCAAGGTGGTCAGCAAGCTGGCCCCGACCGAGAAGCAGTTCGCCGACCTGCTGTTCGCCTGGAGCGTGGCCAAGTTCGTGAAGTCCAACGCGATCGTCTACGCCAAGGACAACCGCACCATCGGTGTGGGCGCCGGGCAGATGAGCCGGGTGTACTCGGCCCGCATCGCCGGCATCAAGGCCGCCGACGCGAACCTGGTGGTGGAAGGCTCGGTGATGGCCTCCGACGCGTTCTTCCCGTTCCGCGACGGCATCGACGCCGCCGCCGCCGCCGGCATCAAGGCGGTGATCCAGCCGGGCGGTTCGATGCGCGATGCGGAGGTGATTGCCGCCGCCGACGAGCATGGCCTGGCGATGGTGTTTACCGGCGTGCGTCACTTCCGGCATTGATCGTTGGGCGTAAGGTGGGTGCCGACCGGGTGTCGGCACCGACGGGCGGTTCTTGATCTGAGCTAAGGGTGATCGCATGACGGACAACCACGGCGAGCTGATTCTGTACCGCACCGACGACGGGCGGACGGACGTTCATCTGCGCGCCGAGGGGGGGACCGTCTGGCTGACGCAAGCTGAGATGGCCGCCTTGTTCGAGACCTCTCCTCAGAACGTCACCCAGCACATCCAGTCAGTCTACGAAGACGGTGAGATCGATGAATCCGCAACTTGTAAGGATTACTTACAAGTTCGCCGTGAGGGGAATCGCGAGGTACGTCGCAGCGTGAAAACGTACCGGCTTGAGCTGATCATGGCAGTGGGCTTCAGGGTGCGGTCGCCTCGCGGTGGTCAGTTCCGTCGTTGGGCCGCAGATGCCCTGTCTCAGTATCTGGTCAAAGGCTTCCTGCTTAACGACGAGCGGCTCAAGGACGCCGAACGCGCAGACTATTTCAAAGAGCTGCTTCGCCGCATCCGCGACATCCGCAGTTCGGAGAAGCGGTTCTACCAGACGCTTCGCGATCTGTTCAAACTCAGCAGCAGCGATTACGACGGTACGACGGCGACCGCCAAGACCTTCTTCGCCACCATCCAGAACAAGCTGGTCTACGCCATCACTGGCTGCACTGCCGCGCAGTTGATCGTTGAGCGTGCCGATCCCGGCGCAGCCCAGCTTGGCCTGACCAACTGGTCGGGCGAAAAACCCCGCAAGTCCGACGCAGTAGTGTCCAAGAACTATCTGTCGCAGCCGGAACTCGAACAGCTCAATCGGTTGGTCACCATGTTCCTTGACTTTGCCGAAGATCGCGCCGAACGCCGCATCGAAACGCGCATGGCCGATTGGATCAAGCAGACCGACCGCTTCCTGGACTTCAACGAACGCGCCATTCTCGACGGCCCCGGTCGCGTCTCGAACCAGCAGATGGAAGCGATCATCACCGAGCGCTACAAAGCGTTCGATGCGTCGCGCCGTGCGCAGGAGAAGCTTGCCGCCGATGCGGAGGCAGAGCTCGACATGCAACTGCTGCAGGCCGAAGCAAAGCGCCTGAGCTCCCGTGAACAACCCGTCTGACTCCCGGCCTCACCACCACTTTTTCTTACCGTTACCCAGGATCGCCCTCAATGAAAATCCTCGTCATCGGCTCCGGCGGCCGTGAACATGCCCTGGCCTGGAAGCTGGCCCAGTCGTCCCGCGTTACCGAGGTGCTGGTTGCGCCGGGCAACGCCGGTACGGCGACCGAGGCGGGTTGCCGCAACGTGGCGGTCAAGGTCACCGATCTGGACGGCCTGCTGGCGCTGGTGCAGGCCGAAGGCGTCGAGCTGACCGTGGTGGGCCCGGAAGTGCCGCTGGTGGCCGGCGTGGTCGATCGCTTCCGTGCGGCCGGGCACCGCATCTTCGGGCCCACCGCCGCCGCGGCGCAGCTGGAGGGCAGCAAGGCCTACGCCAAGGACTTCCTGGCCCGGCACAACATTCCGACCGCGTTCTACGCGGTACACACCGACGTGGACGCGGCGCTGGCCTACCTGCGCGAGAAGGGTGCGCCGATCGTGGTCAAGGCCGACGGCCTGGCCGCCGGCAAGGGCGTGATCGTGGCGATGACGCAGCAGGAAGCCGAGGATGCGGTGCGCGACATGCTGTCGGGCAATGCATTCGGCGATGCCGGCGCGCGCGTGGTGATCGAGGAATTCCTCGACGGCGAGGAAGCCAGCTTCATTTCGATGGTGGACGGCACCACGGCACTGCCGATGGCGACCTCGCAGGACCACAAGCGCGTGGGCGACGCGGACACCGGCCCGAACACCGGCGGCATGGGTGCCTACTCGCCTGCGCCGGTGGTCACCGATGAAGTGCATGCACGCGTGATGCGTGAGGTGGTGAACCCCACCGTGCAGGGCATGATTGCCGATGGCATTCCGTTCACCGGCTTCCTTTATGCCGGCCTGATGATCGATGCCAGCGGCGCGCCGAAGGTGATCGAATTCAACGTGCGCTTCGGCGACCCGGAGACCCAGCCGGTGATGCTGCGCCTGCAGTCGGACCTGGTGGAACTGGTGGAAGCGGCGATCGATGCACGGCTGGACAGCGTGCAGGCGCAGTGGGATCCGCGCCCGTCGCTGGGCGTGGTAATGGCCGCCTCGCCGTACCCGGAAACGCCGATCACCGGCGACGTCATTCATGGCCTGGACCAGGTGCCGGCCACGGCCAAGGTGTTCCATGCCGGCACCACGCTGGATGCGCAGGGCCAGGTGCTCAGCGCCGGTGGCCGCGTGCTGTGCGTGGCCGCGCTGGGCGACAGCGTGGGCGCTGCGCAGGCCAATGCGTACGCGGGCGTGGCGAAGATCTCGTGGGAGCACGAGTTCCACCGCAACGATATCGGCTGGCGTGCGATTGCGCGCGAACAGGCGTAAGGACTGCGTAACGGTGAGCGCGCGGCAACAAAAAACCCGGCATCGCCGGGTTTTTTGTTGGGTGCAGTGCCACCGGATTACGCGGTGAACAGCGCCTTCATCTTCTTCAGCGCGTTCGCCTCGACCTGACGGATGCGTTCGGCAGAAACGCCGTACTCATCTGCAAGCTCCTGCAGGGTGACCTTGCTGTCCGCGTCCAGCCAGCGACGGCGGATGATGTCGCGCGAGCGGGCATCCAGTTCGGCCAGGCCTTCGCGCAGCAGCTGCAGCTGGTTGTCTTCACTGTCGGCACGTTCGTAGGCCATGGACGGGTCCTCGTCCTGGGCCATCAGATAAGCAGCCGGCGACGGTGGTGCACGCTCTTCGTCTTCATCGGCGGGCGCGTCGAAACCGATATCGCGACCCGACAGGCGCGACTCCATTTCCAGCACTTCGCGTTCGGAGACGTTGAGGTCCTTGGCCACCGCACTGACTTCCGCCGCGTTCATCCAGCCCAGGCGGGTCTTGGACTTGCGCAGGTTGAAGAACAGCTTGCGCTGCGCCTTGGTCGTGGCGACCTTGACGATGCGCCAGTTCTTGAGAATGAACTCGTGCATTTCGGCACGGATCCAATGCACGGCGAACGACACCAGGCGCACGCCCATTTCCGGGTCGAAGCGCTTCACGGCCTTCATCAGGCCGATGTTGCCTTCCTGGATCAGGTCGCCCAGCGCAAGGCCGTAGCCGTTGTAGCCACGGGCCACGTGCACCACGAAGCGCAGGTGGGAATGGACCAGTTCGCGCGCGGCGTCCAGGTCCTGGTCGTCGCGGAAGCGGCGCGCCAGGTCCTGCTCGTCATCGACCGTCAACACCGGGATCTGGTGCACGGCGCCGATGTAGGCGTCCAGCGAACCGAGCGCACTGGGAATCGGAAGATTGTTTGCCACAAGGGCAGTAGACATGTTCTGGCTCATAGTCTTCATCTTAGCAGTCCGGGATTTGGACTGCTAAAGGGTTAAAAAGTTCCAGCGTCCTATAGGTGCAACACTGGCGCAGATCACCTGGATAACGTACCGCGAAATGGTGACAGTGGCGAGTGCACCACGATCACACCATATTCCCTTGTAAATCAGGATGATACGAGAGAAAACGTCACGCCCGCGTCGTTTTGGGCCGGACAATCCCACGCCCCTGAGCCCATTCAGCATGAAAACGTTGCCAGGCATTCAGCCCTGCGGCCCCGCCGACATGAACGCCGGCCCAAAGGCGGAGGCCTGCGGCCCCCAGCCAGGCATGGCCAGGCTCTACCGGGGCGACGCAAGCGCGCCGCACCCGAAGCCGAAAGCCCAACGCCAAGGCAAGGGCCTTCGGCCCCAGCCAGGCAGAGCCTGGCGCTACGAGCCCGAAGCAAACGCACACCAGCCGAAGGCAAGAGCGAAATGCCCGGTAGTGCCACCCCATGGGTGGCAGGCCAGACAATGACGAAGGTAGATGGGTGGCAGACCAGACAATGACGGAGGAGGTGCGTGGCAGACCAGACAATGACGAAGGTGGTACGTGGCAAAACGCAAACCCACCGAAGCCGACCGCCGAAGCCGCAATGCCCGGTAGTGCCACCCCATGGGTGGCAGGCCAGACAATGACGAAGGTAGATGGGTGGCAGGCCCAGCAATGACGAAGCCGAATGGGTGGCAAGTCGACAATGACGAAGCTGATGCGTGGCAACCCCCACACAACACCAAATCTAATAATACCCAGCCATATTCAAGAAGAACCCCTTCTGGTCATACCGCAGCTCCGTCATGTCATCACTGAACTCGGTGAAGTTGTACCCCACCCCCACCTTGAAGTTCTCCCCCACCCGGCGGTCCACACCCAGCAGCCAGCCCTTACGCACGCCACCATCGCGCACCTTCAGCCAGCGATGCTCGGCCAGCCCTTCCCATTCGGCGAACAGGCGGTAGCGCAGCTGCAGCGCGGCGAAGTCGGCGCGGCTGTCCAGCCAGGCGCCCTCACCGCGTCCGGTGCGGTAGTCGCCCCAGCGCGAGGCCAGCTTGGCGGCCAGCTCCCAACGCACGCCGATCTGGCGGATGCCCTCCAGTGACAGCACCTGCGAACGCTGGTCATACAGATTGCCGCCCTCCTGCCCCAGCGACGCCACGTCGTAGAGATAGGTGAACTTGCCGAAGCCCGCCCAGCGCGTGTTGTCGTGCGGGCGCCACGCGAAGCCCACGTTGGTCTCCACCAGCTTGGCGTCGGCCACCGGGTTGATGCGGTCGTCGGTGTCGGCGTAGTTGGCGCGCAACGCGAAGCGCCAGTCCTCGTTGAGCTTGTACAGCAGGCGGTTGGTGGTGACCCACTGCTCGCGCTGCTCGGCACCGCTGTCATGCCGGTATTCCAGCTTGCTGCTCCACTGCGTCACCGCGTCGGTGCGGCCGCCGCTGACGCTGTACGCGCGACGGTCGATGCGGCCGGCGGTGGAGTCGAGCTGGCCGTCCATCAGCGTGAAGCCCAGGTTCCACCCCTGCGCGGGATAGAAATCCATGCCGAAGGTGTGCACCAGCCCGGCGCTGTCCTGGCGGCGGTCCTTGAGGTACTGGCTCTCGTTGTAGACGTTGACCTGGTTGCTCAGGCGCCAACGCTGGCCGATGGTCCAGCCGCTCTGCAGGCCGGTGTCGAACAGCGGGTCGGTGCCGGTGCGGTCGGTGCTGTAGCTGTAACTTCCGTACAGGCTGTGGTCGGGTGCCATGCGGTACTCGGCGTCCACCTTGGCACCATTGCCGCGGCTGCCGGTGCTGGCTTCCGCACCCACGCTGCTGCGGTCGCCGAACAGATAGCGCGCGCCCAGCGTCAGCAGGTTGTTCTTCTCGTAGGCGCCGCCGTCATCGTCCAGCGTGACCTGGCCGGTGCTGTACAGCTCCCACGAGGAACCGAAGCGCTGGCGGTAGCCGATCGCGGCGAGCAGTGCATCCACGTCCTGTGTCTGCTGTTCTTCGCGCACGCGGCGCAGCTCGCCCGACAGCTGGCCGTCGTTGCCCAGCCGCCACTCCGCGGTGAGCTGGGTCTGCTCCAAGGCCAGCTCGCCCTGCTCGGTACGGGTGTGCCGGCCATACAGGCTGAAGTCGTCGTTCAAGTAGCCGAGGAACTCCGCGCCGTATTCCTGGATCGGCTCGCCGGTGTCCTGCCGCGCTACCGAGAAGCCCGCGTCCACGTCGCGCCACCAGGCACCCAGGCTCCAGTCCTGGGCGGTCCACCCCAGTTCGCGCAGGTTGGCCCGCGCCTCCACGGCGCTGGCCGTGCCCGAGCGGCGGCCTTCATACGGGTTGCGACGGATGAAGCTGAGGCCGCCGTTGTCCGAATAGAACACCGGTGCAGCCGTGGCATCGGTGCGCGTCTGTTCCATCTTCAGATAGGTGCCGCGCCCCGCCTGCAGCGTGAGGTCGGCGCCCTTGAGGCTGTAGTTCTCGCCGCTGCGGTTCTCGTCGATCCAGGTGCCGCCGATCGCCACGTGGTCGCCCAGCCACTGCCGGCCACGCGCACCGTAGGTCACGTCGTCGCTGCTGAAGCCCAGCGGCACGTACTCGTAGTCCACCAGCAGCAACTGGTCGTAACCATCCAGCGGCATGTCGCGGGTGATGCTGCGGACGTTTTCGCGGGTCAGCTGCGCCAGCGGCCGGGTCAGGATCAGCCGTCCCTGCAGATCGTCGATCTCGTAGTCCACGCCTTCCTGCAGGGTCGCGCGGGTTTCGGTGCGGCCGGTGGTGCGGTCGCGCACTTCCAGCACCACCTGCTCCGAGCCGGGCAGAACGTCGGTGTGGCGCAGGTAGTACAGGCTGCCACCGGTGCCGAGGAACTCGCTGTGACCGGGTGCGGACTGCGCTTCCGAACCGAATACCTTCAGCTGCGAGCGCGCCTCGCCCAGCGGGGTGGCCTCGAGCGAGCGCCAGTTCAACGCGCCGCCGTACAGCGAACGCACGTACTGGCCGTACTCGGTGCCGGTGATGCCGGTCGCGAAGTTGCCCCACAGCGCCTGGCTCTGGTCCCAGTCCACACGCAGGTACAAACGTCCCTGCGTGTCCACGTCGCGGTAGGTGGTGGAGTCATCGCCATACACCGGGTAGTACAGGTCCGGATCCAGGCGGCGGAACACGTCCTGTGCGTCGGCCTGGGTGAAGTCGCGGAACAGGTACTTGAGTTCGCGGTCCTGGGTATCGGCCTGCGCGGTCACCAGATACTTGCCGCGCATTTTTCCCTTCAGATAGAACGCCAGCCGCCCCTCGCTGAGGAAGCCGTCGTCGTCGCGGTTGTCGGCGGCCAGTGGCTGCACGTTGCCGCTGGCACTGTTCTTGGACAGGGTCACGTCGGCGATGGCGACCAGGAACAGGTAGCGGCCGGTGACGTCCACGTCCAGCTGGCGCTGCGCATCGGGCACGTCACGCGAGCCTACGTTGACGTCGTAGCGGTGCTGGCCGACCGGCTCGAGGAACTCGGCGGCGAACTTCTGCTCCAGATCGACCGGGAAATCCTGGCCATTGATGCGCACGCGGCTGTTGGGCTCCAGACCACGCCCGTACAGGCGAACGCGCGAGCCGTGGATCGGAATGTTCTGCAGCCGCAGCATGCTCTGGCCGTAGATGCTGTTGCTCACCTGCAGGTCCTGCGCGCCTTCGCCGTCCAGGGCCTGGCCGAGGGTCTTCTGCACGTTGTCGCGGGTGACCTGCAGGCCGCGGTCGAAGTCTTCCGGGGTGACCAGCTGGATGCGCTGGATGCGGGTTTCATCGAACGCGCCGCCGGCACCGTAAGCGCGAGCGACGTAGATCAGGTCATCGCCGGTGCGCAGCTTGATCTGCGCCGGGACCTCGCCGTTCCACTCCGCATCGCCCACGTAGTCCGCCGGCAGATCGATCCGCGCCAACGGGGTGACCAGGTCGGTATCGGTGCCCCGATACAGCGTCACTTCGAGCTTCTGGATGAACGAAGCGTAGTTGTTGTAGCTGTGGAAGCGCAGCGGACGCACGATCCGGCCGTTTTCGAACGGTACGGTGGCGGCCGCCTGCACGCTCAGGCTGGGCGGCACCATGGTGGGATCTTCGGTGGCCCACACCACACCGCCGTTGGGCAGCTCGGCCATGAACTGGCCATTGGGCGTGGCGACATCCGGCGTTGTCGCCGGTCCCTGAGGCACGGCGCCCACGACGGGTGCATCGGCATCGTCGCGGATGCGCATGAGCAGGCCGTCGTCACTGCGGCAGCTGTCGCCTTCGCAGCGGACCGACGCGGGCGGGTCGGCCGGCAGGGTCTGCTGGGCGAAGGCCGGCGACGCGGCCAGCAACAGCACGCCTACCACACGTACGGCGAAACGGGAGGAAATCGGAGTCGGGCTCAGAATATTGTCCATGCTGTCAGCGCCCCTCCCTGAGCGAGCTGTCGGGTCCGTCAGGAGACGCGGGAGGATCATCGAGGCGCAGCGAATGCAACGTGCTGCCGTCGGCGGCGAGCACATCGATGCGGGTGCCTGCCGCAACGGCATCGCCCACCAGCGGGCGCAGCGCCGCCTGCAGCGCGCGTGCGCGCTGTTGTGCCAGCGCGGGCTGTGCCGCGGTGGCGGTCAATGTCAGGCGTCCCCCCGCATGCGTTTCCAGCGCCTGCGCGGCCTTGGCGAGTACCGCGCTGCGGTCGGCCGGTAGGCGTGCACTGCCCCGCTCAAACAGGGCATCGCCGAGCTCGATGTGGGCGGGCCGTGGCGCCCCGACGCCGGCGGAGGGCCCGCTGCGCAGGGCACCGTCAGGCATCCGCACACCGAAGTCGAAGCGTGCCGGCAGCCCGGGCGTGATCCGGCGGACCAGCGGATTGGGCGTGGTGAACTGCGCACCGGCCGGCAAGGTGGACGGGTCGACCTTCAGGATGAAGTTGCGTCCGCGCGCCTGACCGCCGGGAATGCCGAGCAGGTGGTAGCGACCGAACGCGTCGGTTTCCATCAGCAGGCCTTCCACCGCGGCGACGCGCACGCCTGGAATGCCGCGCTCGCCGTCGTCCTGGATGCCATTGCCGTTGCGGTCGTCGAACACACTGCCCACGATCAGGCTTTCGTCCAGCAGCGGGTCGGTGGTGATGTCGACATCCGCCGAGGCCACGTTGCCGATGGTGCGGTTCTGCCCATCGATGGCGGTGATGCGGTTGGTGTGCACACCGGTACCGGTGCCCGCACCGACGCGCAGGTAGTACACCACCGTGGCGCGTTCGCCGACCGGGATATCGATACCGTCGATACGCAGCGGTTGAACCCCACTGGTGCGCGCATCGTTGTCCGCATCCTGCACCGCGAAGCCGCCGCTGACGAAGGTGAAGCCCGGCGGCAGCGTATCCAGCAGCGTGGCCCCGTTGGCATCGACCTCACCGACGTTGTCGATGGTGACGGTGTAACGCACCAGGTCGCCGATCTGCGCGCTGCGCTTGGCCGCCACCTTGCTCAGGCGCAGGACGGCCTGCTCGCCCGCCACCGTCACCGAAACGTTGGCTTCGGCGCACAGCGGCGTGGGAATGGACACGTCGCAGATGCGGTAGCGGAAGCTGTCGGTACCGGCGAAGGCCGCGGTCGGGGTGTAAGTGCACACGCCGTTGGCACACTGCACGGCGCCATGGGTGGGTGCCACGACCACCTGCAGGGACGCCGGGTCCAGCGGCGCAGCGCGCACACTGTCGTTGGCCAGCACGTTGATGAGCAACGGCCCGGAGCCGCTGGTGCTCACCGCATCATCGCCCAGGCTCAGCACGTTCGGGTCGACCGTCACGGTGACGGTCGCCGTGGCGCACATGGCCGGATCGGCGATATCACACAGCTGGTAGTCGAAGCCCTGCACACCGGAGAAGTTGGCCAGCGCGGCGAAGCGGATACGGGCCCGCGGCAGCACGGTGGCCGTGCCGTACGGCGGCTGGGCGACGATGCTCAGGGTGACGCTGTCCGGGTCGATCGGCGTTCCATTCATGCGGTCGTTGCCGAGCACGTCGATCTCGATCACGCCGTCCTGCGGCAGCTCCACGCGGTCATCCTCCGCATCCACGCCGGGTTCGGCGGCGATCACGGTCACGCTCACGGTGCCGGTGTCGCAGACCGTGGGCTGGCTGACCAGGCAGAGCGTGTAAGTGGTGGTGTAGCTTCCCGCCGGCAGGCCGGCCGCCACGTTCACCCATCCATCCGCACTGAAGGTCAGCGCGTTGGTGGCGACCGGGGTGAAGCTCACCTGCGCCGGGTCCAGCGGTGCACTGTTGAAGGTGTCGTTGGTGAACACGTTCAACAGCCGTACCCGCCCTGCCGGGCCCACCGGCCCGCCGCTGTCGTCCACGGCCAGCAGTGCCCCGACCGGGCCCTGCACGCTCACCGTGGCAATGGCGGTGGTGCAGTTGGTCGGCACCCCGTTTTCGCACAGCTGGTAGGCCAGCTGCACCTGCCCAGCCTGCACACCCGCCGCGACCATGATCTGGCCAAGGTTGTTCATGGTGTAGCCCGGCGTGCTGCCGGTCAGGCTGGCGATGACGCTGCCGACCGGCGGCGGCGAGACGTTGTTGAACGCATCGTTGTCCAGCACCGAGCGGGCGATGGTGCCGCCCACCGACGGGTCCACCGGGGTGCTGGTGAAGTCATCGTTGACTGCCAGCACCACGTTGGCCGAGCCGGACAGGGTCAGCGTGACAGTCGCGTCTCCGCATTGCGCGCTGTACGGCGCCGGCAGGCAGACACGGTAGGTGAAGCTCACCTGCCCGGTGGTGCCCGACGGCGGCGTGTAGGTGAACGCCCCCGTGCCGTCGAAGACCAGGCCCGGCACCGCACCGCTGGTCACGGTGAATACCGCCCCGGCAGGCACGTTGTCGTTGGACCCCACATTGCCGGTGGTCGGACGCCCGATCGGCACGGTGTAGGCATCGGCCTGCGGCACCGGGGTGACCACCACGGTGGCGCTTGCGGTCGCACAGTTGGCCGGCGCGGCCGCCTCGCAGATCTGGTAGGTGAGGACAGTGGCGCCGGAGACCACGCCGCTGGCCGCCACGTTGACCGTGCCGTCGGCATTGATGGTGAAGGCAGGCGGTGCACCGACCAGGGTCAACAGCACCGTGGCCGGCGCCGGCGGGCTGACGCCGTTGAGCTGGTCATTGGCCAGCACGCTGGTGGCCGAGGTCGTCCCCGGCAGCACGTCGGGCAGTACATCGGCACCGGCGACCAGGCTGCCGTTGCTGATGTTGATCGTGGCGGTGGCCGTGGCGCAGACGGTCGCATAGGGCGCCGGCAGGCACGTCTGGTAGGTGAAGCTGACCGGGCTGGGCGTGCCGCCCGGCGGGCTGTAGGTGAACGCACCGGTGGCCGCCAGCGACAGCCCCGGAAGGGTGCTTTGCAGCGTGTACGCCGCGCCCGCCGGCATGTTGTCGTTGCCAGACACCGTGTTGCTCAGCGTCTGCCCGACCTGCACGGTGAAGGCGTCGTTCTGCGGTGCCGGGCCGACGACCACGGTCACGCTGGCGGTATCGCAGTTGGTCGGTGCCGCGGCTTCGCAGATCTGATACGTCAGCGGGGTGGCGCCCGAGGGCGTGCCGCTGGCGACGCTGATCCTGCCATCCGGCGCAATCGTGAAGCCACTCGGTGCGCCGACCAGGCTGAGCACCACATCGGCCTGCGCCGGCGGGGTGACGCCGTTGAGGCTGTCGTTGGCCAGCACACTGGCGGCCGACGTGGTGCCCGGTGCGACGCCGGTGAGCGTGTCGTCGCCGGCAACCAGCTGGCCGTTGTTGATGCTGATGGTGAGGAACGCCTGGCCACACAGGCTGGCATTCGGTGCGGGCAGGCAGACCTGGTACGACAGGCTGATCGGGCCCACCGCGCCCACCGGCGGGGTGTAGGTGAAGGCACCGCTTGCGGTGAAGGCGAAGCCGGCAGGCGAGGCGCCCTGCAGGGTGTACACCGCGTCCATCGGCGCGCTGTCGTTGGCGGCCACCGTATCAGCCAGGGTCTGCCCGACCCGCACGGCGAACGCGTCGTTCTGCGGTGCCGGTGTCACCACCACGGTGACGCTGGCGGTATCGCAGTTGGCCGGCGCGGCCGCCTCGCAGATCTGATAGGTGATCGTGGTCGGGCCCGAGACGACCCCGCTGCCGACCGCGATCGTGCCATCGGGGTTGATGGTGAAGCCGGCCGGTGCACCGACCAGGCTCAGCACCACATTGGCAGGCAGCGGCGGGCTGACCCCGTTGAGGCTGTCGTTGGCCAGCACGCTGCTGCCGGTGGTCGCGCCCGGCAGCACGCCGGACAGGGTGTCATCGCCGGCGGTCAGCGTGCCGTTGTTGACGTTGAGCGTCGCCGTGGCGGTGCTGCACAGGTTGTTGTTCGGTGCAGGCAGGCAGGTGCGGTAGGTGAAGGCCACCGGGCTGGGGGTACCGATCGGTGGGGTGTAGGTGAAGCTGCCATCCAGGTTGAACAGCAGGCCCGGCGGCGGCGTGCCCTGCACGGCCCAGCTCGAGCCGGCCGGCATGCGGTCGTTGGCGGCCACGCTGGCAGACAGGCTCTGGCCGGCGAGCACCGAGAACGCGTCGTTCTGCGGCGTGGGCGTGACGATCACGGTCACGCTGGCGGTGGCGCAGTTGCCCGGCGCCGCCGCTTCGCAGACCTGGTAGGTGAACGTGGTGGGGCCCGCATCGACGCCGCCGGACACGGTGATCGTGCCGGTGGGGGTGATCGCGAAGCCCGCCGGTGCGCCGATGAGCGTCAACACCACATCGGCGGAGGCCGGCGGCGAGACGCCATTGAGATTGTCATTGGCCAACACGCTGGCCGCCGAAGTGGTGCCCGGAACAACGCCACTGAGCGTGTCGTTGCCCGCCACCAGCGTGCCGTTGCTGATGTTCAGCGTGACGGTCGCCGGCGCGCACAGCCCGCCGTTGGGAGCCGGCAGACAGGCCAGGTAGGTGAAGCTCACCGGCGACGTCGCGCCGATCGGCGGCGTGTAGGCGAAGGTGCCATCGGTGTTGAACACCAGGCCCGCAGGCAGTGCGCCCTGCGCGGTGAAGCTGGCGCCGGCCGGCAGGTTGTCGTTGGTCGCCACGCTGTTGCGCAGCGTCTGCCCCGCCTGCACGGTGAAGGCATCGTTCTGCGGCGTGGGGTTGACCACCACGGTGACGCTGGCGGTATCGCAGTTGGTCGGCGCGGCCACTTCGCAGATCTGGTACGTCAGCGTGGTCGGACCCGAAACGGTGCCGAGTGCCACGCTGAGGGTGCCGGCGGGGGTGATGGCGAAACCGGCAGGCGCGCCGACCAGGCTCAGGATCACATTGGCCGGTGCCGGCGGCGTCACGCCATTGAGTACATCGTTGGCAAGCACGCTGCTCGCGGTGGTGCCACCGGCGGCGACACCGGTGAGCGTGTCATCGACGGCCACCAAGGTGCCGGAGTTGATGTTCAGCGTGACGTTGGCGGTGCCGCACAGCGCCGCGTTGGGCGCGGGCAGACAGGTCTTGTAGGTGAAGACCACCGGGCCCACGGTGGCCGGCAGCGGGGTGTAGGTGAAGCTGCCATCGGCATTGAACACCAGGCCGGCCGGCGTGGCGCCCTGCACGACCCAGGTGGAGCCGGCCGGCATCCAGTCGTTGGCGGCCACATTGCCGTTGCTGATGGTGCCGCCGGCCTGTACCGCATAGGCGTCATCCACCGGCGACGGGTTGATCACCAATGTCACCGTTGCGGTATCGCAGTTGCCCGGCGCCGCGGTCTCGCAGATCTGGTAGGTCAGCGTGCCCGGGCCCGCCATGGTCCCCGCCGGCACGGCGATCGTGCCGTCGGCCGCGATCGCATAGCCGCTGGGCGCCCCCACCAGGGAGAGCTGCACGCTGCCCGCCGGCGGCGGGCTGACGCCATTGAGCGCGTCGTTGCCGAGCACACTCGGGGTGGAACCGCCCTGCGCCACGCCGGTGAAGCTGTCGTCGCCGGCCACCAGGGTGCCCAGGTTGACGTTGAGCGTGGCGGTGGCATTGCCACACACGGCACCGTTCGGCGCCGGCAGGCAGGTCTGGTAGGTGAACGTCACCGCACCGGTGGTGCCCACCGGCGGGGTGTAGGTGAAGCTGCCATCGGCATTGAACACCAGACCCGCCGGAGCGGTGCCCTGCACGGCCCAGCGCGAACCGGCCGGCATGCTGTCATTGAGGGCCACACTGCCGTTGAGCGTGCCACCGGCCTGCACCGCGAACGCATCGTTCTGCGGTGCGGGCGCGATCACGAAGCGGATGGCGGCGGTGGCGCAATTGGTCGGCGACGCGCTTTCGCACAGCTGATAGGTCAGCAGCGTCGCGCCCGCGGTGGTGCCGGCAGGAATCTGCACGGTGCCGTCGTTGTTGATGACAAAGCCGGTCGGCGCGCCCACCAGCAGCAACTGCACGGCCGCCGCTGCAGGCGGCGTGACACCGTTGAGCGAATCGTTGGCCAGCACGCTGGGCGTGACCGAGCCGGCGCCGAGCGGGACCGCGAACGTGTCGTCGTTGGCCACCACGGCATTGACGCCGATGTTCAACGTGGCGTTGGCGTTGCCGCACACGGCCGCGTCCGGGGCCGGCAGGCAGGCCTGGTAGCTGAAGGTCACCGGGCCGATCGTCCCGGCCGGCGGCGTGTAGGTGAAGCTGCCGTTGCCGTTGAACACCAGGCCCTGCGGGGGCACGGCCACGCTCCAGGTGGAGCCTGCGGGCAGGCCATCGTTGCCGGACACGTTGCCGGTGTTGGGCTGGCCGGCCTGCACGGCGATGACGTCGTCCACCGGCGTGGGGCGCACCACCAGCGCGATGTCGGCGGTGGCGCAGTTGTTTGCCGCGGCGGTTTCGCAGATCTGGTAGCGCAGCGTGATCGCCCCGGCCGGTGCGCCGGCCGCGACCGACACCGTGCCGTTGGCATTGAGCGTGAAGCCGGCGGGCGCACCGACCAGCGACAGCGCGACGCTGGCGGCGGCCGGCGGGCTCACCCCGTTGAGCACGTCGTTGCCGAGCACGCTGGGCGTAATGCCGCCCGGTGCTACCGCACCGAAGGCATCGTCACGCGCCACCAGTGCACCGTTGTTGATGTTCAACGTCACCGTGGCCGTGCCGCAGGCCGCGCCGTTCGGTGCCGGCAGGCAGGCCTGGTAGGTGAAACTGGTCGGGCTGGTGGTGCCTGCCGGCGGCGTGTAGCTGAAGCTGCCATCGGCGGCGAACGTCACACCCGCCGGGGGCGTGCCCTGCAGCGTGTACGTGGAACCGATCGGCATGTTGTCGTTGCCCGACACCGAGCCGTTGAGGGTCTGGCCGGCCTGCACCGCAAACACGTCATTGGCCGGCGCAGGGCTGACGACCAGGGCAACGTTTGCCGTGGCGCAGTTGGTGGACGCGGCCGCTTCGCAGATCTGGTAGGTGAGCGTGGTGGCACCGGACAACGTGCCGGTGGCAACGCTGATCGTGCCATCGGCGGCGATGGTGAAACCGGTCGGCGCGCCGATCAGCGAGAGCAGCACGTCGGCCGGCAGCGGCGTGACAGCATTGAGGGTGTCGTTGGCCAGGACGGTGGGCGACGGCGTGCCCGGCGCGATCGGGGTGGCGAAGGTGTCGTCGACCGCCACCAGGGTGCCGGTGTTGACGTTGATGGTCGTGTTGGCGGTGCTGCACACCGCCGCATCCGGCACGGGCAGGCAGACCTGGTAGGTGAAGGTGGCCGGGCCGCTGAAGCCTGCCGGCGGCGTGTAGGTGAACGTGCCATCGGCGGCAAGCACCAGCCCCGCCGGGGCCGCGCCGGACACACTGAACTGCGCGCCCGTGCCCACGTTGTCGTTGCCGGCAACCGTGCCGGTGAGCGGCACGCCCACCGACGTGGACAACGCATCGTCGACGGCGGCGGGGGCCACCACCAGGCGCAGCGACGCGATGGCGCAATTGCCGGGTGCGGCGGCTTCGCACAGCTGATAGTTGAGGGTCCTGGCGCCGGCGGTGGTGCCGGCGGCCACATTGACCGTGCCATCGGCATTGATGCCGATGCCGGCCGGCGCGCCCGTCAGCGACAGCAGCACGTCGGCGGCGGCCGGCGGCGTGGCGCCGTTGAGCGAATCGTTGAGCAGCACCGATGCGGTGCTGCCACCGCTCACCGGGCTGATCGGGGTGGTGCTGAAATCATCGTTGACGGCCGCCAGCGTGCCGACAGTGATGGCGATGGCGGCGTTTGCGGTGGCGCACAGCGCACCGTTCGGCGCAGGCAGGCAGACCCGGTAGCTGAAATTGACCGGGCCGGTGGTGCCGGTCGGTGCGACGTACAGGAAGCTGCCGTCGGCGTTGAACGTCAACCCGGCCGGCACGGCGCTGGTCAGGGTGAACTGCGCGCCGGCAGGCACGTTGTCGTTGTTGCCCACGCTGCCGTTCAGCGCCTGCCCCGCAGGCGTCGAGAACGCATCGTCGGTGGCCGACGGGGTCACCACCAGCCGGATGGTCGCGCTGGCGCAGTTGCTGGGCAGGACGGTTTCGCAGATCTGGTAGGTCAGCACCGTGGCGCCAGCGGCAGCGCCGGCGGGCACCTGCAGGATGCCGTTGGCATCCAGCGCATACCCGGCCGGTGCGCCGACCAGGCTGAGGATGACGTTGGCGGCCGCCGGCGGCGTGGCGCCGTCCAGGGTGTCGTTGGCCAGCACGCTGGTGGGACTGTTGTTGCCCGGTGCCAGCGGGGTGCCGCTGAAGTCGTCGTCACGCGCAACCAGCGTGCCGGCATTGACGTTGATGACCGCACCGGCGGTGCTGCACTGTGCCGTATCCGGTGCGGGCAGGCACACCTGGTAGTTGAACGCGACCGGGCCGGTGAAACCTGCTGGCGGCGTGTACAGGAAGCTGCCATCCGGACCGAACTGCAGCCCGGCGGGCGCGGCCGCGGTGAGGGTGAACACCGCACCCGCCGGCGCGTTGTCGTTGCTGCCGACATTGCCGGCCAGCAGCTGGCCCGCAGGCGTGGAGAACACGTCGGCGCTGGCGAGCGGCGCCACCAGCAGTTGCACCTGTGCCGAATCGCAGTTGCTGTCCAGCGCGGTTTCGCACAGGCGATAGGTGAGCGTGACGGCACCCGCCGGCACGCCGGCGGCAACGGTCAGGGTGCCGTCGGCGGCCAGCGTATAGCCGGACGGCGCACCGACCAGGCTCAGCAGCACGTCCGCCGACGCCGGCGGCGAGGTGCCATCCAGGCTGTCGTTGGCCAGCACCGAAACGGTGGTGCCGCCCACCAGGGGATTGATCGGCGCACCACGGAAATCGTCGTCGTTGGCAACGAGTGTGCCCGCGTTGACGTTCAGCGTGGCCGTGGCGCCGGAGCAGACCGCGGCGTTGGGCGCGGGCAGGCAGGCCTGGTACGCGAAGGTGACAACGCCCTGCGTCCCCACCGGCGGCGTGTAGGTGAAGCCGCCGTTGGCGGTGAACACCAGGCCTGCAGGCGCTGCACCACTGAGCGCGAAGCTGCTGTTGGCGGGTACGTTGTCGTTGCCTGCCACGCTGGCCGTCAGCGCCACGCCGGCCTGGGTGCTGAAATTGTCGTTGACCGCCACCGGGGCGAGCAGCAGCTGCACCGCCGCCGTGTCGCAGTTGGTCGGCAGCGCCGCTTCGCACAGCTGGTAGCTGAAGGTGACCGCACCGGCGGCCGCGCCGCCGGGCACCGAGATGGTGCCGTTGCTGTTGAGCACATAGCCTGCCGGTGCGCCCACCAGGCTCAGGATCACCTGTGCGGGTGCAGGCGGAACCGCGCCGTTGATGGTGTCGTTGGCCAGCACGCTGTTGGTGGTGCCGCCGCTGGCCGGGTTGATGATGGCGCCGCGGAAGTCATCCGGATTGGCGACCAGCGTGCCGGCGTTGACGTTCAGCGTGACCGTGGCGATATCGCACACAGCGGCGAACGGCGCCGCCAGGCAGGCCTGGTAATTGAAGGTGGTGGTGCCGGTGAACTGCGCCGGCGGGGTATAGGTGAAGCTGCCATCGGCGGCGAACACCAGGCCCGGCGGCGTCGCGCCGTTGATGGCGAAGGTGGTGCCGGCGGCCACGTTGTCGTTGACCGACACATTGCCGCTCACCGGGGTCGCGACCTGGGTGGCATAGGCATCGGCCACGGCATCGGGTGCGATCACCACCGCGATGGTCGCGGTGGCGCAGTTGCCCGTGCCCGCCTGGCACAGCTGGTAGGTCAGGCTGATCGGACCGGCCGGCGCACCGGCAGGCACCAGCAGCTGGCCGTTGCCATTGAGCGTGTACCCGGCCGGCGGCGCGTTGATCAGCGACAGTGCGGACTGCGCCGGTGTGATCGGCGCGCCATTGAAGGTGTCGTTGGCCAGCACGCTGGCGGTCAGGCCACCTGCGCCGGTCAGCGGGGCAGCGGTGAAATCATCGTTGTTGGCGACGACAACGCCGGGGGCAACGTTGACGGTGACCGTGGCCGCGTCGCACACGCCGCTGTTCGGCGCCGGCAGGCACAGCTGGTAGCGGAAGGTGTCCGGACCGGTATAGGTCGCCTGCGCGGTGTAGATGAAGCTGCCATCCGCATTGACGGTGACGGTGCCATGCGCGGCCACGGCCAGCAGACTGAACTGTGCGTTGGCGCCGGCGTTGTCGTTGCCGGTCACGCTGCCGTTGAAGGCAACGCCAGCGGTGGCCACGAAGGTATCGTCCACCGCATCCGGTGCGATGACGAGCTGTACGTTCGCGGTCGCGCAGCTGGTCGGCGTGGCCACTTCGCACAGCTGGTAGCTGAAGCTGACCGCACCCGCGCCGGCGCCGGCGCCAGCCGGGATGGAGAGTTGGCCGGCCGCATTGGTGGCATAGCCCGCCGGTGCGCCGCTCAGGGTCAGCGTCACCGCTGCCGGCACCACCGCCGCGCCATTGAGCGTGTCGTTGGCCAGCAGGCTCACCGTAGTGGTGGTCCCCGGCTGCAGCGGCGTGGTGAAGACGTCGTTTGCCGCGACCAGCTGGTTCGCCGCGACGTTCACGCTGACCGTGGCGCTGTCGCACACACCGACGTTCGGTGTCGGCAGGCACACCTGGTAGGTGAAGCTGTCCGGCCCGGTGTTGCCGTTGAGCGGGGTGTAGCTGAAGGTGCCGTCGGCATTGACCACGGCCGTGCCACGGGTCGGCGCGGTGCCCAGGGTGTAGGTGGACCCACTGGCGATGTTGTCGTTGGCCGCCAGGCTGCCGGTCGCCGGCTGTCCGCCGCCGGGCGTGGTGACCGTGTCGTTGACCGCGTCGGGGCTGACCACCAGGTTGGCGGTGGCGGTCGCGCAGTTGGCCGGCAACGCGTTTTCGCAGAAGCGGTAGGTCAGCGCGAGCGGACCGGCGGCGGCCGTTGCCGGCACCTGGATGCTGCCGTTGCCGTTGATGGCGAAGCCGGTCGGCGCGCCGACCAGGCTCAGCGTGACCTGCGCCTGCGGTACCGCGCCGCCGTTGAAGGTGTCGTTCTGCAGCACGCTGGCGGTAAGGCCGCCAACACCGGGTGCGATCGGCGGGGTCAGCGTGTCATCCACGGCAACCAGCGCATTGGCGTTGACCACGATCGCCGCGGTGGCGGTGGCGCAGACCGTGGCGTTCGGTGCCGGCAGGCAGACCTGGTACTGGAACGAGGTCGGCGCGACGATGCCGCCCGGCGGCGCGTAGGTGAACGTACCTGCGCTGGCGACGGTCAGCCCGGCCGGCGGGGTGCCGATCGCGCTGAACACCGCACCGGCCGGCGCGTTGTCGTTGGCCGCCACACTGCCGCTCAGTGACGCGCTGCCGCCGACGGCGTTGAAGCTGTCATTCACCGCTGTCGGGGCGATCACGAAGCTGGCGGTGGCGGTGGCGCAGTTGGTCGGCGATGCGCTCTCGCAGATCTGATAGGTCAGCGCGGTGGCGCCAGCGGCGGCGCCCGCGGGGACCGCGATCACACCGGCGGCGTTGATGGTGAAGCCGGCCGGCGCGTTCTGCAGCGCGATGATCAGGTTGGCCCCGTTCACCGGTGCACCGTTGAGGGTGTCGTTGGTGAGCACGCTGGGCGTGTTGCCGCCCGTGGTCGAGGAAATGGCCGTGGCAAAGGTGTCGTTGTTGGCGACCAGCGCGTTGGCCTGCACCGGCACCGCCGGGGTGGTCGCGCTGTTGTCGCCCGGGGTCGGGTCGGTCGTGCCCGGCGGCAGCACCAGCGACACGCTGTTGGCCGGCACGGTGGCGGGCGTGGAGGTGGGCGCGCTGCCGTTGACCAGCAGCACGACGCTGTCACCTACCCCTACATTGACCTGCACGTTGATCGCGTTGCCCGCACCGCTGGCCAACGCGCACGACGAGGCGGCGGTGGTGGGCTGGCAGGTCCAGGTGACGTTGGTGAGCGACGCGGACACAGTGTCGACCACGCCCACGGCGCTGGCCGCCGAGGGGCCGGCATTGCTGACCTGGATGCGGTACTGCACGGCGCCGCCGGCGGCCACGGGGGACGCGCTGAGCAGCGTTTTGGTCACGCTGAGCTGCGCCTGCAGCGCCAGCGCGTTGGCGTCGATGGCGGTGTTGTTGCCCAGCGTCGGGTCGCCGACATCCACCGGCGCGGTGACCGTGGCGGTGTTGCTCAGCGGATTCGGGTAGCTCTGTGCGGAGACGGGTGGCGACAGCAGCACCGCCAACAGGGCCACCGCGTACGCGATGCTGGCCGAAGCCATGCGTGCCCTGCCGTGTGTGCCGGTTGTTGCCATGCGTTCCTCCTCCAAAGCCGCCGTGAGGCCCGTGTGGCCTGCCCGGCAACGCTGTATCCGTGAATCCACGGCGCGGGATCATTCCCCCGCCATCGGTCGTATTGCCCGGCGCGTCAGTACGCGCCGGGGTTGTTGCTGAAGCTCACTGGCACGCTGATCGTTGCCTGGCCGCCATTGACCAGGTTCACCCCGACGCTGACCGCGGCACCGCCCACCGCCCCGCCGCTGGCCGCAGCGCAGGCGCTGCCCGTGGTGGCACTGCAGGTCCATGCGCCACGCAGCGTGGTGCCGTTGGGAAGCGTGTCGGCGACGATGGCGTTGGTGACCGGGTCGGGCCCGTTGTTGCGCACCACCAGCGTGTAGGTCGCCGAGCCACCCGGCGTGTAGGTGCTGCTGCCATCGCTCTTGGTGATGGACAGGTCTGCCTGGCGCGTTCGGTTGGTGATGCTGCACACCAGGGTGACCGCCGTAGCGGTCATCGCCGGCGCCTGCAGCGTGAACGTGCCGCCGGTACCGGACGAGACCACCGTGTTGTTCTGGTCCACGCACTGCCAGCTGCTGGCATAGCGCGCGAGCGTGCCGCCGCCGGCCGCAGCCTCGGCCAGCGCATAGCTGCCGCCAGGCACGGTGATCACCGCCGCCGTGGCGCCGTTGTTGCCTACGCTGGTGGCCGACCCGACGGTGCTGCCGTTGTAGGTGATGGACAGGTTGAACAGCCCGGTGTCGCTGGTGGGTTGCAGCAGTTTCACCAGCTGCAGCGTCGCCGCGCAGGCCTGGGTGACGCCTTCGACGGTGAACACGGCCTGGCCCACGCGGATGCCGAGCAGGCCCAGCAGGTTGTCCACCACGCCGCCCAACAACGCCGTGAGTACCGGGGTGACCAGCGCGTTGACCTGGCTGCGGATCGGCGTCAGCAGCGTGTTGACGATGCCGTTGACCAGGTCGGCCACCGGCAACGGCAAGGCGATACCGCCGAGCAGCGTCACCACCGGGTTGCCACTGGTGACCTGGATGTTGAGCGAGTTGGCCAGCGTGGATACCAGCGTCGCCGCACTCACTGTGCCGGCCGTCAGCGTTCGCGTCTGTGGATACGGCCCGGTGAAGCTGGCGCTCTGCAGCCCGGGGGTGGCGGTGGCGTAGCCGCTGATGCTCACGGTGAGCGGAATGGTGACGTCGGCGATGGGCGTGAGAATGCCCAGGACGTTGGCCGACACCCGCACCTTGACGCTCAGCGAGGTGAGCGTCGCCGGGCTGAGCGCGGTGCTGGTCAGTACCGTGCTGCGGTTGAAGAAGGTGGCGTCGCTGATCTGGCCGACGTACAGGTTGACCAGGCCCGGACGCGCCTGCAGCGTGACCGCACTGCCCACCAGGTTGATCGCCGAGATCGAGCCTTCGGCGCGGGCCACATCGGCGTACACCTGCAGGTGCAGCACATCGGCACTGATGCTGGTGTTGGACAGCGACACGCCCAGGAGGTTGAGGCCGCTGAGCGCGGCGCTCAGCGTGCCGGTGTTCAGGCCCTGCACCAGGTCCAGGTCGAGCTTGATGCGGATGGCCGCGCTGTGGAACGCCGCACCGACCGCGCCGCAGTTGTACACCGGGGGTTCCACCACCTGCACCCACAGGCGCACGTTGGCCACGCCGTTGAGCCCGAGTGCGGCCGTGTTGACGGTGATCGGGGTGGGCGTGGTGAGCACGTTGCGGAAGTTGTACAGCTGCACGCCGCCGGTGAGCAGGTCCAGGACATTCAGCCGCACCGTGGTGAGCGAGCCGGTAGGCAGGGCAATCTGCAGGATGTCGGCCAGGCGGATGCTGCCGGACGTGCCGGCAACCCCCAGGGGCAGCGCGTTGAGCACGTTGGCCGCCGCGGTCTGGCCGTCGGCCTGCAGCACCTGCACCATCGCCGCGCGCAGCTGGCCCAGGGTGATGTTGGTATTGAGCACCTGGCTGGGATCGCTGACCACCACGCCGCCGTTGAGCTGGGTCAGCAGCGCGTTGAGGTTGATGTTGGCGCCAGCCAGGTTGTTCCAGTCGGCCACGCTCAGGTTGAGGGTGGTGCCGGGCAGCAGCGCGCCGAACAGCAGATTCAGGATCGGGCTCTGGGTGGAGTCGACCGAGGCCAGGCGGGGCCCGGCGCTGACGCAGGCGCCCGCGGTGCAGGCTGACTGCGCGTAGGCCCGGCCAAGGCAGGAAAGCACCGCCAGCAGGGTCAGCAGCAACAGCGCCTGCCAACGCACTGACGAAACGTTCACGCCTTTCACATTAACCATACGTTTCGTCTCCGCAGACATTTTTTGGGCAGAGTTCGACCGTGACGGCGGATTTACTCCGTCGCCTCCCTGATCGCGCTGTGCCGATGTCCGGTTCCCGACGTAATCTACGTTCAGCCCCGGTTTTGGCGATTAATGCGGGGCCACGGAAATTCCGTCAAACAAGACGGTGTGAAAATGCGGGGGAGTGGCGCTTGCTGGCGGGCTGGCGCCCGGCTATAACCCTTGCTACAGAAGTGAGCGAAAGCAATTCTGTACACAGAAGAAAAGAATCGCTTTCAGGGAAGCAATACTTACTAAACAGGGAAAGGGGGCGCTACATGCAGGCCATGTGCGACAGAATCAGACGAGCACGCCTGACCGCAGGACTATCGCAATCGCAGCTGGCGCTGGAGGCCGGCGTACGCCGCAGTGCCGTGGCGCAATGGGAACGGGAGGGCGGCACGTTTCCCAGTGTTCAACACCTTGCCTGCGTCGCAATTGTGACGCAAGTCTATTTTGAATGGCTGGCGACGGGACGCGGACCGGGCCGTCCCGAGGACGGAAACGACTTAACCCTGTCGGAAGAAACCTCGGTCGACGCGGCGCGTACCGCCCAGGAAACCGAGATTCTCTCCCTGCTGCGTCGCATGCCGCCGCGAAAACGCCAGATGGCCCGCGCCATCATCGAAATGTTGAACGATTAAATTCGGTGCGATTACGTCAGGCTTTCACCCTGACTACGCAGAATGTAGCCGACCGGTGGGTAACGACCGTGGGTCGTTACACCGATTGCGCGATTGCGGCGCGCGGCGGCAGCGACCAGTCGATGCGGCCCGCGCCGCGTCGCTCCAGGTACTGGTTGGCCGTGGAAAAATGCCTGCAGCCAAGAAAGCCGCGGTGCGCCGACAGCGGCGACGGATGTGGCGCCTTGAGCACACGATGGCGGCCGGTGTCGATCACCTTGCCCTTCTGCTGCGCGTAGCTGCCCCACAGCAGGAAGACCAGGCCCTCGCGCTCGCGGTTGAGGGTGTCCACCACATGGTCGGTGAAGCCTTCCCAGCCGCGCTTCTGGTGCGAGCCGGGCTGCCCCTCTTCCACGGTCAGCACCGCGTTGAGCAGCAGCACCCCGCGCTGCGCCCAGGGCAGCAGGCAACCGTGGTCTGGCCGCGGCAGCCCGAGGTCGGCCTCCAGTTCCTTGTAGATGTTCAGCAGCGACGGCGGCACCGGCACGCCGGGCATCACCGAAAAGCTCAGGCCATGCGCCTGGCCCGCGCCGTGGTAGGGGTCCTGCCCCAGGATCACCACCTTCACCTGCCCGAACGGCGTGGCATCGAAGGCGGCAAACATCTGCGGGCCCGGCGGGAACACGTGGGCACCGGCCGCCTTGCGCTGGCGCAGGAAGCCGGCGAGCTCGCGCATCTCCGGCCGCAGCAGATAGTCCCCGATACGCGCCTTCCAGCTCGGTTCGAGCTGGATGCTCGGTTGTACGTCGTCGTTCATCGCACCGCGGGTTTGTTGTCGTTGAGTCGCGCCAGGCGCAGCTGGAACAGGACCTTGGTGACCAGCAGCCGTTCTTCGATCGGCTTCTGCACCAGGTCATTGGCACCGGCCTGCAGCAGGCCGGACTGGTTGAGCGGGTTGCCGTCGCCGGTCATCACCAGCACCGGCAGGCGGCGCTTGCCGTAGCCGAAATCCACGCGCACGCGCTCCACCACGTCACGTCCGCTGAGTTCGCCCTTCAGGGTCACGTCGGTCAGCACCAGGTCGATGCGGTGGCTGCTGCGGCCCAGCGACTCGGCGGTCAGCAACGCGAACGCCTCTTCGGCGGTCATCACGTGCAGCACGTTGAGGCTCTGGCGTTCGAGCATGCGCTTGGTGGCCTCGGCCACCACGCGACTGTCCTCGACATACAGGATGGTGGCGCCGGGAATGGTTTCCGGCTGCACATAGCCACGAATGAAGGTGGCCAGCGCCTCATGGCCCAGCGCCTTGTCGAAGTAGTCGGTGACGTAGTCGGTGAAGCGGCGCTGCTCCAGATGCTGCTGCGCATCGCCAGACACCACGATGACCGGCACGTAGGCCTGGCCGGCGGTCTCGCGCACCAGCCGCGCCAGCGCCAGGCCGTCGCCATCGCTGAGCGTGAGCGAGGTGGTGACCAGGTTGACCGGGCCCGCCTCCAGCGCCATGCGCGCCTCTTCGATGCTGGCGCAGCCCACCACCTGCACCGCCGGCAGCTCGCGCTGCAGCACGTCGGCGATCAGGCGGCGGACCAGTTTGGAACCATCGACCACCATGACGCGCGGTGCATCGTCGACCAGGTGCTTCAATACTTGCGGACGCATGCGGGCCTCAGGTTTCGGTCGGACGGGTCTGGCGCAGGAAATGTCCCGTCACCAGCCACGCGCCCAGCCAGCCCAGCACGACGGTGCCGACCAGCACGAGCGATGAATGCAGCAGGTCCAGCCCATGCAACACGAACGGGCTGGCGTAGCTTTGCGAGAGCGCGGCCAGCGGCGGGCGCAGCGCCAGCCCGGCGATGCCGACCAGGGCCAGGGCCAGCGCACCGGCGCCCAGGCCGTACCAGGCGCCCAGGTACAGGAACGGACGGCGGATGAAGCCGTCACTGGCACCGAGCAGCTGCAGCACGCCGATTTCGTCGCGGCGCGCCTGGATGTCCAGCCGCACCGTATTGCCCACCACCAGCGCGGCGCCCAGGCCGAGCAGTGCCGACAGCACCTGCACCAGCCGCGTGCCGAAGCCCAGCCACGCGTCCAGGCGCTTGCGCCACAGTGCATCGTGCTGGACCAGGTCTGCCTGGGGCAGCCCTTCCAGCGATTGCGCCAGGCGGGCGTCGTCGGTGCCATTGGCCGGGGTCACGATCAGCAGCGACGGCAACGGGTTGTCGTGCAGCGCATCGATCGCTTCGCCCAGCCCGGCACTGTCGCGCAGTTCCGCCAGGCCCTCGTCGGGCGAGCGCAGGGTGACGCCGGCCACGTCGGCGCGGCCGCGCAGGGTATCGGCCACCTGTTTGGCCGCCGCCGCATCGACGTCGGTCTTGAGGAACAGGTTGATGTCGCGCGACTGCTGCACGCTGCCGGCGAAGTGCTTGAGGTTGTCCAGCGCGATCGACAGGCCCAACGGCAGGGCCAGCGCGAGCGCCATCACCATCACCGTGAGCAGGGTGGCCCACGGCTTGCGCCAGGCGCGGCCCAGGCTGAACACCACGCTGTGGCCGTGGTGGTGCAGCCACACGCCCAACCGCGACGGTGCGGCGGCTTCCTTGTTGGTGGCGGTACTCATTCGGCCAGGTCCTGCGGCGAGATGTCGTCGATCAGCTTGCCGTGGTCGAGGATCAGCACGCGCTTGCGCATCGCGCGCAGCAGCGCCAGGTCGTGGCTGACCACCAGCACGCTGGTGCCGCGCTCGGGCAGTTCGGCAAACAGCGCCATGATTTCCGCCGCCAGGGTGGGGTCGAGGTTGCCGGTGGGTTCGTCGGCGACCAGCAGCTTGGGTTCGCCGACGATCGCCCGGGCAATGCCCACGCGCTGCTGTTCACCGGCCGACAGCTGCGACGGCAGCGCCTTTTCGCGGTGGCCCAGGCCCATGCGTTCCAGCACCGAGCGCACACGCTTGGCGATATCGGCACGGCGGGTACCGCGCAGGATCAGTGGCAGGGCGACGTTCTCGGCAATGCTGCGGTCCATCAGCAGGCGGTGGTCCTGGTAGACCGCGCCGACCGTGCGCCGGTGGCGCGGAATGTCGCCACCGCGGACCTTGAGCAGGTTGCGCTCGTCGAACACGACGGCGCCACGGCTCGGCCGTTCGTCGAGGTGGATCAACTTGAGCAGGGTGCTCTTGCCGGCGCCGGAATGCCCGGTGACGAACAGCATCTCCCCGGGCGCGACGTCGAAGCTGACGTCCACCAGTGCCTGGTGGCCGCCCGCATAGTGTTTGCTGACATTGTCAAAACGCAGGACGCTCATTCCTCCGATTATGCAGGAGGAGCGCGGCAGCGTGGGGATGGCGTAGCGCCCGACCACCGGCCGGGCGCTACCGTTGATCGGAGATCAACCGCCCGACAACATCCGGCGGATCTTGCGGCCGATGCGGGTCAGGAAGCCTGCGCCCGGGTCGGCGGCCGGTGCGGTGTTGCGCATCGGCTTGGCGGTGACCTGCACCGGCGTGACCGACTGGGTAGCACCCTCGGCGCCTTCGACCGGACGGCCGTGGCGACGACGACGGCGCTTGCGCGGCGCGCGTTCGCCTTCGGCCGCACCTTCCGGTGCCCCTTCGGCGCGCGGCGGACGCGGCGGCTGCGGGGCCGCTGCAACTGCTACGGGTGCGGCGCCTTCGACGGCAACGGCCGGCTGTTCGCCTTCCACACGCGGCTTGCGCGGCGGGCGCGGCTTGCGTTCGCCGCTACGCTCACCACTGCGTTCGCCACGGCCACCGCCGGAGCGGCTGCCAGTGGACGAACGACCGCCACCGCGGCGCTCTTCTTCGGCGGCACGCGCTTCGCGCGCTTCGCGGAAGATCTGGCCGACGCTCTCGTTCTCGTCGCCCTCCTCGCCTGCGGCCACCGGGGCGCGTTCCGGACGCGGCAACGCGGTCAGGATCTCGCTGGTGACCGGTTCCACCGGAATCTTCTGCTCGATATACGCCTCGATGTCCGGCAGGCCCATCGCATAGCGCTCGCACGCGAAGCTGATGGCATCGCCTTCCTCACCCAGGCGGGCGGTACGGCCGATGCGGTGCACGTAGTCTTCGGCGTCGAACGGCAGGTCGTAGTTGTAGACGTACTTGATGCCGTCGATGTGCAGGCCGCGCGCGGCCACGTCGGTGGCCACCAGGATTTCCAGCTGGCCCTTCTGGAAGCGGTTGAGCAGGCTCTCACGCTTCTTCTGCGGCACGTCGCCGGACAGCACGCCCACGCGGTAGCCCGCCTTCTCCAGCGAGCGCGCCACGCGCTCGACGAACACCTTGGTGTTGACGAACACCATGGTGCGCGCGCCTTCGCTGCGCGAGAGCAGGCCCAGCAGCAGCGGGATCTTTTCCTCGTCTGCCGGGAAGTAGATGCGCTGGCGCACCCGGGCGGCGGTGATCGACTCGCTTTCCACCACCAGCTTCTGCGGCTCGTTCATGTGCTCGTAGGCCAGCTCCAGCACGCGGTGGCTGAGGGTGGCGCTGAACAGCAGGGTCTGGCGCGTGCTGCGCTCGGGCATGCGGCGCAGCAGGAAGCGGATGTCCTTGATGAAGCCCAGGTCGAACATGCGGTCGGCTTCGTCGAGCACGCAGATTTCGCAGGCGTGCAGCGAGACCACCTTGTGCTGCTTGACGTAGTCGATCAGGCGGCCGGGGGTGGCGATGATCACGTCCACGCCCTGCTGCAGCAGCTCGCGCTGCTTGTCGTAGTCCACGCCGCCGTAGACCAGCGCGAAGCGCAGGCCCAGGTCGGAGCCGAACTTCACCGCATCCTTGTGGATCTGGATGGCCAGTTCGCGGGTCGGCGCCAGGATCAGCGCGCGCGGGTCTTCCGGCTTGCGGTCGGCCAGCGCCGGGCGGGTCAGCAGGCGGTTGACCACCGCGACCAGGAAGGCCAGCGTCTTGCCGGTACCGGTCTGGGCCTGGCCGGCGACGTCTCCGCCGGGCAGTGCCACCGGCAGCGTCAGCGCCTGGATGGGGGTGCAGCGGGTGAATCCAGCGCCTTCAAGACCGGCCTGCAGGGCCGGATGCAGATCGAAGGAGGAGAAGGTCAAATCGGTCAGCGGTTTGTCGCTCATGAGTCCGTCTTGGTAAGGCCAGCCCGGCAGCGTGCACGGGTGGCTTGCAATCTTGGGGGCACCGTCGCCATTGAGGGCCCTGCGCCAGGGAAGGCGGAGGCCGGACCTACCGGTCCTCGGGCGCCGCACAATGACCCAGTTTAGCGCAAAGCGGCCGCCAAACCGGGATGCTCGGTCTCACGCCCCTGCGCGACAGCACGACAAGGCACCCAACGCAGGTAGAGCCACGCCATGCGTGGCTGCCCCGGTAGCCCGTCAACCGCTCGTTCACCCCCCCGACCCCCAGTTGAACGCCCCGCCCTTCCGGGCTGGAACCGCCAAACCCCCACCCGCATATAGGTATGGCCAGCCCCGGCAAAGCGCGATGCCAGTCACAGGATGATTCGTTGCACCCCGTGCCTGCCACCCCGCGACGATAGGGGTACACTGCCGGCCGTGAGCGTCCAGGCATCCACCGGACGCACCGCTGGCCGCCGACGCGGCCACGAGGCAGCAGACGCGGACCAGGCCCCCAGCCCTGTCCAGGTTCAACCCCTCCGGCCCGGCCGGGTGCACTCCAATTTGAGAGACCAAGATGAGCGACAAGGTTGTATACGTAGAAGATACCGCTGACTTCGAGAACAAGGTACTGAACTCCAAGGAGCCGGTCCTGGTTGATTTCTGGGCCGAATGGTGCAGCCCCTGCAAGATGATCGCCCCGGCGCTGGACGAGCTGGCAGACGCCTATGACGGCCGCGCCAAGATCGCCAAGGTCAATGTGGATCAGCAGCGCGAACTGGCCGTGAAGTACCACGTGCGTTCGATCCCGATGCTGCTGGTCTTCAAGAACGGCGAAGTCCAGAACCAGCAGATCGGCGCCGTCGGCAAGGCCCAGCTGGCTGGCATGCTCGACAAGGCCCTGGCCTGATCGCAGCAGGCAGCCGGCCCAGGCTGGCTGCCCCGCGGGCCCACGCCCGCATGAATGACCCTGCCCCACCCGGCTTGCGCACCGCCGCGAGCCGGTGTTAGTGTCGGCACATCCGGCCGCATTCGCGCGCCGCATCTTCTGGACGACGTTTCTTTCCAGAATCCCTTCCCAACGTTCGCCGCCCCTGCCGGGCGCTCGCACCTTCCAGCGAGGAATTCAGCACTTGTCCGATATCACTACTTCCGAACCCGGGAGCGCCGACGCGCCCGCCGAGAAGCGCGTGCGCAAGCCGCGCGTCGCCAAGGCCGCTGCCAGCAGCGCCGACACCGGTTCTTCTCCTTCCCAGAACGCCCTGCCCCTGGCTGCCGCGCCTGACGCGCCGGCGCCGGCTGCACCCGCAGCCCCACAGCAGGCGCCCCAGGCACCGGCCGCGTCCAGCGGCGACGCCCCGGCCCCGCAGGGCGGTGGCCAGGACGCCGGCGACGGCGGCCAGCGCAACAACAACCCGCAGGGCGGCCAGAACCCGTACCAGGGCCAGAACCAGGGCAAAGGCCAGAACCAGAACGACGGCCAGGGCCAGGGCCAGGGCAACCGCCGCGACCGTTTCCGTAACCGCCGCGACCGCGACCGCAATCGTGGCGGCGGTGGTGGTGGCTTCCGCGACGACGGCATGCCGCAGGACAATGGCGAGCAGCAGCCGTTCGTGCGCAGCCAGCAGGCCAACGTGCCGGAAGGCTTCCCGGTCTATTCGCTGAGCGACCTCAAGCGCATGCCGGCCCAGAAGCTGCTGGACATCGCCGAGCAGCTGCAGATCTCCGAAGGCGTGGCCCGCGCCCGCAAGCAGGACGTGATCTTCGCCCTGCTCAAGGTGCTGACCCGCCACGGCGACGGCGTTGCCGCCGACGGCGTGCTGGAAATCCTGCCGGACGGCTTTGGCTTCCTGCGCGCGGCCGAAGCCAGCTACCTGGCCGGCCCGGACGACACCTACATCTCGCCCAGCCAGATCCGCCGCTTCAACCTGCGTACCGGCGACCACCTGTCCGGCCGCATCCGCTTCCCGAAGGACGGCGAGCGCTACTTCGCGCTGTCGATCGTGGACACCATCAATGGTGAGCCGCTGGAAGCGTCGAAGAACAAGGCCCTGTTCGAGAACCTCACGGCGCTGTTCCCGCGCAAGCGTTTCACGCTGGAACGCGGCAACGGCTCGTCGGAAGACATCACCGGCCGCATCCTCGATCTGATGGCACCGCAGGGCAAGGGTCAGCGTGCGCTGATCGTCTCCCCGCCCAAGGCCGGCAAGACGATGATGATGCAGCAGGTGGCCACGGCCATCACGACGAATCATCCCGAAGTGCACATGATCGTGCTGCTGATCGATGAGCGCCCGGAAGAAGTGACCGAAATGCAGCGCACCGTGCGCGGCGAAGTCATCAGCTCCACCTTCGACGAACCCGCCGCGCGTCACGTGCAGGTCGCCGAAATGGTGATCGAGCGGGCCAAGCGCCTGGTCGAACACAAGAAGGACGTGGTGATCCTGCTCGACTCGATCACCCGCCTGGCACGTGCCTACAACAACGTGGTGCCCAGCTCCGGCAAGGTGCTCACCGGTGGTGTGGACGCCAACGCCCTGCACCGTCCGAAGCGCTTCTTCGGTGCGGCACGCAACGTGGAAGAAGGCGGCAGCCTGACCATCATCGCCACGGCGCTGGTTGAAACCGGCAGCAAGATGGACGAGGTGATCTACGAAGAGTTCAAGGGCACCGGCAACAGCGAAGTGCACCTGAACCGTCGTATCGGCGAAAAGCGCGTGTACCCGGCCATCGACATCAACCGCTCGGGCACCCGCCGCGAAGACCTGTTGATCGAACCGGAGCTGCTGCAGAAGATCTGGATCCTGCGCAAGCTGCTGCACCCGATGGATGAAATCGCCGCGATGGAGTTCCTGCTCGACAAGATGAAGAACACCAAGTCCAACGACGAGTTCTTCGGTTCGATGAAGCGCTGACCGGCGCCGCATTCGAAACAGGAAAGGCCCCGCATTGCGGGGCCTTTTTCGTTCGGAGTCCGGCCGACCGCTCCGCCGGTAGGTATCGACCGTTGGTCGGTACGTGTCACGCCCCCATCCGGTCCAGCAGCGGCCCGAACGGTGGCGCAACCAACACCGCCGCCGGCTCCTCCACAGCCTCCGCCGCTTCCGCAGCCGCAGCCGCAGCCGCAGCTTCGACAGTCTCCGGTTTCGACGGCGCGCCCTCCCCCCGATCCACTCCGATCCCCGCCCTGATCACGGTAGACACCGCCACCAGAATCAGCAGCGACGCCCCACCCAGAACATGGATAAGCGTCATATCAGCCTCCCCGCATGCATGTGCCTCGCACGTTACGCATGACGCGGATGGCTGCCTTTGAAACTGCTCCTATATCCGGAAGACCGTTCGCCGCGAGTGCGTCTTTGGCAACCTGTGGGCCGGCCAACGGCCGGCCCAGGCATCACTTGCAGTCCACCACACCCGCGGCCTTGTCCGCCTTCGCCGCGATCCGCACCTGGGTGAAGGCCGCGGCGAACGGCTTGTCGGCGCTGACCACGAACGGCGCCTCCACCGCGCCCAGGTCCACGCCCTTGCTGGCGAAGCAGGCCAGCGGAATGGTCACGGTGCGCTTCTGCCCGGGTGACAACGTGGCCAGCGTCGCCGCGATATCCACCCCGCCCTCGCAGCCGGTGCCGCACTGCATGGTCACCTTTACCGCTGACGCCGGCGGGTGCTGCACCATCACGTCGAACTGCAACGCGCCTTCGCTGCGCGCCAGCGCGCCGAGGTTGCGCCGCGAGGTGCTGCGCGCGATCAGCTGCGCCGGTGCCAGCCAGGTCACTTCGCGGGCGTCCTGCTGGGTGTTGATCTGCACGGTGCGCACCTCCGCCACCGGCCTTTCCTTCGGCCAGCGCAGGCTGGCGTTGAGGTCGTTGCCGAGCGGCTGGGTGGCGCCATTGGCCGCGACGTGCAGCGAGAACGGCGCGGTGTCCACGCGATTGAAGATCGGCAGCGTGGTCACTTCACCGCAATGGTCCGGGTTGGCCTCGGGCAGTCGTGCGACCTGCGCCGGCTGCGCGTAGCTCAGGCCATACCCGAACTTGAACAGGTCCGGGCGCTTGGGGTCCGGGCGGTCGATCGGCGCGGGGCACGCCACGCCCGGCCACGGGAAGCTGAGGCGGCCGTGGAAGTCGTACGCCGGCCTGCCGTCCTTGCCGGCCACCAATACGTCGGTGATGCCCTTGCCCTCCGTGCCCGGCAGCCAGGCCGCGACAAACGCCTGCGACAGATTGAGCAGGTCGTTGGTGTACATCGGGCGGCCGGAGAAATACACCGTGACCAACGGCTTGCCGGTGGCGGCGGCCGCCTTGAGCACGGCCAGGTCCTGCGGGTGGGCGCGGCTGTGGCTGACGGTGTCCGAGGCGAGGATGTCGCCGTTGGTTTCGGCGTACGGCGTTTCGCCGATCACCGCGACCACCACGTCGAAGGTCGACGCATCGATGCCCGTGGCATCCGCACTGAAGGTCACCTGCTGCGTGCCCAGTTCGGCGCGCAGCGCACCCAGCACCGAATCGGCGTTGGGGAAATCGGCGTTGCTGTTTTCGGTGCCCTGCCAGGTGAGCGACCAGCCGCCGGCCTGGTCGGAGAGACTGTCCGCACTCTTGCCCACCACCAGCACACGCGCATCGCGCTTGAGCGGCAGCACCTTGTTCTGGTTCTTCAGCAGCACCAGCGATTCGCGCACGGCTTCGCGCGCCAGTTCGCGGTGCTGCACGGCGTTGGTATCGCCCGCGTAGCGGCTGTCGGACGGCTTGTGCTCGAACAGGCCCGCACGCAGCTTCACGCGCAGGATGCGGGTCACCGCATCATCGATGCGCGCCATCGGAATCTCGCCGCGCTCCACCTGCGCGATCGTGTTGGCGATGAACGCCTTCCAGTCGTCGGGCACCATCACCATGTCGATGCCGGCGTTGATCGCCTGCGCGCAGCTGTCATTGCGGCAGCCCGGCACCTGGGCGATGCCGTTCCAGTCGGAGACGACGAAGCCATCGAAGCCCATCTTCTCCTTCAACGCGCCGGTAAGCAGCGCCTGGCTGCCGTGCATCTTGCCGTAATCCACGCCGCCGGCGCGGTCGTTCCAGCTGTTGAACGAGGCCATCACCGTCTGCACGCCCTCACCCAGCGCACCGAAGTAGCCTTGGCCATGCACGTTGATCATGGTCGCCTTGTCCACGCTGGACTCGCCTTGGTCGCGACCGTTGTCGGTGGCCCCGTCGCCGATATAGTGCTTGGCCGTGGCGACCACGTTGCCGTCGCCGTTGAGGCGGCCCTGCGCGCCCTTGACGTAGGCCTGCGCGTACGCGCGCACGATGGCCGGGTCGGACGAGAAGCTTTCGTAGGTGCGGCCCCAGCGCGGATCATGTGCCACGGCCAGCGTGGGCGCGAACACCCAGCCGATGCCGGTGGCGCGGGTGGCGCTGCCGGTGGCGGCGCCGATGCGTTCGATCAGCGCCGGGTCGCGGGTGGCACCCAGGCCGATGTTGTGCGGGAACAGCGTGGCGCCATACACATTGCTGTGGCCGTGCACGGCGTCGGTGCCCCAGATCACGGGCACCGGCGTGCGCGCATCGGTAGCCAGCGACGCGGCGTGATACGCATCGGCCAGCTTCACCCAGTCCGCCACGCTGGCGTGCTTGTCCATGCCCGGCCACGAGCCGCCGCCGTTGAGCACCGAGCCGATGTAGTAGCTGCGCACCTGCTCGGGGGTGATCTGCTTGATCTCCGGCTGGGTCATCTGCCCGACCTTCTGCGCCAGGGTCATCTGCGCAAGGATGCTGCGCACGCGGCTTTCGATGGCCGGGTCGCTGGCAATCGCGCTGGTCACATGCGGCCAGTCCTGCAGGCGCTCGGCGGTGGGCGCGGCATGCGCCTGGGCGGCCAATGCCGTCAGTACACAGATGGCGAGAAGGGTCTTGCGGGCGCTGCTCACAGACATCTACCTCCAATGGGAAATACGGATAGCGGACCGGGCACAGATCCATTTGGCGGCTCCGGTGACAGCGCTGTCATATAAGCCGGGCGTGGCCCTGTCAACCGTTCGGCACGCGCGTTGTCCTGGCTTCCCCGTGGTTGCTGGGCCGGATGTTCTGGAACGCGATGAAAATCCGCCGTTGCTGTTGCAGCGCCGCATGGAATTCCGACCGTGCACGAATGCCCCGCGTCATGGCACCATCCGCCTGCATCGGTAACCCCGAAACGACACAGGCGCATTACCATCGGCAGCGGCCGAACGACTCTTACCGAGGAACCCTTGCACCATGCGTAGTCGTATCGAGGATGTTGCCGCCGTCGCGGGCGTTTCGATCAAGACCGTATCGCGCGTGCTCAACAACGAGCCGAACGTGCGCGCGGAAACGCGCGAACGCGTACTCGTGGCAGTGACGCGGCTGGGCTACAAACCGAACCTGTCGGCCCGCAGCCTGGCCGGGCAGCGGTCGTATGCATTGGCGCTGGTCTACAACAATCCCTCGCGCAATTACCTGATGGAAATCCAGAACGGCATGCTGGAGGCCTGTCATGCGCACCATTACAACCTGATCCTGGGCCCGGTTGGCATTGGGCGGCGCACCCTGCCCGACCTGGCCGCGCTGTTCGAGAACTCGCGCCCCGACGGCGTGGTGCTGATCCCACCGCTGACCGACGATGCGGTGGTGCTGGCCTATCTGAAAGACAACGAGATTCCCTTCTCCAGCATCGCCCCCCGTCATCCCGAGGGCCGCATCGGCGTGCGCATGGATGAGACCACGGCTGTGGTGGAGCTGATCGGCCACCTGGTCGCACAGGGGCATCGGCGCATCGCGCATATCAAGGGCCCGCGTACGCACGGTGCCTGCCAGTGGCGCTTGGCCGGCTATCGCCAGGCGCTGCGCGAGGCCGGCATCGGGTATGACCCGACGCTGGTGGTGAACGGTCAGTTCTCGTTCGAATCGGGAATCGAGGCGGCCAATATGCTGCTCGACCTGCCGGAGCCCCCGACCGCCATCTTCGCGGCCAACGACGACATGGCCGCCGCCGTGTTCCGGGTGGCAGGGCAGCGCGGCCTGCGCGTGCCGCGCGATCTTTCCGTATGCGGCTTCGACGACACGCCCATTGCCGGCCACATCTACCCGGCGCTGACCACGGTGCGCCAGCCCACCGACAGCATGGGCCGGCTGGCCACCGAGCAGCTGATCGAACGCATCCGCTCGCCCGGCGGCGGCCACATGGTCACCGTGGACCACGCCGTGCTGGTGCGTGAATCCACCCACGCACCGCGCCGGCGGTGAAGCCTCAGGCGTAACGGCGCGAACCGCGCCATGCGTAGAAGACGATGAACAGGTAGCAGAGCATCGGCAGCAGGAACGAGGTCTGCAGCCCGTAGTGGTCGGCCAGCCAGCCCACGGCCAGCGGAACCACCGCGCCACCCACGATGGCCATCACCAGCAGGCTGGAGCCCTGCCCGGTGAGCGGCCCAAGGCCGCCGATGGCCAGCGCGAAGATGGTCGGGAACATGATCGAGTTGAACAGGCCCACGCTGACCACGCTCCACTTGGCCAGCTCGCCCGTGCCCAGGATAGTGACCGCGAGCAGACCCATCACGATCAGTGCGGCCAGGCCCAACAGGCGGCGCGGATCGAAGCGGGCCAGCAGGAACGTGCCCACCAGGCGGCCCACCAGCGCGCCGCCCCAGTACAGCGACACATAACGGGTGGCTTCCTGCTCGGTCAGGCCTTCGCCGATACCCGGCATGGACAGGAAGTTGACCAGGACGCTGCCGATGGACACTTCGGCGCCCACGTAGAAGAAGATCGCCAGCACGCCGAACGCCAGATGCTTGTGGCGCAGCGCCGCGGCCAGGGTGCCGTGTTCCTTGCTGTCTTCCACACCGGCAATGCTGGGCAGGCGGAACATCCAGATCGCCGCGGCCAGCACGAACAGTACGATGGCCAGCCCGAAATACGGCACCTGCACCGACTGCGCTTCGGCGGCACGGTAGGCCAGCGCTTCGGCCTGCGGCAGCAGCGCCAGCTGCTCGGCACTGCGCGGCTCGGCGGCCAGGATCAGCAGCCCGCCGAACAGCGGCGCGATGGTGGTGCCCAGCGCGTTCATCGACTGCGCCAGGGTGAGACGGCTGGAACTGGTCTGCTCCGGACCCAGCAGCGCCACATAGGGGTTGGCCGCTACCTGCAGCACGGTGATGCCGGTGGCGAGCACGAACAGGGCGCCGAGGAACAGGCCATAGACGTGCAACCCCGCAGCCGGCCAGAACAGCAGAGCGCCTACGCCCGCGATGGCCAGCCCGGCCACGATGCCACGCTTGTAGCCGACCGCTGCAACCAGCCGCCCGGCCGGCAGCGACATCAGGAAGTACGCACCGAAGAAGGTGAACTGGATAAGCATCGCCTGCACCCAGGTCAGCGAGAACGCGGCCTTGAGGTGCGGAATCAGGATGTCGTTGAGGCAGGTGATGAAGCCCCACATGAAGAAGATGGCCGTCACCACGGCCAGCGCCGTGCGAGTGCTCTGTACGTGTTGCCCGCGAACCACGGTGGATGTGTCCATTGCCTGTCCTTCTGATGGGAACGCCAGCCATGCGGCGGCCAGACATGGAACTCGCTTGGCGCTCAGTTGTCCAGCGCTGTCAGACAACCGGTCAGAACACGCGACAGTGGCGGGTACCGTCTCCAAAACGCATTTCGCGCAGTTTCGTTCTGCACTGCACAACGACCTGCACGGGATGAATCGGGCGCGCCACGTCCCATCAAAACCGGGCGGAAAGGCCCGCAGCGCAGCGTTTACCCGCCCTGCGGCGGTCCCTTTTGGAACCGTGGCGACACCGCAGCGATATGCAACCAATGTTGCCCTTCGTGGCACTTTGTTGACAACGCTGTCAGGCGTCGGCCCAATCCGCCCACATCGTTGTTGAATCGTGCCAGACGCCGTAGGACTGCCATTTCCGAATTCCCTGGGGAGGGAGCTTTCATGAAGACGTACAAGGCCGTACCCCGCAAGGCAATGCTCACTTCCGCGCTGCTCGCCGTGTTGGCCGGGCCGGCGTGGGCCCAGGACACCACCCGCGACGGCGCTGCGTCGTCATCGGAAGGGCTGGATCCGGCCACGCTCGATACGGTGCAGGTCACCGGTATCCGCGGCAGCCTCACCTCGTCGATGAACCTCAAGCGCGACAGCCAAGGCGTGGTGGATGGCATCGTGGCCGAAGACATCGGCAAGTTCCCCGATACCAACCTGGCCGAATCGCTGCAGCGCATCAGCGGCGTGTCGATCGACCGCACCTCCAGCGGCGAAGGCTCGAAGGTGACCGTGCGCGGCATCGGCCCGGACTTCAACCTGGTGCTGCTCAACGGCCGCCAGATGCCGGCATCCAACCTGGGCAACGGCGGCGGCGGTCTTTCCGGCTCGCGTTCGTTCGACTTCGCCAACATCGCGTCCGAGTCGATCTCGGCGGTGGAAGTGTTCAAGACCACCCGTGCCGACAACCCGACCGGTGGCATCGGCGCCACGATCAACGTCAAGACGCTGCGTCCGCTCGAATCCGCACCGGTGGTCAGCGTCGGCCTGAAGGCGGTCAGCGACACCTCCAACGACAACCTGCCACGCACGCTGCAGGGCTCGAAGTACACCGGCGAGATGTCGGGCATCTTCAGCGATACGTATGCCGATGGGCGCTTCGGTGTGATGCTGAGTGGCAGCTACCAGGAGCGTGACTCCGGCTTCAACCAGGCCACGGTGGCCGAAGGCTGGGCCACGCTCAAGGGCGACGACACCACCGACTGGCGCGCACTGCCGCAGCCGGACCAGGGGTACTCCGATCGCATCCAGAACCGTCCGGGTGCCGACGACGTGTATGGCCGCCCGCAGAACACCGCCTACAACGTCAACGGCGTGCAGCGCCAGCGCACCAACGGCCAGGCCACCCTGCAGTGGAAGCCGGTCGACAATGTCACCACCACGCTGGACTACACCTACGTTGAAAACAAGGTGCAGCAACAGCGCAGCGAACTGTCGGTGTGGTTCAACTACGGTCCAGGCGACAGCATCTGGACCAATGGACCGGTGGCCGCGCCGATCATCTACAGCGAAGACATGGTCAATTCGGACGTGTCGATGGGTGGCGCGCAGCTGGCCACCAAGAACACGCTGGACTCGCTGGGCTTCAACGTGGAGTGGGAGGTCAACGACGCGTTGACCCTGAACTTCGACGCGCACCATTCCACCGGCGAGTCGCAGCCGGACAGCCCGTACGGTTCGGCCGGCGTGCTCGGCGTGGCCGCCTTCGTGCGCGGCAAGACCACGGTCGACTACAGCGGCGACCTGCCGATCATCAATATCGCGCTGCCGCCGGGCGGCGTGCAGGCCGCCGATGCGCTGGTCACCGGTTCGGTGTTCCAGAACAGCTACAACAAGTCCGAGGTCGAGCAGTACCAGGGGCGCGGTACGTTCAAGTTCGCCGACTACTCCGCGTTGGACTTCGGCGTGGGCTATACCGACGTCAAGAACCGCTCGGCGTCGGCAATCATGCAGCGCAATACCTGGGGTGGCCTGGGCTCGCCGGCCGACTATGACGACAGCATCTGGTACGCCGATGACATGGCCAGGTACTTCGATGCCTTCTCCGGCCACAACGACCCGCGCCTGACCGGCCAGTTCCTGGTGTTCGACTTCGACCGCCTGATCAACCGTGCCGCCCAGGTCGGCACCGCGTCCGACCCCGCCTGCCCGACCTGCTACGTGGCGCCTACCGAGTACTCGCAGGACATCCGCACCAACGAAACGTCCAAGAGTGCGTTCCTGCAGTACCGCACCACCTTCGACTGGTCGATGCCGCTGAACGTGGCCGTGGGCGTGCGCTATGAGCAGACCGACGTGGATTCCACCGCGATGGTGCGCGTGCCCAACGGCATCAGCTGGAGTTCGGCCAACGAACTCAACATCGACTACGCCAGCGAAAGCGGTTTCATCAGCGACAGCGGCAAGTACGACTACGTGCTGCCCAATCTTGACCTGAAACTGGACATCAGCGACACGCTGGCACTGCGCGGCAGCTACAGCCGCAGCCTGGGCCGTGCGGGCTGGGACCAGATCCAGAGCGGGCAGTCCCTGGCCGACATCGTGCGTACCCAGGGCGGCAGCGGCTCGCGCGGCAACCCGGCGCTGGAGCCGCTGCTGTCGGACAACTTCGACCTGTCGCTGGAGTGGTACTACGGCGAATCCAGCTACGCCTCGGTCGGCTTCTTCCGCAAGAACATCAAGAACTTCATCAGCAACACCATCGTGCGCGAGAACACCGGCAACCTGCATACCCCGGTGGGCGGCGCATACTGGAACGCGGCGATTTCGGCCGGCGGCTGCGGGGTGAGCGACATGCCCTGCATCCGCGATTACATCTTCACCAACTACAACGGCCAACCCGGCGTGACCGCCACCGGCACCAACTCGGCCGGCCAGCTCACCGGCACCATCGTCGGCCAGCCCGGCGACCCGGTGGCCGGGTTCGACATCACCCTGCCGGCCAACCAGCGTTCGGACCATCTCGACGGCTGGGAAATCGCCGTGCAGCACCTGTTCGGCCAGTCCGGCTTCGGCGTGGCCGCCAACTACACCAAGGTCAAGTCGGGCCTGACCTTCGACAACCTCAGCCTGGGCGACCAGTACCCGATGGTCGGGCTGAGCGATTCGGCCAATCTGGTGGCGTTCTACGACAAGAACAGCTGGCAGATCCGTGCCGCCTACAACTGGCGCGACAAGTTCCTCAACGGCATCGGCGGCCAGGGCCCCAACCCGAACTACACCGATGACTACGGCCAGCTCGACCTCAACATCAGCTACGCGGTCAGCGACCAGCTGTCGCTGAGCCTGGAGGCGATCAACCTCACCGACGAGACCATGCGCACCTACGCGCGCCACACCAACATGCTGCGCTACGCCACCCAGACCGGCCCGCGCTACATGTTCGGCGTCCGCTACAAGTTCTGAGCCACGGCGGTGTGGTGGGTCTACACTCGCCACACCGCCACCGCCCGCAAGCGACCCCGCCATGCCTGCCACGCCCGGCCCGATCGACGAAGTGCGCGACCTCGACCGCAGCCGGCTACCCGCGCTGCTGCCCACCTGGACCACCCCGAAGGTGATCCGCGGGCTGGTGGCGGACTGGCCGATGGTCACCGCCGCCCGCACGTCGGCCGACGCCGCCGTTGCCCATCTCAAGCAGTACGACCACGGCACCCTGCCGGTGACGGCGACCACCGCCCCACCCGAGGCACAGGGCCGGATCTTCTACAACGCGGACATGAGCGGGTTCAACTTCCGCCGCGAGCAGATCGCGCTGAAGGTGGTGCTCGATACCCTGCTCAAGTACCGCACGGCCCCCACCGCACCCACCATCTATGTGGCCTCCACCACCCTGGACAGCTTCCTGCCCGGCTTCCGCCAGGACAACCCGCTGGAACTGGGCGTGGACGATCCGCTGGCCAGCATCTGGATCGGCAACCGTTCGCGCATTGCCGCCCACCACGACGTGCCGGACAACCTGGCCTGCGTGGCGGCGGGCCGGCGCCGGGTCACGCTGTTTCCGCCGGACCAGATCGGCAACCTGTACGTGGGGCCGCTGGACTTCACTCCCGCCGGGCAGGCGGTGAGCCTGGTGGACTTCGCCGCGCCGGATCTTGCGCGCTTCCCGCGCTTCGACCGCGCCCTGGCCAGCGCCCAGGTGGCCGAACTGGGCCCCGGCGATGCGGTCTTCATTCCCTCGCTGTGGTGGCACCACATGGAAGGGCTGGACGACTTCAACGTGCTGGTGAACTACTGGTGGCGGCCGGTGCCGGCCTGGGTGGACGCGCCGATGAACGCCCTGATGCTCTCGCTGCTGGCACTGCGCGAACTGCCGCCGGCGCAGCGCCGGCACTGGCGGGCGCTGTTCGACCACTATGTCTTCGCCGCCGGCGGGGACACCACCGCGCACATTCCCGAGACGGCGCGCGGGGTGTTGGGCCCGCTGGATGCGGGCATGGCCGCCAATGTGCGCAGCGTCCTGCGCAAGCGGCTGGAACGCTGAGCCTGAAGGGGGTCTGCAGCGGCCCACAGTGTTTTACCCACATCGCCTGCGAATCCGTGATAATCCGCGCCGTGATCCATCGTCCGCCCGGGGGTAGGGTGGCCGTGTCACGGGCGCCCGACGGCGCACCGACCCGGCGCCGTGCAGTTCGCCTCTGACCGCTCCTTCGTTGCAGCCTCATCGGTAGGACCGGTTGGCGCAGCACCTTGCCGGTTGTTCCGTCCATGCCCCTGCTGTCGTCCCGCCTGAACCTGGGCAAGCTGATCCTTGCCCTGGCCCTGCTCAGCGCCATCGTCGCCCTGGCCAACACCCTGCACGCCAGCTACCGCGTGCAGCGCGAGCAACTGATCGGCAACACGCTGGAGGCCAACCGGGTCTACGCCAGCAAGCTGGCCGAGACCACCCAGAACTTCGTGCTGTCCGCGCAGCAGCAGCTGGCCTACGCCGCCACCGGGCTGGGGCAGCGTGCGCATGACCGCAGCGAACTGGAAGCCGAGGCCGCGCGCCTGCAGCTGCAGACCAACAGCTTCAACTCGGTGCTGATCGTGGACAAGGCCGGCACCGTGCTGGCGACCTCGCCGCAGAGCCTTGCCCTGCAGGGCGTGGTGCTCAAGAGCCAGGGCAATACCGAAGCCTTGAAGCGGCGCGAGCCCTACATCAGCGACCCGTACCAGTCGGCCACCGGCCGTCTGCTGGTGGCCATCTCGCATCCGATCTTCAACCCGCAGGGCGACTACCAGGGCTACGTCAGCGGCACCATCTACCTGCGCCAGCGCAGCATCCTGCAGACGTTGCTGGGCAAGCACTACTACCGCGACGGCTCGTACTTGTACGTGGTCGACCGCAACGGCCGCATCCTGTACCACATCGAACCCGACCGGGTCGGCCAGTTCGCGCTGGAGAACCCGGCGGTGAAGGCGGTCAGCCAGGGCCACTCCGGCGCACAGGAAGTGCGCAACAGCCACGGCGTGATGATGCTGGCCGGCTACGCGCCCGTACCCAGCGTCGGCTGGGGCGTGGTTGCGCAGCGCCCCACCGAGGCCACGCTGGCACCGCTCTCGCGGTTGATGTCGGCGGTGATCTGGAATGCGATCCCACTGGGCGTGCTCTCGCTGCTGGTGACCTGGTGGTTCGCGCGGCGCATCTCGCTGCCGCTGTGGCAGCTGGCGCGCAACGTGCAGAACCGCGACACCGGCATCGCCATCCGCCATGTCACCGGCATCCGCGCGTGGTACTACGAGGCGGCCCACCTCAAGCAGGCCCTGCTGTACAGCTTCAACCTGCTGCAGGACCGGATCGGCAAGCTCAACCGCGCCAGCATGACCGACCCGCTGACCGGCCTGCAGAACCGCCGCGGGCTGCAGGAAGGCCTGGAAGACTGGCAGGCGCGCGGCCAGCCGTTCGGAATCATCGCGCTGGACATCGACCGCTTCAAGACCATCAACGACCGCTTCGGCCACGCCGTGGGCGATGCGGTGATCCTGCGCATCGCGCAGCTGATGCGCGACGATTCGCGCGATACCGATCTGCTGTGCCGCAACGGCGGCGAGGAATTCCTGATCCTGTTGCCGGGCATCGACGTCGGCGCCACCGCCGGCATCGCCGAGCGGCTGCGGCTGCAGGTGGAAGCGGAAGTGTTCGAACAGGTGGGCACGGTAACGGTGTCGCTGGGCGTGGCCCACTACCCGTCGTACCACGAAGACCCGCAGCAGGCGCTGCGCCTGGCCGACAAGGCGCTGTACATGGCCAAGGAACAGGGCCGCAACCGCACGGTGGTGTACCCCGCGCCGGACGCCATGACCGGCGCGTAACGGTGATGCCGGATCGACGCCGTGGCGTCGATCCGGTCGTTCACTGCGTCAGCCGCCCAACGGGGTGAGCAGGCGCGGACCGTCATCCAGGTCCGCCATATAGATGCCGCCGGCGGCCAGCAGGTCCGGTGCCGCTTCCGCGCCGGCCTGCGAGCTGCGCCACGGCGCGCGCTCCCGCGGACCGGGGATGTAGGCTTCCCACGTGCCGTAACGCGCCAGATCGTATTCGCCCATCATGTAGCGGACCGGAATCCGCACGTTCCACGATTCGGCGTCCTTGAGCTTGCCGGTGGTCGGCGGGCGGAAGGTCCAGCTGCGTGCGGTCGACACCGAGGCGCGGGCGAAGGTATCGCGTACCTGCCGCATCTGATTTTCCTTGCCCACCACGCGCAGGTTCACCTGCTCGGCGAACACATCCTGGACGGTACCGTCGCGACCCACCTTCACCAGCAGCAGCACGTCACCCTTGGCACGCATGGCGTACAGGTTCTTGGGGTAGGCCGGCGAACGCATCTCGACTGAGGTCACGCGGCTGGTGTCTTCCGGGTCGTATCCGGTAAAGCTGGCACCCGCCACGCGCACGTTGTCGCCCGCGCCGTCCGGGCTCGGCTGGGAAAGCAGGCGCAGGGTCACCGGCGTCTGTGTCGCCACCGCCGCGCCGTTCACCACGACCGGTTGGAACTGCCATGCCTGCACCTGGCGCTGCACGAACGCGGCGAGATCGGCGGGCAGCTTGTCGGCATGATCCAGCTGGAAGCCGGTGACGTGCCCATCGGTACCGATATCGATCTTGCCGGTCAGCGTCATGCTGGCTTCGGCGGTCTGGCGCACCGTGCGCGCGGTCTTCGCGGCAATATCGGGCGTTGCAACCAGACCGGTGCCACCCAATGCCAGGGCCAACGCCAGAATATGGGGATAGCGCATCATCACCTGCTCCTTGTGGATGAATCCCGAGGATAGCCCAGTGATGTGTCAGGAGAAAATTACGCCAATCGATGACGGGCTGCATAGGGAGGGGTATCGGGATAGTCGCCGGCCGCGAAGCGCGTCTGCAGCCCCTGCCACCAGACCGGGTCGAACAGGTGGCCGTGGTGCTCGCGCACGGCGGCAAGCTCCGCCGCCGGCAGGCCCATGAAGGGTGCGAAGCGTTCCGGGAACACGTCGCGTGGGCCGACATGGAACCAGGGCTCGTCGGCCATCGCCTCGTCGGCGTTGCGCGGCTGCGGCCACGCCCGGAACGCGCAGTCGCTGACCAGGCACAACTCATCGTAGTCGTAGAACACCGCGCGGCCGTGCCGTGAGACACCGAAGTTCTTCGGCAGCATGTCGCCGGGGAAGATGTTGTTGCGGGCCATGTCGGTGATCGCCTGCGCGTAGTCCAGCGCGGCGGCGCGGCGCGCCTCTGCCGTCTGTTCGCGCAGGTACAGGTTGAGCGGGCGGAAGCGGCGCTGCACGTAGCACAGCGCGATCACCAGGCTGTCGCCCTCCTGGCGGACGCTGGCCGCGCACTGGGTCAGCAGCTCCTCGCGCAGCGCGGGCGAGAAGCGCGCGATGGGAAAGCGCAGGTGGCGGTACGGCTGTGCGTCGAGCAGGCGGCCGACACGATCAAGGTTGAACACCAGGGCGTACTTTTCCTCCACCTGGTGCCGGGTCATGGTCTTGGGCCAGGCGAAGCGGTCGCGGATCAGCTTGAACACCAGGGGATAGCTGGGCAGGGTGAACACCGCCATGACCATGCCCGGGGTGCCATCGGCGTGCACCAGCTGCTCGTCCGGATGCTCCTGGAAGTGCCGGAAGAAGGTGCGGTAGCGCTCGGTCTTGCCCTGCTTGGCACGGCCCAGCACCGTGTAGATCTCATCGATCGGCTTGGCCGGCAGCAGGCTGCGCAGGAACACCACCGCATCGCCCACGGTGCCAAGATCGGCCTGGAAGTAGCTGCGCGACACACCGAACAGATGCGCCACGTCGCGGCGCCGGGTGAGCACCGCCTCCGCGCGCAGGCCCTTGTCGTCGTTCACCAACGCGATGATGCAGGGCGAGAAGCGGTGTTCGCCGAACACCCGGCCGACGAGATAGGCACGCCGTTCGCGGTAGAACACCGTGTCGAGCAGCTCGATGCTGCGTACCGGGTTGTCGCCCCAGTGCTGCAGGTCGTCCTGCAGGCGCACCGCGATGGCGGCCGCGCAGCGCAGCTGGTGTGCGTAGGGAATGCCGAAGCGGAAGTCACCCAGCACCCGCATGAAGGCCTCGGCCGGCCGGGTCGGCGACAGCGCGTAGGTGTGGCGCGCGACCGGATGGGTAATGGCGTCGGACGGCTCCATGTCCAGCGCCATGAACTCCACCGCCGCATCCACACCCTCGGTGGCGAACAGGCGGCGTGCCAGTGTGTTGTAGAAGGTCTTGTACAGCTCGGCGTCGATCAGGCCATCCACGCGCGCGGCGAACGCGGTACGCACCTGCAGCCACAGCTCGCGCTGGCCGATGGCATCGCCGGCCACGCGGCGCAGGCTGTCGACGGTTTCCGCAATGCAGTGGTCGTACAGGCCGATTCGCTCCACCGCATCCTGGCGCGCACCGGCCCAGTCACGGGCCTCGAAGCGCGCACGCGCACGGCGGGTGATCGCGGCGAAGCGCGCATGGTAGTCCTCGAAACCGTCGCGGATGCGCACGGCCAGCCCCGGGGCCAGCCCTTCAACGTCATGGGAATCGGCAACAGGCATGCAGCGCGACCGAAGAGACCGACCTCCACCATAGTAGTGCCGGCCCATGGCCGGCAACCCCGGTAGACCCGACACCGCCCGGATGCCGGCCAACGGCCGGCACCACCGGAATGAACCCGGGAAGGACGCCTACAACGCCAACTGGCTTTCCACGTCCTGCACCTTGCGCCGCGCAAGCGCCAGGTTGGCCTTGTTGCGGTCCAGGACCAGATAAAGGAAGAGGCCCTGCTTCTTCGCCACCGGGCGCATGATGTGGTACGCCTTGCCCAGCGAAATGAGGATGTCCTCGATGGTGTCGTTGAGGTTGAGCGATGCGGCCGTCTTCATCTTGGCGCGGATCACCTCGGTGTTGCCCGCCGCGGCCACTTCCATGTCCATGCCCGAGCCCGCCTCGCCCAGCAGCATCCCGCTTTCGTAGTCCACCAGCGCCACGGCCTGCGCGCCGTCGATGGTCATCAGCGCGTTCAAGGTATCGTCCAGTCCTGCCATGTTGCACCCCGTTGGTTGTCGAGCCCCTAGTTGCCCTGCGGATCGGCTCGTGATCCGCTGAGTTCGGCCATGATGTTGCGGCCACATTCCTTGGCATTCCAAAGCACCTTGCCGATCACGCAGCGGCTGTCGCAGGCGGTCATCAGCAGCAGCGGCACCGGCGTGCAGGGCAGCGCCAGCATCAGCACCTTGCCCTCGCCGGCTTCCAGCATCAGCACCTCCAGTTCGCCCAGCGCCAGCTCGCGCCCCACCGCCGCGGCCAGTGCCAGCATCGCGCTGGTCATGGCCGCCAGCCGCTCGCCATTGCCATGGGTTCCGGCCGCCGGCACCAGCGCGAAGCCGTCCACACTGGCCAGCACCACGCTGCGCACGCCGTTGATGTCGCCGGCGAAGGTCTGCAGGTGCTGCGTCACGCGTTCGCGCGTGGCCGGTTCCAGCCGGCGGGCATCGTGTCCGTCAGCCATCGCTCATCACCAGGTCGCGGGTTTCCATTTCGCTCATCAACACGTCCATCAGCAGCAGGCCCTGTTCGCGGTCGCGCGCATCCAGCGGCAGTACCGGCAACAGGCGATCCTCCCAACCGGCGATCGCCGCACACGATTCCAGGTCGAACGCGGGCGCGAGATCCAGCCGCGAAATGCCGATCACCGCCGGTACCTGCGCGGCATGCAGGCGCAGGACCTCGAGATAGTCCTGAAGCTCGTCCACTGCCGCGTGGCGGGTGGCGTCGAGCAGCAGGACCACGCCGCTGGCGCCCTGCAGCAGGATCGGCCACAGGAAGTCGAACCGCTGCTGGCCCGGCGTGCCATACAGGCGCAGGCGGTCGCCGTTGGGCAGGTCGATGTCGGCGTAGTCCATGGCCACGGTGGTGGAGGCCTTGTCTGCCCCCTGGCGGTCGCTGTTGGGCACGTCGGTATCGATCACCGCGCCTTCGGCAATTGCCCGCACCAGCGTGGATTTGCCGCTGCCCATCGTGCCCAGCACGACGATCTTGTGTTCGCGCACGCTCAGCCCCCGCCGCGCTGGCGCACGCTGCGCCACATCCGGGCCAGCAGGGTGCCGCCGCCACTGCCGGCGCGCAGCATCGGTGTGCTCGCGGCGGTGTCTTCCAGCGCGGCGTAGCCGCACAGATAGGCCGGGTGCACGAAACCGCGCACCGCCTCGGCCGGCATGTCGAGCAGCCGCGCGCATTCGTCCACACTGCACGCACGCTTGAGCAGCAACGAACACAGGCGGAAGCTGTCGTGCTGATGGCCGAGGACGCGGAAGTCCGGCCAGCGCAGCAGCTTCACCCGGGCGTGGCGCTGCAGACGTGCATCCAGGTCGTGCCAATGCGCCGGCCGCAGCCCCCATTGCCACAGCAGGGGGCGCAGTGGCTGGCGCGGCAGCGCGCCGGCCAACTGCTGGTAACGGCGTTCGGAAATACCATGCAGTGACAGCGCATCAAAACTGTCTGACAGCTGCTGCGCGAGGTCTGCGACCGGGACGCCTGCCGGTACGACCATCTGGTCCTGGACGAAATCCAGCAGCAACCGCGGCGCCCCCTCCAGGGCCAACACGGCATGGCCCTGGCGTGCCGGCAGGCTTTCGCGCAGCGCGCGGGTGATCGCCTTTGCGCCACGCGCGGTGCAGGGTTCGTCGATGCTGACGGGTTCTTCGGGCATGCGCCGCAGCGCATGTTCAATCGCGCTGTCGTCCAGCACCCCGCGGTTGTCGCCCTGCCCTTGCCGTAGCTGGCCGTCCTGGTCTTCCACCCAGAACTGGATGCGGGGGCGTTCGCGCACCATGCGCAATGCGGCGTTGCGCAGTGCCGGTGTGTCCTTGATCACCAGCAGGTCGCACTCATCGAGGTCGCGACAGCTGCGTACCGTGTCGGCCGGCAATGAAGCGGCCACACGCAGGCGCTGCAGCAAGGCACGTTCTCCCTGGACATCCGATCCGACCACCAGCACCCTGGCCATCGCCTTCCCCTGGGTTGTGAGAGATCACAGCGATTGCTGAAAAGATCGTCGTTAGCCTATGCCATGGCTCCGGTTGGCATAGGTGATGGATTGCACACTTTGAGTGTGGACATCTCGCCAAAAATCTCTCCACCCAACCCGCGCCGGCAGGCAAGTTTCATGCCGTCTTTACGAACCGACGCGTCAGTTCCGATCGAAAACGGTGGCGACGGAGTTCACAGAATTTCCCGGAATGCAGGCCAAAAAAAACCCGCGCCGAGGCGCGGGTTTTTCTTGTCGATCGCCGCGAGGGCGGAATCGAACCTTACAGTGCGGCCAACGCCTGGTTGAACGTGCTGCTCGGGCGCATGGCCTTGCGGGCCTTGGCCACGTCCGGACGGTAGTAGCCGCCGATATCGACCGCCTTGCCCTGCACCGCCGCCAGTTCTTCAACGATCTTCTGTTCGTTGTCGGCCAGCGCCTTGGCCAGCGGGGCGAAGCGGGCCTTCAACGCGGCATCGTCATCCTGCGCGGCCAGGGCCTGGGCCCAGTACAGCGCGATGTAGAAGTGGCTGCCGCGGTTGTCGATGCCACCCAGCTTGCGCGACGGCGACTTGTCGTTGTCCAGGAACTGGCCGTTGGCCTGGTCCAGGGTCTTGGCCAGCACCGTGGCGCCGGCGTTGTCGTAGCGGTTGCCCAGGTGCTCCAGCGACGCGGCCAGCGCCAGGAACTCGCCCAGCGAATCCCAGCGCAGGTAGTCCTCTTCCACGAACTGCTGCACGTGCTTGGGCGCCGAGCCACCGGCACCGGTCTCGAACAGGCCACCGCCGGCCATCAGCGGCACGATCGACAGCATCTTGGCGCTGGTGCCCAGCTCCATGATCGGGAACAGGTCGGTCAGGTAATCGCGCAGCACGTTGCCGGTCACCGAAATGGTGTCCTCACCCTTGCGGATGCGGTCCAGCGAGAACGCGGTGGCCTCCACCGGGGTCAGGATACGGATGTCCAGGCCGCTGGTGTCGTGGTCCTTGAGGTAGGTGTTCACCTTGGCGATCACCTGCGCGTCGTGTGCACGCGCGGCGTCCAGCCAGAACACGGCCGGGGTGCTGCTCAGGCGCGCGCGGTTGACGGCCAGCTTGACCCAGTCCTGGATCGGCGCGTCCTTGGTCTGGCACATGCGCCAGATGTCGCCGGTCTGCACGGTGTGCTCGAACACCACGGCGCCGGACTCGTCGGTGACGCGCACGGTGCCGTCGGCGGGGATCTGGAAGGTCTTGTCGTGCGAGCCGTACTCTTCGGCCTTCTGCGCCATCAGGCCCACGTTGGGCACCGAGCCCATGGTGGCCGGGTCGAACGCGCCGTGGGCGATGCAGTCGTCGATGACCGCCTGGTACACGCCGGCATAGCAGCGGTCGGGGATGACGGCCTTGGTGTCCTGCAGCTTGCCGTCGGCATTCCACATGCCACCGGAGTCGCGGATCATGGCCGGCATCGAGGCGTCGACGATGACGTCGCTGGGCACGTGCAGGTTGGTGATGCCCTTGTCGGAATTGACCATCGCCAGGCCCGGACGCTTGCCGTACTCGGCAGCCAGGTCGGCCTTGATGGTTTCCTGCAGCGCTTCAGGCAGCTGCGGCAGGCGCGCGTACAGGTCGCCGATGCCGTTGTTGGGGTCGAAGCCGGCCTGCTTGAGCACGTCGGCGTGCTTGGCCAGCACGTCCTTGTAGAACTCTTCCACCACCACGCCGAACATGATCGGGTCGGAGACCTTCATCATGGTGGCCTTCAGGTGCAGCGAGAACAGCACGCCCTTGGCCTTGGCGTCGGCGATCTGCGCCTGCACGAAGGAGGCCAGCGCGTTGCGGCTCATCACTGCCGCATCGACGATCTCACCGGCCTTGACCGCGGTCTTTTCCTTCAGCACAACGGTGGTGCCATCGGCCTGCTGCAGTTCGATCTTCAGGCTGCCTGCGGCGGCCAGGGTGGCCGACTTTTCGCTGCCGTAGAAGTCACCGCCGTCCATGTGCGCGACGTGCGACTTCGATTCGGGCGACCACTTGCCCATGCGGTGCGGGTGCTTGCGTGCGTAGTTCTTGACCGACAGCGGCGCGCGGCGGTCGGAGTTGCCTTCGCGCAGCACCGGGTTCACCGCGCTGCCCTTGACCTTGTCGTAGCGCGCCTTGATGTCGCGCGACACGTCGTCGCTGGGCACGTCCGGATAGTTCGGCAGGGCGAAGCCCTGGTCCTGCAGTTCCTTGATGGCGGCCTTGAGCTGCGGCACCGAGGCGCTGATGTTGGGCAGCTTGATGATGTTGGCGTCCGGGGTGGTCGCCAGCTGGCCCAGTTCGGCCAGGTGGTCCACTTCCTTCTGGTCGTCCTTCAGGTAATCCGGGAACAGCGCCAGGATGCGGCCGGACAGCGAGATGTCACGGGTTTCGACCGCGATGCCGGCGGTGGCGGTGTACGCCTCGACGATCGGCAGCAGCGACTGGGTCGCCAGGAACGGAGCTTCATCGGTAAGCGTGTAGAGAATCTTGGGCGTATTCGACATGGGGGACTGATGCTCTCTTGCGGATCTGATGAGTGATCGCCGATGGCGATGCCGGGTAACCTCCTCATTGTCGCGTTTTCAGACCCCCGGAGCAAAGCCGGACCATACGCGGCGGTATTGGAACGGTGTGTGTGGCCGCGTCACTTGGGTCTGGGACCCGGTGCACAGGTTTTCCGCAAGATGACGAGGTTTAGGAGCATTACCAGTCCGACCGCTCTGGGCTCAGCGGAGACTCTGCAAGTGGCACTCCGCCCACGTCGCTGGAATAAAGGATGAAGTCACGTGTAGACATTGGGGCCCCGGGAATGGCCGCCACAGCTGTCCTTCTTGTCCTCCTGATCCAGTCTCTGGGTTGCTCACGCGTCGATTCATTGCACTCCGATCCATCATCCAAGCGCATCACCACACCGGACGGCTTCGGCGCTGCAGCCGGTCAACGAAAGTCACCCAACGCCGAGGCCCGCCCATCCGCGCCCCTTCTGGCGGCACACGCCGGCCAACCCATACCCACGGAGGCCTCGCCTTCGATCTACCTTGCTTCAGAAGCCAGGTTCATCAAGCACGGCGGACTGGATAGCGACAGCGCCAATGAGGTGCTCGGGTCAAGCGATGCATTCTCCCGCGCATTGAATGAGATGAGCGCTGCGGCGATGACGAGCACGGAGGCCCAGGATCTCGCAGATCTCTATCGGCGTGCCCTGGCCGAAGTTATTGGCACCGATGGCGCAGTCGTAACCTTTGCCTGTGGTCTGAGCATGTGCATGGGATCTGTGCACACGCACCCGGCGGTAGATAGCGACTCATGGACCTACCGGTTTCTCGATGCGCCCTCAACACGAATATTTGGTCATTTGAGGGCGGTGGAGCGCATCGGCAACCTCACGGAGAGTCGCTTTATCTTCTCAACGGATCCCGATATTCCGGGAATCGTTGTGCCTCATGCTGACTGAGACGCGGAAGGCGGCTTCGATCTTCCCGCAGATTGGTTGGCCAAAAAAAGACGCAGCCTCGCGGCTGCGTCCATCGTGAGCCCGTGCCGGGAGAGAGTCGGCGGGACTTACTTGACCTCGAACTCCTGCGGCGTTCCAGCCGCCTTACCATCTACCGTGACTTCCGCGCGGTACTTGCCCGCCGGCCAGCCATTGGCATTTTCGAAGGTGACGTTGGTGGTCTCGGCACCCGTGGTGTTCAGTGCCTGGGTCTTCTCACCCGCCACCTGACCGTCCTGATAGGTCAACTTGACCCCGGTATTGACGTTGTTGGCGGTGCCGTCGGTGCGGAAGGAGACGATGATGATGTCCTTCGGCGCGAACAGCGCCACCGGGGCGACCGACTTGTCGGCGGCGGCGGTCTTGCCGACCGTCACGGACGACACGCTGACCGGTGCAGCCGCGGTCATCGGCTGCGGCGCGGCCGGTTCGGCCGGGGTCATCGCGACCGGTGCGGCCGGCTGGGCATTGCTGTCGGCGGTGTCTTCTTTCTTCTTGCAGCCTGCCAAGGCCACAGTGGCCAGCAGGGCAGCGAGTACGGCGGTGCTGATGGACGTCTTTTTCATGGAATTCCTCCCTGGGAATCAATAGTGGGTGTGAGGCGGAGCGGACTCAGTCTTTTGCCGGCAGCTTCAGTGTCTGGCCCGGGAAAATCTTGTCGGGGTCATCCAGCACGTCGCGATTGGCCTCGAAAATCTTCTTCCAGGCGTTGGCATCGCCCAGCTCGTGCTTGGCGATCTTCGACAGCGAGTCGCCGGACTTGACGGTGTAGGTGCTTCCGCCCACCTTCTCGGCGGTGGTATCCACCGAAGCGGTGACGCCGGAGAAATCGGCCTTTTCCACCTTCTGCGCCGTGGTATCCACGCTGGAGGTGACACCGGAGAAATCGGCCTTCTTGTCGGTACTCATCCACACACTCCCTTTTGAATGTGACGACCTGGATCGCACGGTGTCACAGGCCTTGTTAATGGGGCATGGCGCAGGCGTGAAGGTTCCGGAAGGTTTTCTGAACAGGGCGCCGGGGCGGTCCCGGGCCACGCTAAAATGGCGGCATGAATACCCCCCAGGACTCCAGCCTCGGTCGCGAGGTTGCTTACCCGTCGCAGTACGACCCCAGCCTGCTGTTCCCCATCCCCCGCCGCGCCGCGCGCGAGGAGATCGGGGTGGACGAGGCCCACCTGCCGTTTGTCGGCCACGACCGCTGGCAGGCCTATGAGCTGAGCTGGCTGGACCGGCGCGGCAAGCCCCGGGTCGCCGTGGCGACCATCAGCGTGCCCTGCACCTCGCCGAACCTGATCGAATCCAAGTCGTTCAAGCTCTACCTCAACTCGCTCAACAGCACCCGCTTCGACGATGACGAGCAGGCCCGCCAGCGGATCGCCGGCGACCTGTCAGCCTGTGCCGGCGCGGTGGTCAACGTGGTGTTCGGCGTGCCGCTGCTGGTGGAAGATGCCGAGGGCGAGTCGCTGGACGGGTTGGACGTGGCGATCGAGCGCTACGGCCCGCCGGCGCCGGAATACCTCTCGGCCAATGCTGGCCAGGTGGTGACCGAAACGCTGAGCTCGGCCCTGCTCAAGTCCAACTGCCCGGTCACCGGCCAGCCGGACTGGGCCAGCGTGAGCGTGCGCTACCGCGGCCCGCGCATCGACCGCGAGGGGTTGCTGCGCTACCTGGTGAGCTACCGCGAGCATGCCGAGTTCCACGAGCAGTGCGTGGAACGCATCTTCAATGAGCTCACCCAGCGCTGCCGGCCGGAATGGCTGGAAGTGGAGGCGCGCTACACCCGCCGCGGCGGGCTGGACATCAACCCGTGGCGGGCCAGCGCCGGCATCGAGCAGCCGGCGCGGACCGTACGCGACGTCCGGCAATAATCCGCCTCAACCCGCCTTCGGCGCGTTGAGAAAATCGAGCGACACCTGCAACAGCGCCCGCAGGCCTACGTCCAACGCCTTCTCATCGAGCAGGAACTTGGGCGAATGGTTGGCCGGTGCCGTTGCCGGGTCGATGCCTTCGCTGGTGGAGCCGACGAAGAAGAACATGCCGGGCACCTGCTGGGCGTACAGCGAGAAGTCTTCCGCGCCCATCTGCAGCGGCGGCTCGTAGACGTTGGCCTCGCCCACCACGGCCTGCAGGCTGGGCAGCATGCGTGCGGTCAGGGCCGGGTCGTTGACCGTGGCCGGGTTGCCTTCGGACTCATAGATCTCGGTCTGCGCCTTGGCACCGTGCGCGGCGGCGGTGTGTTCGGCCACGTTGCGCAGGTCGGCGAAGATCTGCTGGCGCATGCCCTCGTCGAAGGTGCGGATGGTGCCCACCATCTCCACTTCGTCGGGAATGATGTTGTAGCGGATGCCGCCCTTGATCGCGCCGAAGGACAGCACCGCCGGCTGCTTGGAGATGTTGGCGCGGCGGCTGACGATGGTCTGCGCGGTGCCCACCAGGTCGGCGGTGGCCACGATCGGGTCGACCCCGTTCCAGGGCGCCGAGCCGTGCGTCTGGCGGCCGATCACCTTGATCCCGAAGCGGTCCGAGGCCGCCATCAGTGGGCCACCGCGCACGGCGATCTGCCCAGCCTGGACACTGGAGAACACGTGCAGGCCGAACACCGCGTCCGGCTTGAAGTCGGCAAACAGCCCTTCCTTGAGCATCAGCGAGGCACCGCCCTCTTCCGGCGGCGGCGCGCCCTCTTCGGAGGGCTGGAAGATCAGCATGACTTCGCCGGGCAGGTTGTCGCGCATCTTGACCAGCGCGTCGGCCACGCCGAGCAGGGTGGCGGTGTGGGCGTCATGGCCGCAGGCGTGCATCACGCCCACCGGCTCGCCGCGGTAGGTGCTGGTGGCCTTGGAAGCGAAGGGAAGACCGGTCTGTTCGGTGACCGGCAGGGCGTCCATGTCGGCGCGCAGGGCGATGCGCGGGCCAGGCTTGCCGCCCTTGATGATGGCCACCACGCCGTGGTGGGCGATGCCGGTCTTCGGCTTCAGGCCCATGGCGCGCAGTTGTTCGGCGACCTTGGCGGAGGTGCGCTCTTCGCGGTTGGACAGTTCCGGATGCTGGTGGAAGTCACGGCGCCACTGCACCACCTGGGCCTGGAGGCGGGCGGCGGCGGCGGTCACTTCCGGGCGTTCTGCCGGGGCGGTGGCGGCCAGTGCGGGCGAGGCAAGCAGCAGGGCGGACAGCAGCAGCGACAGGCGGGGCATTCGGGTCTCCGGCGGGGGTTCGAGGCGGTTGAACCTGAATGTAGGGCATCAGGGTGGTTTTCGCTGTAACTTTCGGCGCCGTTGGACGTTTCCCCTTGAACCTTGGTTGCGCTTGCCGGTCTGACCGCCCGTCCCATTTGTCATGCATGCAAGGTCACGGGTGGCGGGTATGCTTTGCCACTGCCAACCGGGCCCTGCCCTTCGCCAGCCTCAGGAGTTTTTGAATGTCGCGTTTCTGGAAGATCGTGCTGCTGGTGATCGCAGTGCTGGTGGTGGGGCTGGTCGGCATGCGCATGCTCGGCGGCGGCAAATCCAACGACGCCAAGGGCGGCCCGAAGGCCGAGGCTGGCAAGGATGGCGAGCGCAACAACGACCCGGTGCCGGTGACGGTGGTCGAGGCCGCGCGCCAGGACGTGCCGGTCTACGCCAGCGCACTGGGGACGGTCAGCGCGATGAACACCGTGACGGTGAGCCCCCAGGTGGGCGGGCAGCTGATCAGCCTGAACTTCAAGGAAGGCCAGGAAGTGAAGAAGGGCGACCTGCTGGCGCAGATCGACCCGCGCACGCTGCAGGCCAGCTATGACGAGGCCGCCGCGGCCAAGAAGCAGAACCAGGCACAGCTGGCAACGGCCCGCTCGAACTACGCCCGCTCCAATTCGCCCGAATACCGCCAGTACGTCGCCAAGACCGACCTGGACACCCAGCGCAACCAGGTAGCCCAGTACGAAAGCGCGGTGGCGGCCAACGAGGCCAGCATGCGCGCGGCCGAGGTGCAGCTGCAGTACACCCGCGTCACCGCGCCCATCACCGGCATCGCCGGCATCCGCGCGGTGGACGCCGGCAACGTGGTCAGCGCCGGCACCGCGCTGGTCACGCTGACCCAGATCCATCCGATCCATGTCGTTTTCAACCTGCCCGAACGCCAGCTGCCGGACGTGCGCCAGGCCCAGCAGGCCGGCCCGGTGACCATCGCCGCGCTGGACCGCAACGATTCGCACGTGCTCACCGATGGCGGCACGCTGGACGTGGTGGACAACCAGATCAGCAGCGACAGCGGCACCTTCCGCGCCCGCGCCCTGTTCGAGAACGCCGACAACCGCCTGTGGCCCGGCCAGTTCGTCAACGTGCGCATGCAGCTGCGCACCATCGCCGGCGGCGTGGTCATCCCGACCCAGGCCGTGATGCGTGGCCCGGATGGCGAGTACGTGTACATCGTCAAGCCGGACAACACGGTGGCCATGCAGACCGTGAAGAGTGGCGTGGAAGTGGGCGACAGCAACGTCCAGATCACCGACGGCCTGAAGGGCGGCGAGCGCGTTGTCAGCGAGGGTCAGTTCCGGCTCAAGCCGGGCAGCAAGGTCACCGCGCTGAAGCCGGGCGAAACCCCGGCCGCACCGACCGAAGCCGAACTCAAGGCCGCCGCGCAGAAGCAGGGCAATGCCGGCAGCCGCCGTGGCGGCGGCCCGCGCTGACGCCGCGCTCCGTGTCCGCGACGCCGGCCTTCGGGCCGGCGTTCGTCCCCTGCATCGCCGTTTGACGTAACAGCAAGGATCCGCCCGTGGGCTTTTCGACGATCTTCATCCGCCGCCCCATCGCCACCTCGCTGCTGATGGCGGGCCTGCTGCTGCTGGGCATTCTGGGTTACCGCCAGCTGCCGGTCTCGGCGCTGCCGGAAATTGATGCGCCCAGCCTGGTGGTGACCACCCAGTATCCCGGTGCCAACGCCACCACCATGGCCTCGCTGGTGACCACGCCGCTGGAGCGCCAGTTCGGGCAGATCTCCGGGCTGGAGCTGATGACCTCCGACTCGTCGGCCGGGTTGTCCACGATCATCCTGCAGTTCTCGATGGACCGCGACATCGACATCGCCGCGCAGGACGTGCAGGCCGCGATCCGCCAGGCCACGCTGCCCTCGTCGCTGCCCTACCAGCCGGTCTACAACCGGGTGAATCCGGCCGACGCGGCCATCATCACCCTCAAGCTCACCTCCGACACGCGCCCGCTGCGCGATGTGAACAACTACGCCGACTCGATCCTGGCCCAGCGCCTGTCGCAGGTGCAGGGCGTCGGCCTGGTCTCCATCGCCGGCAATGTGCGCCCCGCCGTGCGCATCCAGGTCAATCCGGCGCAGCTGTCCAACATGGGCCTGACCCTGGAAGAACTGCGCAGCGCGCTGACCCAGGCCAACGTCAACGCGCCCAAGGGCTCGCTCAACGGCAAGACCCAGTCCTACTCGATCGGCACCAACGACCAGCTGACCAGCGCCGCCGACTACCGCGAGACCATCATCAGCTACAAGAACGGCCGCCCGGTGCGGCTGTCGGACGTGGCCAACGTGGTGGACGGCGTCGAGAACGACCAGCTGGCCGCGTGGGCCGATGGCAAGCCGGCGGTGCTGCTGGAGATCCGCCGCCAGCCCGGCGCGAACATCGTGCAGACCGTCGAGCGGATCCGGGCGCTGCTGCCCCAGCTGCAGAACGTGCTGCCGGCCGACGTGCACCTGGAGGTGTTCTCCGACCGCACCGAAACCATCCGCGCCTCGGTGCACGAAGTGCAGTTCACGCTGATCCTGACCATCGGCCTGGTGGTCGCGGTGATCTTCGTGTTCCTGCGCCGGCTGTGGGCCACGATCATTCCCTCGGTCGCGGTGCCGCTGTCGCTGGCCGGCACCTTCGGGGTGATGGCCTTTGCCGGCATGTCGCTGGACAACCTGTCGCTGATGGCGCTGGTGGTGGCCACCGGCTTCGTGGTCGACGATGCGATCGTGATGATCGAGAACATCGTGCGGTACATCGAACAGGGCAAGAGCGGCCCGGAGGCGGCCGAGATCGGTGCGCGCCAGATTGGCTTCACCGTGCTGTCGCTGACCGTGTCGCTGGTGGCGGTGTTCCTGCCGCTGCTGCTGATGCCCGGCGTCACCGGGCGGCTGTTCCACGAGTTCGCCTGGGTGTTGAGCATCGCGGTGGTGCTGTCGATGCTGATCTCGCTGACGCTCACCCCGATGATGTGCGCCTACCTGCTCAAGCCCGACGCGCTGCCGGAAGGCGAAGACGCGCATGAGCGCGCCCACGCGGCCGGCAAGCAGACCGTGTGGAGCCGCACCGTGGGCCTGTACGAACGCAGCCTGGACTGGGTGCTGGACCACCAGCCGCTGACCCTGGCGGTGGCCGCCGGTGCGCTGGTGCTCACCGTGGTGCTGTACATCGTGATCCCCAAGGGCCTGCTGCCCGAGCAGGACACCGGCCTGATCACCGGCGTGGTCCAGGCCGACCAGAACATCGCCTTCCCGCAGATGGAGCAGCGCACCCAGGCGGTGGCCGAGGCACTGCGCAAGGACCCGGCGGTGACCGGCGTGTCCGCGTTCATCGGTGCGGGCAGCATGAACCCCACGCTCAACCAGGGCCAGCTGTCGATCGTGCTGAAGAAGCGCGGCGACCGCGACGGGCTCGACGAGATCCTGCCGCGCCTGCAGAACGCCGTGGCCGGCATTCCCGGCGTGGCGCTGTACCTCAAGCCGGTGCAGGACGTGACCCTGGATACCCGCGTGGCCGCCACCGAGTACCAGTACTCGCTGTCGGACGTGGACAGCGCCCAGGTCGCCCTGCAGGCCGCGCGCCTTACCGAGGCGCTGCGCCAGCGCCCGGAGCTGGCCGACGTGGACAACAACCTGTCCAACCAGGGCCGCGCGCTGGAACTGACCATCGACCGCGACAAGGCCAGCGTGCTGGGCGTGCCGATGCAGACCATCGACGACACCCTGTACGACGCGTTCGGCCAGCGCCAGATCTCCACCATCTTCACCGAGCTCAACCAGTACCGCGTGGTGCTGGAAGTGGCGCCGGAGTTCCGCACCAGCACCGCGCTGATGAACCAGCTGGCGGTGGCCTCCAACGGCGCCGGTGCGCTGACCGGCAGCAATGCCACCAACTTCGGCCAGGTCAGCTCGTCCAACTCGTCCACCGCCACCGGCATCGGCGCGCAGAACACCGGCATTCCGGTCGGTGCGGGCAACATCATTCCGCTGGCCGCACTGGCCGAAGGCAAGGTCACCAGCACGCCGCTGGTGGTGAGCCACCAGCAGCAGCTGCCGGCGGTGACGGTGTCGTTCAACATCGCCCCGGGCTATTCGCTGTCCGACGCGGTCAAGGCGATTGAAGAGACCCGCGCCAGCCTGGACATGCCTTCGCAGGTCCACGCGCAGTTCATCGGCAAGGCCGCCGAGTTCACCGGCAGCCAGACCGACGTGGTGTGGCTGCTGCTGGCCTCGCTGGTGGTGATCTACATCGTGCTGGGCGTGCTGTACGAAAGCTACATCCACCCCATCACCATCATCTCCACCCTGCCGCCGGCCGGCGTGGGCGCGCTGCTGGCGCTGATGGTGTGCGGGCTTAGCCTGTCGGTGGACGGCATCGTCGGCATCGTGCTGCTGATCGGCATCGTCAAGAAGAACGGCATCATGATGGTGGACTTCGCGATCGAGGCGCGCCGCGCCGGTGCCAACGCGCACGAGGCGATCCGCCGCGCCTGCCTGCTGCGCTTCCGCCCGATCATGATGACCACGGCCGCGGCCATGCTGGGCGCGCTGCCGCTGGCGCTGGGCACCGGCATCGGCTCGGAGCTGCGCCGCCCGCTGGGTATCGCCATTGTCGGCGGCCTGCTGCTTTCGCAGCTGGTCACGCTGTACACCACGCCGGTGATCTACCTGTACATGGAACGCTTCTCCGAGCGCATGCGCGTGCGCCGTGAGCAGCGCGCGCTGCGCCAGGCCGCCGTGCAGGACCGCGCGTGAACATCTCCGGACCGTTCATCCGCCGCCCCATCGGCACCACGCTGCTGGCGATCGGCCTGTTCGTGATCGGGCTGATCTGCTACCTGAAGCTGGGCGTGTCGGCACTGCCGAACATCCAGATTCCGGTGATCTTCGTGCATGCCAGCCAGTCCGGTGCCGACGCCACCACCATGGCCTCCACGGTCACCGCGCCGCTGGAACGCCACCTGGGCCAGCTGCCCGGGGTGGACCAGATGCGCTCGTCGAGCTCGGAAGGCAGCTCGCTGGTGTTCATGATCTTCCAGAGTGGCGTGGACATCGATTCGGCCGCGCTGGACGTGCAGACCGCGATCAATTCGGCGCAGGCCGACCTGCCCTCCGGACTCGGCTCGCCGATGTTCCAGAAGGCGAACCCGAACGACGACCCGGTCATCGCCATCGCGTTGACCTCGCAGACGCAGTCGGCCGACGAGCTGTACAACGTGGCCGATTCGCTGCTGGCCCAGCGCATCCGCCAGATCAGCGGCGTGTCCTCGGTGGATATCGCCGGCGCCTCTACGCCTGCGGTGCGGGTTGACGTCAACCTGCGCCTGCTCAACGCCCTCAACCTCACCCCGGACGACCTGCGCAACGCGGTGCGCGCCGCCAACGTCACCTCGCCCACCGGCTTCCTGACCGACGGCAACACCACCACCGCGATCATCGCCAACGACTCGGTGGCGCGCGCGGCGGACTTCGCCAACCTGGTGATCAAGACCCAGGACGATGGCCGCGTGATCCGGCTCAAGGACGTGGCCACCGTCTATGACGGCCAGCAGGATGCCTACCAGGCAGCCTGGTTCGACCACAAGCCGGCGGTGGTGATGTATGTGTTCACCCGCGCCGGGGCCAACATCGTGGAGACGGTGGACCGGGTCAAGGCGCAGATCCCGGCGCTGCGCGACTACCTGCAGCCAGGCACGACGCTCACCCCGTACTTCGACCGTACCCCCACCATCCGCTCGTCGCTGCATGAAGTGCAGATCACGCTGCTCATCAGCCTGGCGATGGTGGTGCTGACCATGGCGCTGTTCCTGCGCCGGCTGGCGCCGACGTTGATCGCGGCCATCACCGTGCCGCTGTCGCTGGCCGGTGCCGCGCTGGTCATGTACATCTTCGGCTTCACCCTGAACAACCTGAGCCTGCTGGCGCTGGTGATCGCCATTGGCTTCGTGGTGGACGATGCGATCGTGGTGATCGAGAACATCATGCGCCACCTGGATGAGGGCATGCCACGCATGCAGGCCGCGCTCACCGGCGCGCGCGAGATCGGCTTCACCATTGTCTCCATCACCGCCTCGCTGGTGGCGGTGTTCATCCCGCTGCTGTTCGCCACCGGCATGGTCGGCGCGTTCTTCCGCGAGTTCACCGTCACCCTGGTGGCGGCGATCGTGGTGTCGATGATCGTTTCGCTCACGCTCACGCCGGCGCTGTGCAGCCGTTTCCTGAGCGCGCACGACCATGACGCGCCGCCGTCGCGGACGGGTCGCTTCCTCGACGGCGTGCACGACCGCATGCTGCGCGTGTACACCGTGTGCCTGGACTTCTCGCTGCGGCATGCGCTGCTGTTGGCGCTCACCCCGATCCTGCTGATCGTGGCCACGGTGATGCTGGCCGGCGCGGTCAAGAAGGGCTCGTTCCCGCCGCAGGACACCGGCCTGATCTGGGGCCGCGCCAACTCCAGCGCCACGGTGTCGTTCGAAGACATGGTCAACCGCCAGCGTCGCATCACCGACATGCTGATGGCCGACCCGGCGGTGAAGACCGTGGGCGTGCGCCTGGGCAGCGGCCGCCAGGGCTCCAGCGCGCAGTTCAACATCGAGCTGAAGACCCGCAAGGACGGCCGCCGCGAGACCACCGCGCAGGTGCTGGCACGGCTGAGCGCCAAGGCCGACCGTTACCCGGACCTGGAACTACGCCTGCGCGCGATCCAGGACCTGCCCAGCGACGGCGGCGGCGGCAACAGCCAGGGCGCGCAGTACCGGGTATCGCTGCAGGGCAATGACCTTGCCCAGCTGCAGGAATGGCTGCCCAAGGTGCAGGCCGCGCTCAAGAAGAACCCCATGCTGCGCGATGTGGGCACCGACGTGGACACCGCCGGGCTGCGCCAGAACATCGAGATCGACCGGGCCAAGGCCGCGCGCCTCGGCGTGTCGGTGGGTGCCATCGACGGTGCGCTGTACGGCGCGTTCGGCCAGCGCCAGATATCGACCATCTATTCGGACATCAACCAGTACAGCGTGGTGGTCAACGCGATTCCCGAGCAGACAGCCACCCCGCGTGCGCTGGATGAGATCCATGTACGCGCCGGCAATGGCGAGATGATTCCGATCACCGCCGTGGCCCGCCAGATCCCCGGGTTGGCCCCGCCGCAGATCACCCACCAGAACCAGTACACCACCATGGACCTGAGCTACAACCTGGCCCCGGGCGTGAGTACCGGCGAGGGTGAGGCGATCATCAAGGCCACCGTGGACGGGCTGCGCCTGCCGGGCGACATCCGCATCAGCGACGGCGGCGGCTTCAACGTGCAGCTCAACCCCAACTCCATGCTGATCCTGGTGCTGGCCGCCATCATCACCGTGTACCTGGTGCTGGGCATGCTGTACGAGAGCCTGGTGCACCCGGTCACCATCCTGTCCACCCTGCCCGCCGCGGGCGTGGGCGCACTGTTGGCGTTGTTCGTCACCAACACCGAGCTGTCGGTCATCTCGATGATCGCGCTGGTGCTGCTGATCGGCATCGTCAAGAAGAACGCGATCATGATGATCGACTTCGCCGTGGTGGCTCAGCGCGAGCACGGCAAGAGCCCGCACGATGCCGTGCGCGAGGCCAGCATCGTGCGCTTCCGGCCGATCATGATGACCACCATGGTGGCGATCCTGGCCGCCGTGCCGTTGGCCATCGGCCTGGGCGAAGGCTCCGAACTGCGCCGTCCCTTGGGTATCGCGATGATCGGCGGCCTGCTGTTCTCGCAGAGCCTGACCCTGCTCAGCACGCCCGCGCTGTACGTGATCTTCTCCTGCCTGCGCGAGCGCTGGGTCAACCGCCGCGCGCGCCGCCGAGAGAAGAAGCTGATGAAGCAGGCCGCGCGCGCCTGAGGCGCGGCCCGGGTAGGTGCCGACCAACGGCAGGTACCTACCAACCGGCTATGTCGGCTTCACTGCGATGACGCAATAATGAGGGTGCCCCCTGCATCGCGAGTCCGCATGTCCGCCCGAGAATCCCGCCTGAGCCGCCTGTGGGCGCATGAAAAGGCCAGCTATGGCCTGCGGGTGTTCATCGCGCTCTCTGTCGCAATGGGCCTGTGTTGGCACCTCGACCAGCTGCCCGCCCTGCCCGGCGTGTTCCTGGGCATCATCGCCAGCGCCATCGCCGAAACCGACGACAACTGGTGGGGCCGCACCAAGTCCGTTGCGCTGTCGCTGCTGTGCTTCGTGGCTGCTGCCGCCGCCGTGGTCGAACTGTTCGCCTGGCCGTGGCTGTTCATCGGCGCGCTGGCCCTGTCCACCTTTGCCCTGACCCTGCTCGGTGCGCTGGGCGAGCGTTACGCCTCCATCGCCCAGGCCACCGTCACCCTCGCCATCTACACCATGATCGGCCTGGAACAGCATGGCGCCGCCGACCGTGCCCAGGCCCTCACTGCCGTCAGCCACCTGCTGGCCGGCGCGCTCTGGTATGGCCTGCTCTCCATCCTGTGGACCGCCCTGTTCGCCAACCGCCCCGTGCGCGAGCGCATCGCGCGCCTGTTCGTCGAACTGGGCCGCTACCTGCAGCTCAAGGCCGATCTTTTCGAACCCGTGCGCGATGCCGACGTACAGAAGCGGCAGCTCGCCCTGGCCGAGCAGAACCGCCGCGTCGTCGAGGCCCTCAACATTGCCAAGACCGCCATCCTGGCCCGCTTCGGCCGCTCCGGTCGCCCCGGCGTGCAGTCCGGGCTGTACCTGCGCCTGTATTACATGGCCCAGGACTTCCACGAGCGCGCCAGCTCCTCCCACTACCCGTACGGCGCCCTCACCGAGGCGTTTTTCCACAGCGACGTGCTGTACCGCTGCCAGCGCCTGCTCGCCCTGCAGGGCGAGGCCTGCGCCAACCTGGGTACCGCCATCCGCCTGCGCCGCCCGTTCCAGTACGGCGACCGTACCCGCCAGGCCACCGCCGACCTCACCGACTCCCTGGCGTGGCTGCGTGACCAGCACAACCCGCAGTGGCAGCGCCTGCTGTCTTCGCTGGAACTGCTCGGCCACAACCTGCAGAGCATCGAACGCCGGTTGTCCGAAGCGGCGCAGTCCGAATCCACCCTCGACAACGTCGACACCCGCCTGCGCGATACCAACCCGCATACGCTCCGCGAGATGGGCGTGCGCATCCGCCAGCAGCTGACCCCCGGCTCGGTGCTGTTCCGGCACGGCCTGCGCATGGCGCTGGCGCTGATCGTCGGCTTTGTCACCATCCGCCTGTTCAATACCCAGAACGGCTCGTGGGTGCTGCTCACCATCGTGTTCGTGTGCCGCCCCAGCTTCGGCGCCACCCGTCAGCGCCTGGCCCAGCGGATCGCCGGCACCCTGATCGGCCTGGTGCTGACCTGGGCCCTGATGCAACTGTTCCAGGACCTGCGCATCGAGCTGCTGATCGCCCTGCTCTCGGCCCTGCTGTTCTTCTTCACCCGCAGCGACCGCTACCTGGTGGCCTCGGCCGCCATCACCGTGATGGCGCTGACCTGCTTCAACCTGATTGGCGACGGCTTCCTGCTGATCTGGCCGCGTCTGGTCGATACCCTGCTGGGCTGCGCGATTGCCGCGGCCGCCGCGTTCCTGATCCTGCCCGACTGGCAGGGCCGGCGGCTCAACCTGGTCATGGCACGCGTGCTGGAGCGCTGCGCGGGCTACCTGCAGGCCGTGCTGGGCCAGTACGGCAGCGGCATGCAGGACGACCTGGCCTACCGCATCGCCCGCCGCGACATGCACAACGCCGACGCAGCCCTGTCCACTGCCCTGTCCAACATGCTGCGCGAGCCGGGCCACGTGCGCCGCAATCTGGATGCCGGCTTCCGCTTCCTGGCCCTGTCCAACACCCTGCTCGGTCACCTCTCCGCGCTGGGCGCCCACCGCGCGCAGCTGGACAGCTACGCCCAGGACCCGCTGGCCCGCTCCAGCGGCGAACGCGTGCAGCAGGCCATGCAGCAGATCGCCAGCGCGCTGGAGCAGCGCGAACCGGTGGCCGAGGACGGCAACGACGGCGACCGCGCCCTGGCCGAACAGCTCGAGCAGATCGGTGAGGACATGCCGCCCAAGCTGCAGCTGATCCGCACCCAGATGGGCCTCATGCTGCGCCTGCTGCCCAAGCTGCGCGCCGCCGCCAACGAGGCCGCGCGTACGTTGCGGTAATCGGGGACGGCGGGGCCGCGTGATAAGGTGCGCCGGTTCGCAAGGAGTTCCCATGTCCGGCCACAGTCAGTTCGCCCTGCTCCGCCAGCGCCGTTTCCTGCCGTTCTTCATCGTCCAGTCGCTGGGCGCGTTCAACGACAACGTCTACCGCCAGGCCATCATCGGCCTGCTGTTCTACCTCGGCGTCAGCCAGGAAGAACAATCGCTGTACACCACCCTGGCGCCGGCGATCTTCATCCTGCCCTATTTCCTGTTCTCCGCCCTGGCCGGCCAGATCGCCGAGAAGCTGGAGAAGTCGCGCCTGATCGTGATCACCACGACCATGGAGATCGCGATCATGTCGCTGGCCGCGGTCGGCTTCCTCACCCAGAGCATGCCGATCCTGCTGGTGGCGCTGTTCTGCACCGGGTTGCAGTCCACCCTGTTCGGCCCGGTGAAGTACTCGGTGCTGCCCTCGGTGCTCAAGCCCGAAGAACTCACCGGCGGCAACGGCCTGGTCGAGATGGGCACCTCGATGTCGATCCTGACCGGCATGATCAGCGGCGGCATCATCTTCACCCTGGCGGGTAGCTTTGGTCCGATCGTGGCGGCCACCGCGGTGATCGCACTGGCCATCACCGGCAACGTCACCGCGCGCATGATCCCCAAGGTCGACGCCGGCGCGCCGGACCTGAAAATCAACTGGAACCCCATTCCCGAATCGCTGGCGGTGCTGCGCCTGGCCAAGAAGCAGAAGGCCGTGCGCAACGCCATTCTGGGCGTGTCGTGGTTCTGGTTCGTCGGCACCATGCTCACCTCGCAGCTGCCCACCTATGCGGTGGTCAACCTGGGCGGCGAGCCCACCCTGTACATCTTCGCGCTGGCGCTGTTCTCGGTCGGCACCGGCGTCGGCTCGCTGCTGTGCGAGAAACTGTCCGGGCGCACCGTCGAGATCGGCCTGGTGCCGCTCGGCGCCTTCGGCATGACCGCGTTCATGCTGGACCTGTACTTCGCGCGCGCCGGCACCGCGACCGCCGCAGGCTTGAGCGTATCGGCCTTCGTGGCCGCTCCGGGCAGCGTGCGCATCATCATCGACCTGGTCGGCATCGGCCTGTTCACCGGCTTCTTCGTGGTGCCGTTGTTCGCGCTGATCCAGAGCCGCACGCCGAAATCGGAAATGTCGCGCGTGTTCGCCGCGCTCAACATCCAGAACTCCGGCTTCATCGTCGGTGCGGCGATGATCGCCCTGGTCACCCAGAAGTTCCTGCACTGGACGATTCCGCAGCTGTTCCTGGCCCTCGCGATCGCCAATGCGGTGGTGGCGATCTACATCTTCACCATCGTCCCCGAATTCCTGATGCGCTTCCTCAGCTGGGTGATGGTGCGCTTCCTGTACCGGCTGCGCCCGCACGGCATCGAAGCCAACGTACCCGACGAGGGTGCCGCGCTGATCGTGTGCAACCACGTCAGCTACATGGACGCGCTGATCCTGTCGGCGACGATCCCGCGCCCGGTGCGCTTCGTCATGTACTACAAGATCTTCAACATTCCGGTGATGCGCTGGATCTTCCGCACCGCCAAGGCCATTCCGATTGCCGGCGCGCGCGAGAACCCTGCGCTGATGCAGGCGGCATTCGACGAGGTGGACAAGGCGCTGGCTGAAGGCGAACTGGTCTGCATCTTCCCCGAGGGTGCGCTCACCCGCGACGGCGAGATGGCCGCGTTCAAATCCGGCGTGGAGAAGATTCTCGAACGCCGCCCCGTGCCCGTGGTGCCGATGGCCCTGCGCGGGATGTGGTCCAGCATGTGGAGCCGCCGCGACAGCCGGCTGGGACGCATGCGGGTACCCCGCCGCGTCCGCGCCCACATCGAAGTGGTCGCCGGTGCACCGGTAGACGGCGCCACCGCCACCGCCGAGGGGCTGGAAGCACAGGTGCGCGCGCTGCGCGGCGACCGCGGCTGATGTCGCGATCGCCCCGGTCGGGACGCGGCGGACCCCGCCCGTCCGCTGGCGCATGGAAGAAATCCCGCCCCACGGGGATGTAAACGCATACATCCCGACGCAACATCGGGTAAATTACCCGCCATAGGGGGTGTCACTTGGCTTTTGGAGATGCCAAGGGACAACCAATGGAATGGAGCAGTACGTGGATCACCCGCCGCAAACGTCATCGGCCGTCGTCGTACCGAACCACCTGGTGTGGGCGATCCTGACGACGCTGTTCTGCTGCCTGCCGCTGGGCATCGTGTCGATCGTGTATGCCGCCCAGGTGGACGGCCGCCGTGCGGCGGGCGACCTGGCAGGTGCATACGAGGCATCGCGCAAGGCAGGTGGGTGGGCGTTGGCATCGGCCCTGGCCATGCCGGTACTGCTGCTGTTGTGGTTCGGTCTGTTCGGCGGCATTGCCGCGCTGGGCGCTCTTTCCGACCTTTGAAACACCCTTCGTTCAACTCACCCAAGAAAATGGAGCTTCACCCATGAACGCCACTGCCCCGCAAGTCCCCAACAATCTCGTCTGGGCCATCCTGACCACCCTGTTCTGCTGCCTGCCGGCCGGCATCGTGTCGATCGTGTATGCCGCCCAGGTCAACGGCAAGCTGGCCGCGGGTGACATCGCCGGTGCGCAGGAATCGTCTGCCAACGCCAAGAAGTGGGCCATGTGGTCGGCCATCATCGGCGTCGTTGCGATCGTGCTGTACATCATCCTGGTCGTGGTGATGGGCGTCGGCGGCGCGATGGGCGGCAGCAACTACTGATCGCACTCTGGACGGCCCGGTCCGGTGCCCCTGCGGGGTACCCGGCCCGGGCCGTTCTGCCGTGATGAAGATGCCTTCCCGCACAACCCTCACCCGCTGGGCGCCGCTGGCCATCAGTGCCGGCCTGGCGGTGGGCGCCACCGTGGTGCTGCGCCACGTCAGCCCGTATGCCAGCAACAGCGTGCTGCCCGGGTGCCCGTTGTACGCGCTGACCGGGCTGTACTGCCCCGGCTGCGGCAGCACCCGCTGCCTGTATTCGCTGGTCCATTTCGACTGGAGCGGCGCCTTGGCGATGAACCCCCTGCTGGTGATCTCGCTGCCGTTCCTGCTGCTGATGCTGCTCAACAACGCGGGTGTGCGCATGCGTGCGCTGGACCCGCTGATGCGGGTGCTGGCCAATCCTACGTTCTGGCTGGTGCTGCTGGTCGGCTATGCGGTGATGCGCAACCTGCCCTGGATGCCGTTTACGTTGTTGGCGCCTTAAGTCACCCAACCGGCAATCACCAGCAACGCCAGCGCGGCCATCCACAGCAGCAGCATGCGCCAGACCAGGCTCATCGCATCGCGTAGCTCTGGCAGGCGGCGCCATACCGGCACCATGCCCGCATCGCTGTAATCGTGCGCGTCTTCGCGCAGCTCGGCACTGACGCTGGCCCGTGCCACCGCGCCGAGGAACACCGTGGATGCGGCCCAACGGTTGCCGTGTGCCTCACGCCACGCCTTGTAGGCGGTGTCGAAGTTGCCGACCAGCGCCATCGACAGCGACATCAGCTGCGCCACCGGCCACTCCAGCCACGAAAGCACCACCCGCGCGCCCACGACCGCCTCCACGCTGGCCAGCGAGCGCATCGGCCCCACGGCCAGCAGCGTGAGCAGGCGGTACGCCAGTGCCCCGACCGGGCCCAGCAGCAGGAACCAGAACAGCACCGCGAACCAGCGACGCAGGGCGTTGAGTACGGTCGCCTCCACCAGCGACGGAACATCCTCGTGCAGGCTGCCACCGGCCGACTGCAGCTGCGCGATGGCCAGATGCCGGGCATGCGCATCGTCGGCGTCGATCACCGCCTCCACGTCGCGGTCCAGGTCGCGCGGCCCCCAGCAGATCACCAGCGTGGCAATGCCCAGCAGCAGCGAAGGCAGGCCGAACAGGCGGTCATGCAGCGCCCACTGCAGCAGCGCCAGCAGCAGCACGAACGGCAGCACCGCCAGCACCCAGCCCTGGCGCCCGCGCCAGAAGCCGTTCTCGGCCGCATGTGCGTCCAGCCACCGCAGCCAGCGGCGGTACCCGCCGAACCGGCGCAGCGCCACCGCAGCGGCAGGCGCTACATGGCCCAGGGCCAGGGCGACCAGCACGGCAACCAGGGTGGTGAACATGAATGCCTCCGGCTCGGTTTCTGGCGGCTACTATGCCTTGCGACCCGGCAATTCCCCGGGCCGTAGGTAATGTATGCCGCCCCGTGTTCAGGCAGCGGCAACGCAGGGTACGGCTCAGCCCACCTGGCGGCGGTACCAGTGTTCGATCAGGCTGCGTGAAATCGAGATCGGCGGGGACAGGCGGATGCCGATTCCGTCATCGGTGACATCGCGGGCCAGCGCGGCGCCCACTTCTTCGGCGCTGAACCAGCGCGCGTCCTCCAGCTCGCCGTCCACCGTGGGAACGTCGTCCTCGGCGGTGGCGCTGAAGCCCACCATCAATGCACCGGGGAACGGCCACGGCTGGGTGCCCAGGTACTGGCACTCGCGGACCCGTACTTTGCTTTCCTCGAAGACCTCGCGCACCACGGTCTGCTCCAGCGACTCGCCGGGTTCGACGAAGCCGGCCAGCACCGAGTAGCGGCGCGGGGCCCAGTTCGCCTGCCGCCCGAGCAGCAGCCGGCCGTTGTTCTCCACCGCCACGATCACTGCCGGGTCCACCCGGGGATAGTGTTCGGTGTTGCACTGGCCGCAGCGGCCGATGAAGCCGCCGCGGCTGAAGGTCACCGCACCGCCGCAGACGCCGCAGAAGCGGGTGCGCGATTGCCAGTAGGACATGCCGCGGGCGTAGCAGAACGCGCTGGCGTCGGCGGCCGACCAGGTGCTGGCCGACTCGCGCAGGTCCACGCGCTGCGGGGCGTTCACATCGACGGCGGCGGACTCGATCGAGAACCACGCCTGCTCGCCGCGCAGCCCCAGGAAAATGGCCGTGCCCGGGCCACCGCCCACCTGCGCGCCGCTCAGGCGCAGCGGTTGACCGTCTTCGCCGGCCAGCGCGCGGCCGTCGACGTCCAGGACCAGCACATGCGCCTGCGGCCACAGGCGCAACAACGCATCGGCGTCGTCGCGCAGCGTATCGGCACGTTCAAGGGGATCGGTGGTAAAGGAAAAACCGCTCAGCGGAAGGGGGAATATGGACATCCCTAAAGCCTGCCCCCATTCATCGGCAGTAGCAAGCGGCAGCGGCCCGGCGGAACGCTGCCGTGCCGGTCACATGCTGAAACTGCTGCCGCAGCCGCAGGTGGTCTTCGCGTTCGGATTGCGGATCACGAACTGCGCGCCGGTGAGGCTTTCGGTGTAGTCCACCTCGGCGCCCATCAGGTACTGCAGGCTGAGGGGATCGACCAGCAGGGTGACCCCGTTGGTGTCCACGGCCAGGTCATCCTCGGCGCGGTTCTCGTCGAACTCGAAGCCATACTGGAAGCCCGAACAGCCGCCGCCTTGGATGTACACGCGCAGCGCGAGCGAGGTGCTGGCCTCGTCCTGGATGAGTTCCTTGACCTTGGCCGCAGCGGCCTCGGTGAAGTTCAGCGGACGGTCCAACGACTGGTAGTTCGGCGCGGCGACAGGGGCGCCGGGCAGGGAAACAAGCGTGCTCATGCCCCCAGCATGGGGGTGCATGGGCACGCTTTCAAGCATGCCGCGTTCAGGCCATGGCGTCGGCAAGCTTTTTGCGCGCGTTGCCGTCCTTGCCATCCTTGCTGCTGGCGGCGGCATCGGCGGCCGGCGGCGGCAACGCCATCTGCGGGCTGCCGTGGATCAGGCGACCGGTCAGCTGGGCGCCGGCGTTCATCTCCACCACCTGGTAATGGATGTTGCCGTTGACCCGCGCGGTCGGGGTCAGTTCCACCCGCTCGCTGGCGTGCACGTCGCCGTCCAGGCGGCCGCTGATGACCACCACCTGGGCGCGGATCTCGCCCTCGATGGCGCCCTGCTCGGCAAGGGTCAGCGTGGCGTTTGCCGCGCCTTCCTGGGCGATCACCTTGCCCAGGATCGTGCCTTCCACGTAGAGGCCGCCGCTGAATTCCACGTCGCCCCGGATCACCACCTGCGCGCCAATGAGCGCGTCCACGACCAGATGGCCGTCGCGATTGGATTTGTTGCTGCCAAACATCGGTTTACTCCCCTTCTTTTGCCGTTGCTGCAGCCGGTGCTCCGGCCTGCTTCCAGTCGAATACCTGGGTGGCGCCCCCTGCACCGTTCCCCAGCGTGACCCGCACACGTTGCGGGGTGAAGTCCTTCGGCAGAATGACGCTGCCAGTGAGCTGCTGGAAGTACCGGAAGGAATACTCCTGGCCCGGCACCTTGGTGCGCTGGTGCAGCTCGTCCCAGCTGACAGAGGTCAGCTTGCCGCCTTTGACGCCCTCAACCGTGAAGCGCATCTGGCCCTGACTGATCGCTCCGCGATTCAGGTTCTGGGTCAGCACCACGGCGTACTGCCAGGTGCCACCGGCCTCCGGCGAGAATTCAATGGAATGGGTGTTCAGGCCCTTGCGCTGGCTGGTGGCCCCCACCAGCCGCTCATAAAAGGCCACATCGGCGCGCAGGCCGGCGATTTCCTCGTCGCGCTCGCTCAGCGAGCTCTGCACTTCGTTGTTGGCGGCGCGGCTGATGCGGTCGGAGGCCTGCAGGGTGGCCTGCCGCTGCTGCAGTTCCACCACCTGCTTCTGCAGCGTCTCGGCGCGCCCCTTGGCCGCGTCCAGCTCACGGCCAACGTCGCCGCCCGGGCTGCCCAGCCAGCGGCCCACCAGCACGGCCAGGACCAGGGTGGCCAGCCACACCCCGCCCAGGATCAGCAGGCGGCGGCGATCGGGCACGGACGGCGTGCCGGGACGGCGGATCTGGATGCGGGAAGGAGTCGGGTTGTTCATGGCGTTTTCCACGGCAGCGCCCTATGGACGATACCGACACGGCCCTGTCGGAACGAGCGACTGTGTAGTGTAAGTCAGGGTTGGCGCATTTTTCGCCTCCGGCCGGTGTCTGGGCAGTAGCGTTCATCGACGCCATCCCCGATAGTGTGGGCCTGTGCACACTTTGACGCCGGAGCGCCTGCCATGACCGAGGCCCACCTGTTCGTGATCGGCATCCTGCTGGCCTGGCTGGCCGGCATCCGCGTGTACCTCACCGTGTTCGGGGTCGGCCTGGCCGGGCTGCTGGGCTGGGTGGAGCTGCCGCCCGCGCTGCAGGCCACCGAGTCCTGGTGGGTGCTGGGCACCTCGGCCGCGCTGGCCATCACCGAGTTCTTCGCCGACAAGATTCCCGGGGTCGATTCGGCCTGGGACCTGGTCCAGACCCTGGCGCGGGTTCCGGCCGGTGCCTTCCTGGCGGCGGCCACGCTGTCACCCAACGGCGAGCTCAGCGGCACCGCCCTGGCCGCCGGCGCCGGGGTGGCGCTGGCCAGCCATGGCTTGAAGTCCGGCACCCGGGCCCTGCTCAACACCTCGCCCGAACCGGCCAGCAACTGGGTGGCCTCGGCCGCCGAAGACACAGTGGTGGTGGGGGGCCTGGCGCTGGCGCTGGCCCACCCGTGGCTCGCGCTGGTGGCGGTGGTGGCCTGCAGCCTGGTCGGCGCGCTGATCGTCTGGCTGGTCTGGCGCACCCTGTGGAAAGGCATGCGCTGGTTGCTGCGGCAACCGGCCAACAGGGTCGGGACCGTGGTCGACCGCGATACCGCATAATTGCGCCGCAGACTGGGAGTACTGATGGCCGTTCACGAAAACGCTGTTGCATCCGCCCGCGCCACCCGCGCCGAGACCCCGCCCGCCGACCACTGGCAGCGCTGGGTCGATTCGCCTGCGCCCGCCGCCGCGCCGAGCAACGTGGTGCCGCTCAACGCAGCCAGCGCAGCGGCTGCGGCCACGCCGCCGCAATTGCCGCCGGTGCAGTGGCAGGACGACGCCCCACAGCCGACGCCTGGCTCCGATGCCCCGTACCGCGTGCTGATCGTCGAGGATGACCGCTCGCAGGCGCTGTTCGCGCAGAGCGTGCTGCACGGTGCCGGCATGGAGGCCATCGTGCACAGCGAGGCCGAAGGCGTGCAGCAGGTGATCAACGAACACCGCCCCGACCTGATCCTGATGGACCTGCATCTGCCCGGCCTGGATGGCATGCGCCTGACCGCGCTGATCCGCCAGCAGCCCGGCCAGCAGCTGCTACCGATCGTGTTCCTCAGTGGCGATCCCGATCCGGAGCGCCAGTTCGAGGTGCTCGACAGTGGCGCCGATGATTTCCTGAGCAAGCCGATCCGGCCGCGCCATCTGATTGCAGCGGTATCCAACCGGATCCGCCGGGCCCGCGCGCAGGCCGCCACCCAGCCGGGTGCGCAGGGCGCGCCGGCAATGAACAACCCCGAGACCGGCCTGCCCACCCGCCACCACGTGATGCAGCAGCTGAGCGCCTCGCTGGCGCACCGCGACCACGGCGGGCTGTTCTTCATTGAAGTGGCCAGCGCGCTCGGCCTGCGTGAGCGCTACGGCTATGCCGCGTTCGAACGGTTGATGGTGCAGGCCGCCCAGCGCCTGGCCGAGACCGCGCATCCGCACCTGCTGGCGCGGTTGAACGACAACAGCTTCCTGGTGCTCGCCCGCGGCATCGACGAGGAATCGCTGGACACGATGGCGCACACCCTGCGCGACCAGTTGTCCGCGCGCGCCTTCGTGATCCGCGACGAGGAATCGGTCCATCTGCGTGGCGTCGTGGGTCATGGACGGCTGTCGGCCGGCTTCGGCGACGCCGGCACGGCGCTGGAGGCCGTAGAGCGCACCACGCTGCAGGCTCGCCTGCTGCCCTCGGGTGTGGCCGCGCACGTGCGCCGCGAAGACGTGGCCGCGCAGGAACACCTCGCATTGCTGGAAGGCCAGCTGGAGCCGGCCTATCAGCCGATCGTGGCAGTGGCCGGTGGCAACACCGCGCAGTACCAGGTGCTGCTGCGCCTGCGCCAGGCCGATGGCAGCGTGCTCAATGCCGGCCAGGTCATTCCGGCAGCCGAAGCGGCCGGGCGCATCGCCGACCTCGACCAGCAGGTGCTGGACCACGCCTTGGGCCTGCTCGACCTGTACCAGCACGCTGCCCAGCCGCTGAGCCTGTTCGTCTCGCAGTCGCTGCGCACGCTGGCCCGTGACGCCTTCGCCGACTGGCTGCTGGAAACGCTGCAGCAGCGCCAGTTGCCGGGCGCTTCGCTGGTCATCGACGTGCGCCTGCCCGACGCGCTGATCCACACTGTCACCCTGCAGCAGTTCTGCACGCGCATGAGTGCGGCGGGCGTGCGCTTCTGCCTGAGCCAGTTCGAACCCGGCGCGGAGGCCAACGCACTGCTTGGTCAGTTGCCGCTGGCCTTCGTGCGCATGGCCGCGCGCTTCTCCAGCAGCCACGCCAACCAGCAGACGCGCGACGAACTGCGCGGCGCGATCGACGCGGCGCATCGGGCCGGCGCGCTCATCATCGGCCAGCAGATCGAGGATCCGCAGGCCGCGGCGGCGATGTGGATGGGGGGCGTGGACTTCATCCAGGGCAACATGGTGCAGTCGGCCGGGAGCGAACTGAACTTCGACTTCCACACCGCGGTGCTCTGACCATGACAGCCCACGGACGGGTTCCCCTCGCACTGTGGCTGGCCGCGATCGCGGCCGCGCTTGCCGCCACCGCCAGCGGCATGGCGGCGGCCGGCGCCAACGGGCCGTGGGCGATCATTGCCGCCGGCACTGCAGCGGTAAGCCTGGTAGCCGCACTGGTCGGCGTCAGCCGCTGGCGCGAACTGCAGGCGCAACTGGCCCTGATGCAGCGCCGCAGCGAGGCCGTGGCCGGCGAACGCGACCACCTGCAGCGCGCCGTGCACCAGCAGGACATGCTGGAACAGGAGCTGTTGCAGGCCAAGCAGGCGGCCGAGGCCGCGGCGCTGGCCAAGGGCGAGTTCCTGGCCACCATGAGCCATGAGATCCGCACCCCGCTCAACGGCATCCTGCCGATGCTGGATCTGATCGCCGGAGGCCAGCTCGGCACCGACCAGCGGCAGATGCTGGCCACGGCAACGGTCAGCTCGCAGCAGCTGTTGCGCATCGTGGACGACATCCTCGATTACTCGCGCCTGGAGGCCAAAGGCCTCGACCTCGAAATCACCACGTTCAACCTGCGCGAGCTGCTGGAGGGCATCGTCCAGCTGATGCAACGCAGCGCCGAGGCCAAGGGCCTGGGCGTGTCGCTGGAACTGGACCCGGCGGTGCGGCTGTCGGTGCGCGGCGACCCGGTGCGGTTGCGCCAGGTGCTGGGCAACCTGATGGTCAATGCCATCAAGTTCACCGAACGCGGCCAGATCCGGGTGCGGGTCACGCGCCAGGGCGAAACGGCCAGCCAACACCAGCTGCGTTTCGAGGTGATCGACACCGGCATCGGCATCGACGGCAGTCTGCAGGCACGCCTGTTCCAGTCCTTCAGCCAGGCCGATGCCTCGACCACCCGCATCTACGGCGGCACCGGGCTGGGCCTGGCCATCTGCAGGCGCATCATCGACCTGATGCAGGGCAGCATCGGCGTGAGCTCCACCCCGCGCCACGGCTCCACCTTCTGGTTCGAGATTCCGCTGCTGAAGGTGGCGGGCGATCTGCCGGCCGCGCCCGCCACCACGCGCGCGCTGCTGGTCAGCGAAGACCCATTGCTGGTGCAGCGCCTGCAGCGCGTGCTGCAGCATCACGACATCCGCCTGCATACGGTGGACAGCGCCTCGGCCGCGCAGGACATCCTGCGCGCGCCCGTGCGCCCGGGCATCGAACCGGACCTGGTGTGGGTGATCGCCGACACCCATGCGCTGCGCCACGGCGCCACCGCGCTGCACCGCGCGGTGCTGCACGATACCCGCACGCCCGCACCGCGCCTGCTATGGCTGCAGGGCGACGAGCCGCTGGCCGCGCTGCTGCGCGAGAACACGCACGTACTGCCGCGCGATGCCGGCGACGTCGAACTGCACACGCTGCTGCGCCCGGCGGTGGTCAGCGCGCGCCCGGCACCGCTGCTGGCCAGCGTGGAGCCCTACAGCGGCCCGGTGGAGGCGCCGCAGCTGGGCCTGCGCCTGCTGCTGGTGGAAGACAACAGCGTCAACCTGCTGGTCGCCCAGCGCCTGCTGCAGGTGCTCGGCTGCACCGTCACCACCGCCACCGATGGCGAGCAGGGCCTGCAGCAACTGCAGACCCGCGCATTCGACCTGGTGCTGATGGATTGCCAGATGCCGGTGCTGGACGGCTACAGCGCCACCCGCCGCTGGCGCGAACAGGAAGCCGCGCAGGGCCGCACCCGCCTGCCGATCGTGGCGATGACCGCCAACGCGATGGCCGGCGACCGCGAGCGCTGCCTGCAGGCAGGCATGGACGACTACCTGTCCAAGCCGGTCAACCGCGAGTCGCTGCAGGCCTGCCTGCTGCGCTGGCAGTTCACCATGGAAGACAACGCGGCAGACCTGCGCAATGCTCCCCCGCTCCCGCCGGTCGCCCCCGCCGCTGTGCCGGTGCTGGCAGCGGTGCCCACGCCGTTGCCGCCACCGTTGCCGCTGCTGGTCGCAGACGACGGTAGCGAAGATGGCACACCCGGGGTGCTCGACAGCGGCGTGCTGGACGAGCTGCAGGAGGTGATCGGTGCGGAGACGGCCAACATCATCGGCGTGTTCCTGGAAGACACCCCGCCGTTGATCCGGCAGCTGCAGGACGCCTCGGTTGCCGGCGACCTGGAGAAGCTGCGCGCACTGGCACACAGCCTCAAGTCGGCGAGTGCGAATGTGGGCGCGATGGCGCTGTCGGTGGCCGCACGTCGGATCGAACACGACGCACGCGCCGGCACGCTGGAGCGCCCGGCCGTGGCCGTGGCGCTGCTGATTGCCGAATACGCGCGGGCGCGGCTGGCGCTGGCTGGCTACCAGGCCAGCGTGCGCGCCACCGCCGCGCGGTGACTCATTCTTCCAGCTTGGTGAGCAGGTAGTTCGGCTCGCCGATGCGCTCGATCAGCTCCAGCTGGGTTTCCAGCCAGTCGATGTGTTCTTCCTCGTTGTCGAGGATCTTCACGAACAGCTGGCGGCTGACGTAATCGCCGACCGAATCGGCGTAGGCCACCGCATCGCGCAGCGTGACGGTGCCCTCGCGCTCCAGCGCCAGATCGCACTGCAGGATCTCGGTGGGGTTCTCGCCGATGCGCAGCTTGCCCAGCGCCTGGAAGTTCGGCAGTCCTTCAAGGAACAGGATGCGATCGGACAGCACGTCGGCGTGCTTCATCTCCTCGATCGATTCCTTGTATTCGTGTTCGGCCAGTTCCTTCAGACCCCAGTTCTTCAGCATCTTGGCATGCAGGAAGTACTGGTTGATCGCGGTCAGCTCGTTGTAGAGGACCTTGTTGAGGAATTCGATGACCTTGGCGTCGCCCTTCATGACCGTGCTCCTGCAGCGTGAAAACGCCGGCACTGTAACGCGTTGCGTGCGCCGATGAAGGAACGCGAATCAACCTTAGTTGCGCAACCTGCCGGGAAGGCGTTCCATTCAGACCGCGTGAAATCCGCGGGAGGGCAGCTCCCTGCTCCAGCGTGGATGCTGGTGGAAGCGACTGAGTAGATGACTCGCGAACCGATTGCGGAAACCGACGGTGGGGAACCGACTGTGGGATACCGACTGGGTAGAGCCGACTGTTAGTCGGCTGGCGGTTTGCGTGGACGTCCGGGAAGAGCAGCCGACTAACAGTCGGCTCTACCCAGTCGGACCAGTCGGAACAGTCGGACCAGTCGGCCCTTCGGACGTCGGCGTTGCGTCAGGCGACCTGCGCCAGCCCCAGAACGGGCAATGGCAGATCGTGGGTGTTGCGGGCCTTGGCCAGCAGGTCGGCCGCCATGTCCAGGCAGGAGCCGCAGGTGGCGCCGCAACCGGTGCGCATGGTCAGCTCGGACACGCTGGCGACACCGCTGAGGGCGGCTTCGCGGATCTGATGGTCGGTAACCCCGTTGCAGATGCAGACGTACACGTGCGGACTCGGCAGACAGGCCCGGATCGGCCTGGGGCTATTCCAATCGAAACGCGAATCGTTGTCAATTTCGTATCTGAATCATTCTCGATACGGTTCAGCCAGCCCGTTCAGAGGGGCCTTCTCCCAGGAGCGCTGAGCACAAAAAAAGAGACCGATCTTTCGATCGGTCTCTTTCGTATTTGGCTGCCCCGGATGGATTCGAACCACCGAATGCCTGAGTCAGAGTCAGGTGCCTTACCGCTTGGCGACGGGGCAAAATGTGCGTGCGATTATTGCACTTTTTCACTAGGAAACCAAGCGAACTTGGTGGCTATGGGTGGACTCGAACCACCGACCCCAGCATTATGAGTGCTGTGCTCTAACCGGCTGAGCTACATAGCCCTGGTGAGCCGGCAATTCTGGAGATGTAAACGGGATCTGTCAACACCTTTTCATCACGCTTGTGAGTGGGCAGCGGGCGTGTCACAGTCCTGACCAGTAGATTTTTCTAGGAGTCCGCATCGTGATCGATCCGGACGGCTATCGACCGAACGTCGGCATTGTGCTGATGCGGCAGGACGGGCAGGTGTTCTGGGCACGACGTGTGCGCCGGGATGGCTGGCAGTTCCCGCAGGGTGGCATGAATACTGACGAGACGCCTGTCGAAGCCATGTATCGCGAGTTGCATGAAGAAACCGGACTGTTGCCAGAGCACGTAGAAGTGCTGGGTGCGACACCGGGCTGGCTGCGCTATCGGTTGCCGGCACGTGCCATCCGTCGCAATGAGCGGCAGGTCTGCATCGGCCAGAAGCAGGTCTGGTTCCTGCTGCGCCTGTCGGGCGACGAATCGCACGTGAAACTGGACCACACCGACAGCCCCGAGTTCGATCAGTGGCGCTGGGTGGATTTCTGGTACCCGGTCGAGCATGTGGTGATGTTCAAGCGCGGGGTTTACGCGCGGGCCCTGCGCCACCTGGCGCCCTTGGCGCGTGGCGTGGCCGGTACCGGCGTGGACACCATGCCCAAGTCCGCCCAGGAAGCGTGGATGCCCGGGCATGCGGCCGGGCACGACCGCCCGCGCAAGCGCGCCCCGGCACCCAAGCGCGGCGGCGGCTACTGGCCCCGCAGCAAGGCCAAGGGCGACCCGGGCGCGGTGTGATCGCCCCCGGTTCTGCTGAAACGACAAAAGCCCGGCCGAAGCCGGGCTTTTGCTTTCCTCCCAGCGGGATCCCGAGGGATCCCACGCCAGGCGCGATGGATCAGCGCTTGGAGAACTGGGTGGCGCGACGTGCCTTGTGCAGGCCGACCTTCTTACGCTCGACTTCACGGGCGTCACGGGTCATGAAGCCAGCCTTGCGCAGCTCGGACTTCAGGGTTTCGTCGTACTCGACCAGCGCGCGGGCGATGCCCAGGCGGATCGCACCGGCCTGGCCGGTGGTGCCGCCGCCAGCGGCGGTGACCATGATGTCGAACGATTCGGTGTTCTTGGTCAGTTCCAGCGGCTGACGCACGATCATGCGTGCAGTCTCACGGCCAAAGAACTCGTCCAGCGGACGGCCGTTGACGGTGATGTTGCCGGCGCCCTTGCGCAGGAACACGCGGGCGGTGGAGGACTTGCGGCGGCCGGTGCCGTAGTTTTGCGTGATAGCCATGATTAGATATCCAGAACCTGAGGCTGCTGAGCGGCGTGCGGGTGCTCGGAACCCGAGTACACCTTGAGCTTGCGGTACATGGCGCGGCCCAGCGGGCCCTTCGGCAGCATGCCCTTGACGGCGGTTTCGATGACGCGCTCCGGGTGGCGCTCCAGCGCCTGGGCCAGAGTTTCGGTCTTCAGGTTGCCGATGTAGCCAGTGAAGCGGTGGTACAGCTTGTCCTGCAGCTTGTTGCCGGTGACGGCAATCTTTTCTGCATTGATGACAACCAGGTAATCACCGGTATCAACGTGGGGGGTGTAAACCGGCTTGTGCTTGCCGCGCAGACGGCGGGCCAGCTCGGTGGACAGACGGCCCAGCGTCTTGCCGGAGGCGTCGACGAGATACCAGTCGCGCTGGACGGTCTCGGACTTTGCAGTGAAAGTGCTCATGGAAGAACTCAAGTAGGTCGGGCTCATTACGGCGTTGAAGCGGCCGCAACTCTGCCACGCGTTGTGAAGAGGCGGGATTGTACTGGCCATTCGCCCCACATGCAAATCGCCCGGCGTCACGGGTTGGCAGGCTGGCCCTATGGGGCGAGAATCGCTGATCCCCTGCCGCGATGCCCACCCGCATGACCGCGTTCCGCCAGATCACCCCGCTCGACCACCTGCTGACCGAGGCCCAGCGCGCCCTGGACACAGTGTTCGGCAACCCGCCGGCCAGCCGCCCCTATCCGGCCGAGGCGACCCCGGACGCCCCGATGCCCGCCCCGGCCCGCCGCCATGCGGCCGGCCTGATGCGCATCAACCATGTGGGCGAGGTGTGCGCCCAGGGCCTGTACTTCGGCCAGGCCGCCGTGGCCCGGGAGCCGGAAACCCGCGCGCACCTGCTTGAAGCCGCCCAGGAAGAGACCGACCACCTGGCCTGGTGCGCGCAGCGCCTGCGCGAACTGGACAGCCGCCCCAGCCTGTTCAACCCGATCTGGTATGCCGGCAGCTACACCATCGGCACCCTGGCCGGGCTGCGCGGCGACGGCTGGAACCTGGGCTTCGTGGTGGAAACCGAACGCCAGGTGGAGGCCCACCTGGACGAGCACCTGGACACCCTGCCCCCGGTGGACCAGCGCAGCCGCGCGATCCTCAAGGTGATGAAGATCGATGAGGCGCGCCACGCCGACCATGCCGAGCACGCCGGCGCCCGCAAGCTGCCGCCGCCGATCCCGGGCGTGATGGCCTTGGCGTCGAAGGTCATGAAGACGATTGCGTACCGGTTGTAGGGCGTAGCACCCTACCGTTGGTAGGGCGACGCCGCAGGCGACCTCAGCCCGAAACGAGCTTCAGGCCGATCACACCGGCCACGATCAGCCCGATGCAGGCCAGGCGCGGGGCCGAGGCGCTGTCGCCGAACAGGAAGATGCCCAGGATGGCCACGCCCAGCGCGCCGATGCCGGTCCAGATCGCGTAGCCGGTGCCCACCGGGATGGTGCGCAGCGCCTGCGTCAGCAGATACAGGCTGATCGCGGCGGAGATGATGGTGGCCACGGTGGGCCAGGGCTTGCTGAAGCCGTCGCTGTACTTCAGGCCAAGGGCGAAGCCGATTTCGAAGATGCCGGCCAGCAGCAGGTAGATCCAGGGCATGGGGGTTGCCTCCTAAACAAAAACAAAACGGCCCGGTGTTTTCACACCGGACCGTCGTCGGTAACGTGCCGTGGAACATTACTTCTGCGCAAAACAGATGTTCCACAGGGCGGGACGTCCCGCCTTGTGCAGCACCGCCCGGGCCGGAGCCCGGACGGGTGTCGCGTGGTCTTACTCGGACAGGTTACGGCCGTGGAACAGCTCTTCGATCTCGCGCTTGAGCAGCGCTTCGATCTTCATGCGTTCCTTGAACGAGATGTTCTTGGCCTTTTCCTCGAACAGGTACTGGTCCAGGTCGAAGTCCTTCAGGTGCATCTTCGTGTGGAAGATGTTTTCCTGGTAGACGTTGACGTCGAACATCTCGTAACGCGACTTGATGTTCTTGGCCAGGAAGTTCTGGATCGAGTTGATCTTGTGATCGATGTAGTGCTTCTTGCCCTTCACGTCACGGGTGAAGCCACGCACGCGGTAGTCCATGATCACGATGTCCGATTCCAGACTCTCGATCAGGTAGTTCAGCGCTTTCAGCGGCGAAATGACGCCACAGGTAGCCACGTCGATGTCGGCGCGGAAGGTCGCGATACCTTCCTGCGGGTGCGTTTCCGGATAGGTGTGCACGGTGATGTGCGACTTGTCCATGTGCGCGACCACGGCGTCGGAGATCAACTCCTTGCCGGCCAGCTTCTTGTCGATCACCGGTTCTTCGGAGATCAGGATCGTCACCGAAGCGCCCTGCGGATCGTAATCCTGGCGCGCGACGTTGAGGATGTTGGCGCCGATGATCTCGGCGACATCGGTCAAGATCTGAGTCAGCCTATCGGCGTTGTACTCTTCATCGATGTATTCAATGTAACGCTGACGCTCCTCTTCGGTGCGGGCGTAACACACGTCATAGATGTTGAAGCTCAGCGCCTTGGTGAGGTTGTTGAAACCCTGCAACCTCAGGCGAGGCAACGGCTTGACCACGGCGGTCGATCCTGTGTGTGGTGGGAAAGGATCAATTATGGGGCAAAGTGATCGGGGGCGAAACTTGCATTGAAACAAGTTGGTGTGTTGGGGTTTGCCCTTAACAACCCTGATCGTTAAGCTCGCGGCATATAGCCGTGAATTGTTCATGAGCAAAGGGAGCGCCTCAACGTGTCATCTGTGCGCCTTGCCACGAGTCCATTGGCCCTGGATATCGCCACCATTGATCGCTTTCTAGCCCATAGCCACCGTCGCCGCTACCCGGCCCGCACGGACGTTTTCCGGCCTGGCGACCCCGCCGGGACCCTGTACTACGTGATCAGTGGCTCGGTTTCTATAATTGCTGAAGAGGAAGACGACCGTGAGCTGGTCCTCGGCTACTTCGGCTCGGGCGAGTTCGTCGGCGAGATGGGCCTGTTCGTGGAGTCGGACCGCCGCGAGGTCATCCTGCGCACCCGGACCCCGTGCGAGCTGGCCGAAATCAGCTACGAGCGGCTGCACCAGCTGTTCCTGGGCCCGCTGTCGGCCGACGCCCCGCGGTTGCTGTACGCGCTGGGGCAGCAGATCTCCAAGCGCCTGCTGGACACCAGCCGCAAGGCCAGCCGCCTGGCCTTCCTGGACGTCACCGACCGGATCGTGCGCACCCTGCACGACCTGGCCCGCGAACCGGAGGCCATGAGCCACCCGCAGGGCACCCAGCTGCGCGTCTCGCGCCAGGAGCTGGCCCGCCTGGTCGGCTGCTCGCGTGAAATGGCCGGCCGCGTGCTGAAGAAGCTGCAAAGCGATGGGCTGCTGCATGCGCGGGGCAAGACCGTCGTGCTGTACGGCACCCGCTGAGCTCGGTTGCCGGCCCACGGCCGGCGCCACCGCTGGGGATGACAGCGCCGTTCACGCGCTGTCGCTAGGCTGAAGGCATGACACCTGGCAGCGAATTCTATTGGTTCATCCTGATCGGGCTTGGCGCGCAGCTGGTCGATGGCGCGCTGGGCATGGCGTTCGGCCTGGTCTCGTCCTCGGTGATGCTGAGCATGGGCCTGCCGCCAGCGGCGGTCAGCGCCAGCGTGCACACCGCCGAAGTCTTCACGACCGGGGCCTCGGGGGTCTCGCACCTGGTCGCCGGCAACGTGGACCGGCGGCTGTTCCTGCGCCTGGCCCTGCCCGGCGCCGTGGGTGGAATCGTCGGCGCCTATGTGCTGACCCAGCTGCCCGGTGACGCCATACGACCCTTCATCTACGCCTACCTGCTGGTCCTGGCGATCTTCATCCTGCTGCGCGCGGCCGGGCGGCTGGTTCCCCGGCAGGAAGTGAAGCGCGTGCCGGTGCTGGGCTTCTTCGCGGGGCTGCTGGACGCCAGCGGTGGTGGCGGCTGGGGCCCGGTGGCGACCTCCACGCTGTTGGCGCGCGGCGGTCAGGCCCGGACGACGATCGGCACGGTCAATGCGGCCGAGTTCGTGGTCACCCTGGCGGTCTCCATCACCTTCCTGCTGTCGATGGGGCTGCAGTACCTCAACATCGTGGCCGGCCTGCTGATCGGCGGCATGATGGCCGCACCGCTGGCGGCCGTGCTGGTGAAGCGGGTCAAGGAGCGCTGGGTGCTGGTGGCCGTGGGCGTGCTGGTGCTGTCGATCAGCCTGTTCCAGATTGGCCGGGCGATGCACGGGTGGCTTGGGGCGTAATGCCCTTCGCCGGCATCGCGCGGGCCGGCCAAGGCGGAATCGGGATTTTACCGGTCGCCGCCGCGGTCCAGGCAGCCCCAGTTGAGGATGCGGGTACCGGGCTTGAGCACCTTGCGGAAGTAGTCCACGCGCGACATCTTCGGGTTCACCACCACCGGCTCCCTGGCCGCCAGCAGCAGCGGCAGGTCGGCGGTGCTGTCCGAGTAGGCCACGTCGATATCGCCATAGCCGCGCTCGCGCAGCATGCGCATCTTCTCTTCGTTGTGGCAGTGGCGGGTGGCGCCCACCGCACCGAAGCGCGGCCCCACCTCGCTGCCGATCACCGGCACGCCCTGGTGGGCGACGAAGGCCAGGATGGCCCGCGCCAGCTCCGGCGGCGCGCCGGTGGCAACCACCACGCGGTCGCCCTGCGCCCGATGCGCGGCGAAGACCTCCAACGCCTGCGGCAGCAGCTTGGCGCGCAGCTGCGCCTCGTGCTTGAGCACGTACGCGTCGATGACCCGATTGAAATCACGCGCGCGGTGCAGCCCGAACGTGGCGATCCAGACATAGGCCGAGATGCCGCGGCGGCGGGTGGGCAGCATCGCCACCAGCGGCCCGGCGATCGGCGTGACCAGCAACGCCGCCAGCAACCGCAACGGATTGCGCTTGATCAGCGAGGCGAACAGGTGGCTGCCGGAATCGCCGTCGTACAGGGTGTGGTCGAAGTCGAAGACCACCAGCGGCGCGTCATCACGCGGAGTCGGGTAGATCGCAGTCATGCGCTGAAGAATAGCTGACGCAGGCCTTCGCCGGGCTCTTCGACCCGCATGAAGGCCTCGCCCACCAGGAAGGCATGCACCCCGGCGTTGCGCATCAGGCTTACATCGTCCGGGCCGAGGATGCCGCTCTCGGTCACCAGCAGGCGGTCGCGCGGTACCGCCTGGCGCATGTCCAGCGTGGTCTGCAGCGACACCTCGAAGGTGCGCAGGTTGCGGTTGTTGATGCCAATCAACGGCACCGGCACCTGGATGGCGCGCTCAAGCTCGTCGATGTCATGCACCTCCACCAGCACGTCCATGCCCAGCTGCATGGCCAGGTCGGAAAGCTCGGCCAGCTGGCGGTCTTCCAGCGCGGCCACGATCAGCAGGATGCAGTCCGCGCCGAGCACGCGGGCTTCGTAGACCTGGTAGGCATCGATCACGAAGTCCTTGCGCAGCACCGGCAGGGTGCACGCCTCGCGCGCCTGCTGCAGGTAGGCATCGGAACCCTGGAAGAAATCCACGTCGGTCAGCACCGACAGGCAGCTGGCGCCGCCGAATTCGTAGCTGACCGCGATGTCGGCCGGGTGGAAGTCCGGGCGGATCACGCCCTTGGACGGGCTGGCCTTCTTCACCTCGGCGATGACCGCCGGGTTGCCGGCCGCGATCGAGGCGCGCAGCGCGTCGGTGAAACCGCGCACGGGCGAGGCATCGGCCAGGCGCGCCTGCAGCGTTTCCAGGGGTACCCGGGCACGGCGCTCGGCCACTTCGACGGCCTTGCGGGCCAGGATGGTCTCGAGGATGTCGCTCTTGTCGCTCATGTCGTTCGGGGTCCTTCAGGGCGGCCATTATCGGCCAGCCACGGGCACGGCGTGAAGGCGGGGCTCAGCCCGCGGCGCGGATGCGGCGGGTGGCGTCGACGTATTCCAGCATGCGCTGGCGCGCGCTGCCGTCGGCAATGGCGGCGCGGGCGCGGGCCAGGCCGTCGGCGATGCTGCTGGCCACGCCCGCCACGTACAGCGCTGCGCCCGCATTGAGCGCCACGATGTCCAGTGCCGGGCCCGGCTGGTTGTCCAGCACCCCGCGCAGCATCGCGATCGACTCCTCCGGCCCGCTCACCTTGAGGTTGCGGCTGGCCGACATGGCGATGCCGAAGTCCTCCGGGTGGATCTCGTATTCGCGCACTTTGCCGTCGCGCAGCTCACCCACCAGGGTGCCGGCGCCGAGCGAGATTTCATCCATGTTGTCGCGGCCCCACACCACCAGCGCGCGCTCGGCGCCGAGCTCGCGCAGCACGCGCGCCTGGATGCCGACCAGGTCGGAGTGGAACACGCCCATCAGCACGTTGGTGGCCCCGACCGGATTGGTCAGCGGCCCGAGGATGTTGAAGATGGTGCGCACGCCCATCTCGCGGCGGACCGGCGCCACGACCTTCATTGCCGGGTGGTGCATGGGCGCGAACATGAAGCCGATTCCGGTTTCACTGATCGCACGGGCCACCTCTTCTGGCCGCAGTTCGATGATCGCGCCCAGCGCCTCGACCGCATCGGCGCTGCCGGACTTGGACGACACGCTGCGGTTGCCATGCTTGGCCACCTTCGCGCCGGCCGCAGCCACCACGAACATCGCGCAGGTGGAGATGTTGAAGGTGTGCGAGCCGTCGCCGCCGGTACCGACGATATCGATCAGGTGGGTGCGGTCCTCGACCGGCACCGCCAGCGCCAGCTCGCGCATCACCGTGGCCGCACCGGCGATCTCACCCACGGTTTCCTTCTTGACCCGCAGGCCGGTGAGGATCGCGGCGGTCATCACCGGCGAGACCTCGCCACGCATCACCTGGCGCATCAGATCGACCATCTCGTCGAAGAAGATTTCGCGGTGTTCGATGGTGCGCTGCAGGGCTTCCTGGGGGGAGAAGGTCATGTGGGTTCCTTTGCGATGCGGGTGCGGCGCCTCAGCGCTGCAGGAAGTTCTTCAGCAGGGCGTGGCCATGCTCGGTAAGGATCGATTCCGGGTGGAACTGCACGCCTTCCACTGGGTACTCGCGGTGGCGCAGTCCCATGATCTCCTCGACCGTGCCGTCTTCGTTCTCGGTCCAGGCGGTCACTTCCAGGCAGTCCGGCAGCGTGGTCTTGTCCACCACCAGCGAGTGGTAGCGCGTGGCCTGGTAGCGGTCCGGCAGGCCGGCGAACACGCCCTTGCCCTGGTGGCGGATGGACGAGGTCTTGCCGTGCATGATGGTGCCGGCGCGGATCACATCGCCGCCGTACACCTGGCCGATGCCCTGGTGGCCCAGGCACACGCCGAGAATCGGCGTGGTTGGGCCGAGCCGGCGGATCAGCTCCAGCGACACGCCCGCTTCGTTGGGCGTGCACGGGCCGGGCGAGATCACGATGCGCTCGGGGGCGAGCGCGGCGATCTCATCGACGCTCAGGGCGTCATTGCGCACCACCTTGACCTCGGCACCCAGCGTCTGCAGGTACTGCACGAGGTTGTAGGTGAAGCTGTCGTAGTTGTCGAGCATCAACAACATGATCAGGATCCGTCTTTGATGAGGAAAATGGCGTACACGTTTTCGGTGTACGTGATGGGGGCCGCTGTCAGAAGTTCGCCCGGCGCCGTGGCCCGATAGCGCGAACCCGTGACGCCTATCCTGTCGAGCGCCGACGCATCCCCACTGGCGAAGCGGTCGCCGTCGTCGGGATGCTTGGGCCACGTCCCCGCCTGCACGCCATACGCGAAGCTCGGCGCCACGTCGGAGATGCTGTACAGCCCGGTGATCTTGGCGCCGTAGGCGCCCGCCAGGCCCGTGGCCGAGGCGCGGGTCTGCGCCGCTGCTTCGGCCTTCAGCTCCGCGCGCAGCTTGCCTTCGCCCGAGTAGGTTGGCTCTGCGGTGGTCACCTGCACTTCGCGACTTGCCTTGAGGTCGCGCAGGAACGCCTGAAGCGCGGCAGCGTCGGCGAACTCGGCCTTGAGCTCTCGGCTGGCCGATGTGCCGTTGAACACTTCTTCGTCGTTGCGGTAGCGCGTGGACGGCTTGATGCTGAGGTTGTCGGCGCGCACGCTGCTCTCGATGGCGCCGTGCTCGGCGAACAGTTTCAGCACGCGTTCGACATTGCCCTGCACCCGGCCACGCGCAACGTCGGTCTGCATGTCGATCGACTCCAGCCCGACCTCCACGCTGAACCGGTCGGGCATCACCGTGCGGGTCGCGCTGCCTTTGACCAACAGGTGCGGTTCGGACGGAACGGTGTTGGCCTGCGCCCACACGTTCGGGGCCACCATGGCCAGCGTCGACGACAGCAGCAGTGCGTGCAGCAGCTTCATGCGGTTGATCCTTGTCGGGTGATGGATGCAGCGAACGCCGTGGCCCAGGCCGCGGCACGGAAACGTTACAGGCCCTTGGCGGCCTGGGCGACGGCACGGAACAGGGCGCGACCCTTGTTCATGGTCTCGTCCCACTCCTTGCCCGGGTCCGAGTCATAGACGATGCCGGCGCCGGCCTGCACGTGCAGGCGGCCGTCCTTGATCACTGCGGTGCGGATCGCGATGGCCGTGTCCGCATCGCCGTGCCAGCCGATGTAGCCGATGCTGCCGGCGTAGACATTGCGCTTGATCGGCTCCAGTTCGCGGATGACTTCCAGCGCGCGGATCTTCGGTGCGCCGCTGACCGTGCCCGCCGGGAAGGTGGCGCGCAGCACATCGGCGTAACTCAGGCCGGGCTGCAGCTGGCCGGTCACTTCGCTGACGATATGCATGACGTGGCTGTAGCGCTCGATCACGAACTGTTCGCCCACTTCCACGGTGCCGGCCTTGGACACGCGGCCGGCGTCGTTGCGGCCCAGGTCGATCAGCATCAGGTGCTCGGCGCGCTCCTTCGGATCGGCCAGCAGTTCGGCTTCCAGCGCGTTGTCCTCTTCCACCGTCGCGCCACGCGGGCGGGTGCCGGCGATCGGGCGCACGGTGACTTCACCGTCCTGCAGACGGACCAGGATTTCCGGCGAGGAGCCCACCACCTGCACGTCGCCGGTATCGAGGAAGTACATGTACGGCGAGGGATTGAGCGCACGCAGCGCACGGTACACATCCACCGGCCGTGCCTTGAACGGCACGCTCAGGCGCTGGCTCAGCACCACCTGGAAGATGTCGCCGGCGCGAATGTATTCCTTGGACTTGTCCACGGCGGCGATGAAGCCCTCGCGGGTGAAGCCCGACACGAAGTCGTTCTCGTCCAGCACGTCGCGGGTGATCGGCACCGGGTAGCCCGCGCCGGGCGCGCGCAGCTTGGCGACCAATGCGTCCAGCCGCCCCTGCGCCTCGTCCCACGCGCCGGGCTGGCCCGGGTCGGCGTGCACGATCAGGTACAGCCGACCCTTGAGGTTGTCGAACACCGCCAGTTCTTCGGAATGCAGCAGCAGGATGTCCGGCGTGCCCAGCTCATCGCGGCCACGCGGCGGCGCCAGGCGCGGCTCGATGTAGCCGATGCACTCGAACCCGAACCAACCCACCAGGCCGCCGGTGAAGCCCGGCAGGCCGGCCAGCTTGGGCACCGAATGGGCGCTGCGCAGCGCTTCAACCTCGGTGAAGGGGTCGGTCACCTCGCGGGTTTCCACCGTCTGGCCGGACTCGCTGATGGTCAGGGTGTGCCCGTGGAAGGCATACACCCGGCGCGCCGGCAGGCCGATGATGGAATAGCGCCCGAAGCGCTCGCCGCCTTCGACCGATTCAAAGAGGTAGGTATGCGGGCCGTCGGCGAGCTTCAGATAGACCGAAAGCGGCGTGTCCAGGTCGGACAGCACTTCGCGGACGACGGGGATGCGGGTGTGGCCTTCAGCGGCCTGCTGCTGGAACTGCTCGAACGTGATCAAGACGACTTTCCTTCCGGGAAACGGCGGTGGCGGGACGGACGACGGCAACAGGCCACCATCGCCACCAACGGCGAGCGGAAGAAAGGGTATGCGGGGTCGTCAGAATGGACACCCGGGGACTGTACCGCATTGGCGGCACTGGATGGAACCCGCCGAAAGGCATCCGGTCAGTACCCGGACGGACCCGGCGGGGTTATTTCCCACCCGCCGGATCCCCGGCCTCAGCCGATCCTGCGGGCGGCCTGATGCTGCTGTTCGTGCTGCTCGGCGCCCAGATCAGCCACCAACGACGGGGCCGCCGCGCCACGTTCCTGCTGGCGGTTGACCTCGGCCACCTGCTCGGTGCTCACGCTGAGCGGCTGCTGGCGGCCGGCCACCACATCAACCTGCGCCAGGTGGCGGTGCACCGAGCTGAGGTCCTGGGTATCGACCGCGAACACGCGGGTGCGGTCCTCGCTGAGGACCACCCGCTCGATGCGCTCCAGGCCTTCCTGCGAGGCCTTGGCCGCCAGCGCTCCGGCCAGCTGGTCGCTCTGCAGGTCGGGCACGCGGTTGTGGGCCACGTCGATGCCGTGCACCCCGGACTGGGCGCCCTGGAACATGTGGTACTGCTTGTGGCTGGGATCGTTGATGCCCACCACCAGGGTGGACGGTTCGGTGGCGATGGCGGCGTGCTTCTCCGCCGGCTGCTGGATGCGCTCGTGCTGCTCCACCAGCTTGCGAGCCTGGGCTTCCTGCTTGATCAGTTCGGCGTCCAGGCTGGGGATGACCGTCTCTTTCATCCCGTGGCGCTGTACGGCCTCGGCAAATGCCGGGCCGATGGTATCGACCAATCGCTTGGTTTCCACAATGTTGCCGACGTTCTGCGGCGTCAGCACAGTGGGCACATAAGTGGCGGCGGCGCCGCGCAGGCCCGCGACCGCACCGCCCACCGACGCAAACACCGCCGGTGCCTGCGCCGTGGTGTTCTTGACCTGGTGCGCAGCGAAGTCATAGCCCTTGTCGACATAGGCGCCCGCTGTCGCGTAGCCATTCTGCAGTTTGCCGGCCACCCACTGGCCGCCATGGTCGATGTTGCTGGCAACCCGCTGGCCCGCAGCACGCGCGGCGTTGGCATCCTCATGCGCGTCGCGGCTGGCGGCGGTGGCACGCGCCTGGCCGGATGCGTGCACGGCATCGGCCCGGCTGTCGAGATCCTTGGCCACGTTGTCGAAGCCCAGCTTGCCGGCACCCCACGACGCCACCGACAGGATGCCGGACTGGGCGCGCGACTCCACCCGGTGCGCCGTGGCTTCGATCATGCCGGTCAGCTCGCGGCCCTGGGCGTACACCGTGGTGGTCGCCTTGGCGCTCACCTGCAGCGTGGTCGAGCCCATGTCGACGACCTTGCCCACCACCATGCCCTGCACCCTAGCCACCTGTTCCACTGCGTCGCCAGTGCGGTCCAGTACATGGGCGGCGGCCGCCCCGCCCTTTTCGACCACTTCGCCCACTACCCGCCCGTTGTGCATGCCGTGCGCGGCAGAGTGCAGCACCTGGGACAGCGGCCCGGCCAGCTCGGCAACCTGACTGGGTGCGTCGGTACGGACGCGGTCCACCAGGTTGTCCTGCGCATCACGGGTCTTGGGATCGAGCACCAGCTCCATGCGCCCCGCAGCGACCGGGATGTCGCGCAATGCCTCATAGCCCGGCTTGGTGGCCAGCTGCTCGACGAACTGCGCGGCCGCGGTCTGCGCGCCCGGCGGCAGCATCTCGCGCATCTTCTCGGCTACCTTGGCCTGCATGAGCGGCTCACGCATCAACATGCTGGCCTCGTTGGCCAGCAGCCCATAGGCATGCCGCTGCTGGTCGTTGAGGCGCCGCATGCCGTTCTGCACATCGTTGAGCACCTCACCGCTGGTCTGGTAGGTATGCACGGTCTGCTGCGGATTGAAGGTGGGTAGACCGTTATCTTTGGCGAAACGCGCGGGCGTGTCGGGGTGCAGGCCGGCCGCGTTGAAGGTAGTGGCACGGGCACCGGTGACGGCGGAGGCGGCGGAGGCCATGCCGCCGCCGAGGGAATGGCCGGCGATTTCGAAGCCGCCCGGCACTTCCCTTTCAATGACCGTGGCAAGTCGCATGGCGCGGTCGTAGTAGTCACTACGCATGCCAATACCCTGCTGCCCGTTGTTGAGAAAATCTTCCCCACCAGACTCCCGTCGCCCCTCCGGCGCGGACGGGTCAATGATCTTGCCAGTCGAGCCCTTGTAGACAACAACCGGCTTCGCGTCATCCCCGAAAACGGCTTTGTCAGGGATATAGATTTCCGCACGGAATCCTGACTGAGGCGGCTGCAACATATCGCGAAGTTCGTCGTCTGACAGATCTATTCCTGCATCTCGCAACGCAGCTGGATTCTCGGTTGCACGCGCCCAACCAGCAGGGGGCTCCCCTTCGGCCTTGGCCGACAGATAGACGTCGGCGGCGAGACCAGACATCTCGCGCGCGTGATAGGTTTCCTGGAGACGACTCGCTTCGTTGTCGTTGCCGCTCTCGCGCAACTTTTGAACAAGAAGGTTCTGTTCCTGGATGGCGCGGGCACGCGCCTCGATATCGGGACCACTCATGGCAAGCTCCATTGCACAGTGAAGGTGCGCGATCCCCCCGAGCCGCGCTACTTATCGAATAACAGAACACTTTGCTAATGTCACCCCTTCAGGGGCTCAACATCAGGATGATCATGCGCAGCAGTCTTCACAAAATGATGACGAAATCCCTACTAAGTGCGGCATGGTTCACACTTTTCCTCGTCAATGGCTGTGCGGCGTCGTCTTCACATGGCGCTGGCGACTACTTCGACGGAAAGGCGTTGGAGTTGGCTATCGCAACCGAAACGGGTGAAGCGGAGGCCATTCGCCACTTGATCAAGGATGAAGGGGTCGATCCCGACTCTACCTTTGCGCGTCGCGATGGAATTCCCATTGTGGCGTGGCCGCTCCGTGCGGGCAATCTTGAAGGACTGCGCGCACTTCTGGACAGCGGGGCTGACCCGAATGCTCGCGAAGTAAAGGAGATGAACGGAAGGGAGATTCACTTCAACAACGCCATGGTCTACGCAGCGAAGATGGACGATCCACGATTTCTGGAGTTGCTCCTGAAGCATGGCGGGGATCCGAACACGCGCAATTCAGCTAATGAAACTCTGATGCTGCAGGCCTTCCTCAGTGGCAATCAATGGAAGAACATCCAGACCCTGGTGGAGCATGGCGCGAGTATCAACGAGTCCAGCCTCAGCAAAGGAGATGACACCGTCCTCAGCTGGTACACCAGCCGAGGTGGGTTTGATTCTGCCTATTGGCTGATCGAGCACGGCGCAGACCCGACCATTCCGTCGCGCCCCCCCGCTGGATCAAACCTTCCATCGCGACAGATGATGGTTGAGGACATCTATTGGGGTATCACCACGCCCGATCTTCTTCCATGGCAGAAGAAGAGCCAGCAATGGCTGGTCGCGCGAAACATCCCGCGCCCACCGATGCCTGAGCACATCCGAAAGAAGCGTGAGGCGTTCGGGTTCCCCACGAAGGAAGAGGATATCCCCCTTCTCTGACACGGTCGCGCATCGCACCGTCATGGCGAAGCGCATTCTCAACTTCTGTGTTTCTTACGAACTTCAGCCTTGAACATATGCCAAGACATAGGTCCGATTCCTGCCATGAAGTTTTCAATATTAGTCATGGTATGCCTCATACTTATCCTCGTGATTGGCTGTACCGCATCTTCTTCACATGGCGCGGGTGACTACTTCGATGGGAAGGCGTTGGAGCTGGCTATCGCAACCGAGAACGGGGACGCGAAGGCCATCCGTCACTTGATCAGAAATGAAGGCGTCGATCCCGACCAAAGCTTTGCTCGCCGCGACGGCATCCCTCTAATCGCATGGCCGCTTCGCACGCAGAATCTCGAAGGACTGCGCGCGATGCTCGACAACGGCGCCGATCCAAATTCGCGGCAAGTGCGGGAGATCGACGGAAAGCCCTTCAAGTTCAACAACGCCATGGTGTATGCCGTGCGCCTGGACGATCCGGTCTTCCTGCAGCTGCTTCTCAAGCACGGCGGTGACCCCAATACGCGAAGCAGTGGCGGCGAGTCGCTGCTGTTCCAGGCGTTCATCAACGGAAATCAGTGGAAGAACGTCCAGCAGCTTGTTGAAGCAGGCGCAAAGGTGAACGAGAACAACCTGGGGAAGGCTGATACGGTGTTGAGCTGGTATACCGCCCGCGGTGGTTTTGACTCGGCATACTGGCTGCTGGAACACGACGCGGACCCGACCCTTTCCGCACCTGCTGCTGTGAGATCAACCGGTCCCGCACGTCAGATGATGGTGGACGACATCTATTGGGAAATCACCACGCCCGACCTTCTGCCGTGGCAGAAGAAATGCCAGCAATGGCTGATCGCGCGCAACATTCCGCGGCCGCCGATGCCGGAGCACATCCGCAAGAAGCGTGAAGCCTTCGGCTTCCCCACGAAGGAAGAAGATATTCCCTTGTTGTGAGGCTGCCGGGCAGAGCCCGGCATTACCGCACGGCCGGGCAGAGCCCGGCGCTACGGTGCCGGTGCCGCGTCGCTTTGCGTCAGCAGCGCGCTGCCCAGCGGCAGGTGCATGTTCACCCGCGCCGCCACGCAGTCGATGCGGAAGCGGCGCGCGCGTACCGGCTCGCCGTCCAGGTTCAAGGTCAGGGGTTCGTCGGCGTCGATCTCCACCCACGGTGCCCGCGTGCGCTCGGCCACCTGTTCCAGCGCACCCGCCTTGCCGCCCTTCACCAGCGCGGCCAACGTGGAGGCGACTTCGCCGCTGAGCTCGGGGATGACGGTGATGTCGAGCAGGCCATCGTTCACCAGCGCTTCCGGGCACAGGACCTGACCGCCACCGGCCTGGCGCCCGTTGCCGATGCCCAGCGCGATGAAGCCGCCTTCCCATTCGAAGTCCGGCGTGCGCAGCCGCGCCTGGATCGGCTCGATGCGCCCCAGCCGCGAGATGCCGGTGAGCAGATAGGCCAGGCCGCCCAGCACCTTCTTCAGGCCTTCGTCGGTCTCCACCGTCACCTCGGTGCCGAAGCCACCGCTGGCCACGTTGGCGCACCACCACACCTCGCCATCGGCCTCGATGCGCAGCAGGTCGAGCGGACACGCCGGCTGGGCCTGGATCATCAGCAGCGCCTGCAGCGGATCATCAGGGATCCCTGCGGCCGCAGCGAAATCATTGGCGGTGCCCAGCGGCACCAGCCCGAGCGTGGGCAGCGCCCCGGCCGGCTCATCACGATGGGCCAGAGTCTCGGCCACCTCGCTGAGGGTGCCGTCGCCACCCGCAGCGATGATGGTGTCCACGCCGTGTTCGATCGCCTCGGCCACATAGCGCTCGGCGTCGCCGTCTTCCCAGGTGACGCGGGCCTCCAGCATTACCCCCTGGTCGCGAAGTACATGGACGGCCGCGCGCAGATCGTCGTTGCCGGTGGACTTGCCGTTGAGGATCAGACGCCAGCGGGGACCACGCATACAGCACTTCCACAATAGGGGGAGGCGCAGGCTAGCAGCGCGGCATGTCAGGCGCGGTGAACGTCATCAAACGGTCACCGACCGCCCGGAGAATGGAAGTCCATAGCAAGGACGATGGATGGAGGCAGGATCAGCCTCCGGCTGTTCCCGAGGCCGCATTCGCAAGAGTGCGGTCTTTTTTTTGCGGTTGTTCAGGGACCGCAGCCGGGGTCGAATCAGTCGCTCCACGCCTCGGAAGCCGAGGGGAGACCGAGCGCATGCCGTCGATGTGTTCGATCAACCCCTTGGGGATCGCAGACCACATCGGGTCAAGGACAACATCGACCCCTTCCCGCCGGGCCAGCTTGGCGGCCGGCACGAAGTCGGCATCGCCAGCCATCAGAACGATTTGCCGCACCTGTTTCTTCAACGCCAACGAGGAAATGTCGATTCCGATCCGCATGTCCACGCCCTTCTGCCTGACATTTAAAAAGCCCTCGGTTCGGCCGTCCCTTGATGAGGTGAGAGGCGTACTTGGAGGGCTGGATGCATTGGATTCTGAGGACTTGCCTGGTCGGTAGCAAGTTGATTCTCTCTATCGGCGAAGCATCGGCCGATTTCAGCCGTATCCCGCGAAGTTCTTGAGCGCCTCGCCTTCCAACCGGTACACCGTCCACTCGCTCTGCGGCTTGGCGCCGGCAGCTTCATAGAACTTGATGGCCGGCTCGTTCCAGTCCAGTACCGACCACTCGAAGCGGCCGCAGCCTTCGGCCACGGCGATCCGCGCGATGTACTGCAGCAGTGCCTTGCCGGCGCCGCTGCCGCGCTGCGCGGGGCTCACGTACAGGTCTTCCAGGTAGATGCCGTTGCGGCCCAGCCAGGTGGAGTAGTTGTAGAAGTACACCGCGTATCCGATGGCCTGGCCATCGACTTCGCAGACCAGCGCGCGCGCCTTGGCGCCCTGCCCGAACAGGCTGTCGCGAATGCCGGCCTCGTCGGTCTGCACCGACGATTCGGCTTTCTCATAGATGGCCAGTTCGCGGATGAAGCGCAGGATCAGCGCGGCATCGTCGGCGGTGGCGTCGCGGATCTGCAGCCCAGCCGCGCCCATGCTCAGCCCCGCGCCTTGGCGACGTTGTGGCGCATCTGGTCGATCACGTCCTTGTAGCTGACCGGCGCGTTGAAGATGGCCGAGCCGGCCACGAAGGCATCGGCACCGGCGGCGGCAATCGCGCCGATGTTGTCGGCCTTGACCCCACCGTCGATCTCCAGGCGCACGTCGCGGCCGCTGGCATCGATCTTCTGGCGTACCACGCGCAGCTTGTCCAGCGCCGAGGGAATGAAGGCCTGGCCGCCGAAGCCCGGGTTGACCGACATCAGCAGCACCAGGTCCAGGTCATCCAGCACCCAGTCCAGGATGTCCACCGGGGTGCCGGGATTGAGGACCAGGCCCGGCTTGCAGCCCAGCGAGCGGATCAGCTGGATGGTGCGATGGACGTGGCGGCTGGCTTCGGGGTGGAAGCTGATGTACGTCGCGCCGGCCTCGGCGAAGTCCGGAATGATGCGGTCCACCGGCTCCACCATCAGGTGCACGTCGATCGGCGCGGTCACGCCGTGCTTGCGCAGGGCCTGGCAGACCATCGGACCGATGGTCAGGTTCGGCACGTAATGGTTGTCCATCACGTCGAAGTGCACCCAGTCGGCACCGGCGGCAAGCACGTTGTCCACTTCCTCGCCGAGACGGGCGAAGTTCGCGGACAGGATGGAGGGGGCGATGATGCAGTTGGACATGGCCGGTGCCTTGAGGACGTAGAGAGGGGGCCGCGCGCGCTCAGCGCTTGCGCAGGGTCTTGATGCGGTCGTAGGCAGCGTTGAGCTGGCGCGATCTGCGCTCGGCCTGCTGGCGCAGCTCCGGGGCGGCGCCGACAACCTTGTCGGGGTGGTACTGGGACATCAGCCGGCGGTAGGCCAGGTCGACCTCGGCGTCGGTGGCCTCGGAGGTCAGCCCCAGCTCGCGGTAGGGGTTCTCCCTGTTCAGGCGGAACCAGTCGGCATCGAAGGCATGGCCGATCAGCAGGCCGATCACGGCCCCGAACAGCGGATTGGGCCTGAAAAGCAGCGCTCCAGCGATGAATCCGAGCAGTTTTCCGTACCAGCGCATGGAGGGTCTGGGCGGCCGTGTCAACAAAGGAACCTCATTTTACGTCACAGCGGGCCCAACCCGCTTTACACTAGGCCGCCCGCTGTCTCTGCGGGCCCTCCGGGTGCCCTGGACAGCTGTCTCGACGAAGCCTCAGGAGTGCCCGTGCCGACCACGTTGTTGCAATCCGATCTCCCCGGCCTGCCCTTGCGCCATCGCGGCAAGGTGCGTGATGTTTTCGACATTCCGCGCGAACGGCTGCCCGCCGGCACTCCGCCGGGGGACTACCTGCTGATGGTCGCTACCGACCGTCTGTCGGCCTTCGACGTGGTGCTTCCCGATCCGATCCCGGGCAAAGGCGAAATGCTCTGCCAGGTGTCGAACTTCTGGTTCGCCAAGACCGCGCACCTGATGCCCAACCACCTCACCGGCATCGACGTGGCCAGCGTGCTGCCCGAGGGCGTGGACCCGGCGCTGTATGCCAAGCGCGCCGTGGTCACCCGCAAGCTCAAGCCGGTACCGGTGGAAGCCATCGCCCGCGGCTACCTGATCGGCAGCGGCTGGAAGGACTACCAGCGAACCGGCAAGGTGAGCGGCATCGAGCTGCCCGACGGCCTGCGCCAGGCCGAGCAGCTGCCCGAACCGATCTTCACCCCCTCGACCAAGGCCGCCGTGGGCGACCATGACGAGAACATCGACTTCGATGCGATGGTGAAGGCAGTCGGTGCGGACCTGGCCGAGCGCGTGCGCGACGCCACCCTGCGCATCTACAAGTTCGCCGCCGATTACGCCCGCGAGCGCGGCATCATCCTGGCCGACACCAAGTTCGAGTTCGGCACCGATGCCGACGGCCGCCTGTACATCATGGACGAGATGCTGACGCCGGATTCCTCGCGTTACTGGCCGGCCGACGAGTACGAAGTGGGCACCAGCCCGCCGAGCTACGACAAGCAGTTCGTCCGCGATTACCTGGAAACCCTGGACTGGGGCAAGACCGCCCCGGGCCCGAGCATTCCGGCAGAGATCATCGAGCGCACCCGCGCCAAGTACGCCGAGGCGCTGCAGCGTCTGGCGGGTATCTCGGTAGATTGAGATCGGTGGGTGGAGCCGGGCAGCGCCCGGCTCTACCCGCGCCGGTGGCGGGGTATCCTGTGCGGACTCCGGAGGCTCAATGTCCACGACCACCCAGCTTGTGCGGCCCATCGACCGCTACTTCGCCAGCTACTCTGACGACCACCGCAATACGCTGAACCAGCGCATCCATGTGGTGGCGGTACCGGCGATCCTGTGGTCGGTGGTGGCCCTGCTGTGGTGCCTGCCACCGCTGATCACCTGGTTCCAGAACGGTATCTGGGCCGCCTTCGCGATGTTTGGCGCGTGGTGCTTCTACAACCGGCTGTCGCGGCCGCTGGGCATCGGCATGCTGGTCATGTTCTTCGTGTTCGGCTGCCTGTGCCGCCTGCTGGAGGCCGAGATCGGCCTGCAGAATCTGCTGTGGCTGGGCATCGGCGTGTTCGTCGTGGCCTGGATCGCGCAGTTCGTCGGGCACAAGTACGAGGGCCGCAAGCCCAGCTTCCTGACCGATCTGACCTACCTGCTGATCGGGCCGGCCTGGGTGCTGGCCAAGCTGTATCGCAGGATGGGTTGGCGGTATTGATCAGGCCTGCCGGGCAGAGCCCGGCGTTATGCGTTGGCGGTGCCGGGCATCCCCCCGGTGTTGTGTTGCGATGCGAACCTGAACGAAATGGATGCTCACTGGGGCTGCACACCCGCGCCTCCAGCATCGCTGTGGATGCTCATCTCCCGCCGCGCCCCATTCATGCTGCAGCCAGCTCTCATCGACTTTCAGGCCCCGTCGTTACTGGGCCGAGGCCGTTCGATGGGCCAGAACCGGCAAAGTCACGACGACATTTCCATACGGGCCGAACGGGTCCCGAATGGGGTGGTTTTTTGCCCTGAAAAAATGAATCACGCACGTTGCATGCAATTGGTGGCGTAATCGGGTGTATCGGCGACAAATGCCTGCCTGTTAGACTAAACGGCCTGCTCGTGAATCGCGTATTCCCTGCATGAATCCTAGCCTGCTCCTGCTGCTCGCCCTGCCTTTCCTGCTGGCAGCGGCGGTCGCCATTTTCCGCCGCACATCGCGCGCCACCGCCGCCTGGCTTGCCGCGGCCGCTCCCGTGGGCGGGCTGGTGCTGCTGGCCACGATGACCCCCGACATCCTCGGCGGCGGCGTCGTGCGCAGTTTCGGCGAATGGCTGCCCCAGATCGGACTGGCCTTCTCGCTGCGCCTGGACGGGCTGGCCTGGATGTTCGCCGGGCTGGTGCTGGCGATCGGCGCGCTGGTGGTGATGTACGCGCATTACTACCTGAGCCCCCGCGACAGCGCCCACCGCTTCTACTGCTACCTGCTGCTGTTCATGGGCGCCATGCTGGGCATGGTGCTCTCGGGCAACCTGCTGCTGCTGATGGTGTTCTGGGAAATGACCAGCATCAGTTCGTTCCTGCTGATCGGCTTCTGGTCGCACCGCCAGGACGCGCGCGAGGGCGCGCGGATGGCGCTGGTGGTCACCGGTGGCGGCGGCCTGGCCCTGCTCGGCGGCGTGCTGCTGATCGGGCGCATCGTGGGCAGCTTCGAACTGGACGTGGTGCTGGCTGCCGGCGAGGTGATCCGTGCCCATGCCCTGTATCCGTGGGCGCTGTTCCTGATCCTGGCCGGCATCTTCACCAAGAGCGCGCAGTTCCCGTTCCACTTCTGGCTGCCGCATGCGATGGCCGCGCCCACCCCGGTGTCGGCCTACCTGCACTCGGCCACCATGGTGAAGGCTGGCGTGTTCCTGCTGGCGCGCCTGCACCCGGCGCTGGCCGGCAGCGAGCTGTTCTTCTACACCGTGAGCGGGATCGGCGCGCTAACCCTGCTGATCGGCGCCTGGAACGCGATTTTCCAGCATGACCTGAAGGGCCTGCTCGCCTACTCCACGATCTCGCAACTGGGCCTGATCACCCTGCTGTTCGGACTGTCCACGCCGATGGCGGTGGTGGCCGGCGTGTTCCACATCCTCAACCACGCCACCTTCAAGGCCTCGCTGTTCATGGCCGCGGGCATCATCGACCACGAAACCGGCACCCGCGACATGCGCAAACTGGGCGGCCTGCGCCGGTTGATGCCCTTCACCAGCGCGCTGGCGATCATCGCCTCGCTGGCCATGGCCGGCATTCCGCTGCTCAACGGCTTCCTGTCCAAGGAGATGCTGTTCGCCGAGGCGATCACCGCGCAGGGCCCCGAGCCGATGCGCATCGCGGTCTCCATCGCCGCGCTGCTGGCCGGCGTGTTCGGCGTGGCCTACAGCCTGCGCTTCGTGCACGACACCTTCTTCGGCAAGGGCCCGCATGACCTGGACCGCGTACCGCATGAGCCGCCGCGCTTCATGAAGGTACCGGTGGAGATCCTGGTGGTGGTGTGCGTGGCAGTCGGCGTGGCGCCGGCGATCACCGTTGCACCGGTGCTGCATGCCGCCGCATCGTCGATCCTGGGCCCGGCCATGCCCGCCTACAGCCTGTCGATCTGGCACGGCTTCAACCTGCCATTGATGATGAGCCTGGCCGGCGTGCTCGGTGGCATCGCGCTGTACTTCGGTTTGCGCAAACTGATCGACCTGCATGCGGTGATCATCCGCACCACCGGCCGCAACCTGTTCCACAAGCAGCTGGACCTGGTGTTCGGTTTCGCCCATCGGCTGACCCAGGGCCTGGCCAACGGCAGCCTGCAGCGCATGCTGATGGCGCTGGTGGTGGTGGCGATCGTGGTCGCGGCCGCCCCGTTCGTCGCCAACCCGGTCTCGCCCAACTGGCCCTCGCCGCAGCCGATTCCGCTGCTGGGCTGGGCGCTGTGGCTGGTGATGATGTGCTGCGCGCTGGGTGCGCTGTTCGTCTACCGGCAGCGCCTGCTGGCGGTGCTGGTGGTGGGTGGCGTGGGGCTCATGGTGTCGCTCACCTTCGTGTTCCTGTCCGCGCCGGACCTGGCGCTGACCCAGCTGCTGGTGGAAATGGTCACACTGGTCTTGATGCTGCTCGGCATGAACTACCTGCCGGTGGAGTCGCCGCCGGAGAAGTCGCGCTGGCGCAAGCGCCGCGACGCGCTGATCGCGGTGATCGGTGGCGGCGGTCTGGCGGCGATGGCGTACAGCGCCATGACCCTGCCGCCCAATACCATGGCCGGCGAAATGCTCGCCCGGGCGTTGCCCGAGGCCTACGGCGAGAACGTGGTCAACGTGATCCTGGTGGACTTCCGCGGCTTCGATACCTTCGGCGAGATCACCGTGTTCGGCATCGCCGCCCTGGTGGTGCACGCCATGCTGCGGCGCTCGCGCATGGCACCGGAGCAGATCATGCCGGGCCCGCCGATCAAGCTGCCGGTGCCGGCCGATCTCGCCCAGATCATGTTCCCGCTCACACTCACCGTGTCGATTTTCCTGTTCCTGCGCGGCCACAACGCGCCCGGCGGCGGCTTCATCGCCGGGCTGGTGCTGGCCGTGCCGCTGCTGATCCAGTACGTCATCCAAGGCACCACGTCGGTGGAGTCACGCTTCGGCTTCGACTACATCCGCTGCATCGGCGCGGGCCTGTTGATCGCCATCGTCAGCGGCTGTGCATCGATGCTGTTCGGCGTGCCCTTCCTCACCAGCGGCCACGTGGATCTTGAGCTGCCGCTGATCGGCACGGTGCCGCTGGCCAGCGCGATCGGCTTCGATACCGGCGTGTACCTGGTGGTGTTCGGTGGCGCGATGCTGGTGCTGTCGATGATGGGCACGATCAAGCCCTCGCGCACCCGCAACGCCCGCAAGGGCGAGATCGATCCCAACCGTCGTTCGGCACGTACCGGGGAGATGCACTGATGGAACTGGCCCTGGCAAGCGCGATCGGCGTACTGAGCGCGATCGGCATCTACCTGCTGCTGCGCGCGCGCAGCTTCGACGTCATTCTGGGCATGACCTTCCTGTCCTATGCCACCAACCTGCTGATCTTCGCGGGTGGCCGGCTGGTCACCGGCAAGGCCCCGGTGCTGAAGGAAGGCCTGGACTACCATCTGGGCAACTACACCGACCCCCTGCCGCAGGCACTGGTGCTGACCGCGATCGTGATCGCGTTCGCCATGACCGCGGTGAGCATCGTGCTGGCCATGCGCAGCCGCAGCGACAACCACAGCGACCACGTCGATGCGCACGAGGAAGAAGAGGACGAGTCCGACCCCAACCGCGACACCGCCCCCGGCCGGGAGGGCGGCGCATGAACCATGCGGTGATCCTGCCCATCCTGATTCCGCTGTTTGGTGCCGCGTGTTCCCTGTTCGTCGAACACCGCCGCTACGGGCCCACCGTGCAACGCAGCGTGGCGTGGACCACGCTGGCGGCGCTGGCCGCGGCGGTAGGGTTGCTGTTCGCGCAGACCGCCGATGGCAGCATCGCGGTGTACCTGCTGGGTGACTGGCCCTCGCGCCTGGGCATCGCCCTGGTCGGCGACCGCCTGTCCAGCTGGATGCTGCTCACCACCCTGCTGCTGGCCATTCCCTGCCTGCTGCATGCCTGCTCGGGCTGGGACCGCCGCGCGCCGCACTTCCATGCCCTGTTCCAGTTCCAGCTGGTCGGCCTCAACGGCGCCTTCCTCACCGGCGACATCTTCAACCTGTTCGTGTTCTTCGAGGTGATGCTGATCGCCTCGTACGGCCTGCTGCTCAGCGGCGGGCGCGGCCTGCGCATGCGCATCGGCCTGCATTACGTGGTGTTCAACGTCACCGCTTCGACCCTGTTCCTGATCGCACTGGGCCTGCTGTATGCCTCGCTGGGCTCGTTGAACATGGCCGAGCTGTCCCAGCGCATCGCCGAGGTGCCGGCCAGCCACCTGACTCTGGTCAAGGCCACGCTGGGCCTGCTGCTGCTGGTGTTCTGCAGCAAGGCCGCGTTGATGCCGCTTTATCTGTGGCTGCCCGAAGCCTATGCGCGCGCACCGGCGGCGGTGGCCGCGCTGTTCGCGATCATGACCAAGGTGGGCCTGTACGCGGTGCTGCGGGTCAGCACGCTGTGGTTCGGCGCCGATGCCGGCCCGATGGCCGGGTATGGCAGCACATGGCTGCTCTGGGCCGGCATCGCCACGCTGGTGCTGGGCGCCCTGGGCGTGCTGGCCGCCGCACGCCTGCGCGTGCTGATCTCCTATCTGGTGGTGGTGTCGGCGGCAACGCTGTTCATCGCCTTCTCGATCCGCACCCCGCAGGTACTGTCGGCCGGGCTGTACTACCTGCCACACAGTACGTTCGTGGCTGCCGCGTTGTTCCTGGTCGCCGACCTGATCCGCCGCCGTCGCGGCGGCGCCAGCGACCGCAAGGAAATCATCGCGCCGATGCCGGGCAAGGAAACGCCGGCCGTGCTGTTCCTGATCGCCGCGGTGTCGGTGGCCGGGCTGCCGCCGTTGTCCGGCTTCCTGGCCAAGGCGGCGCTGCTGGCCGGCATGCCCGCGCCGTATACCGGCGTGGTCTGGGCGGCGGTGCTGGGCAGCAGCCTGATGGTGATCGTGGGCATCACCCGCGGCGGCATCCGCCTGTTCTGGCGCGTGCCGGCGGTGGAAGAAGGCGTGCCGCCGCCCCGCAAGGCGCCCACGCGGACCGTTGAACTGTTCGCCGCCGCGCTGCTGCTCTGCTACGGCATCGGCATGAGCGTGTTCGCCAACCCGCTGATGCAGTACACCGACGCCATGGCCACCCAGCTGCTGCAGCCGCAGGACTATGTCGGCGAGCTGCGCGCGACCACGCCGGAGATCCGCCAGCCATGACGCGCCGACGTTCCCTCTACCGCCGCGTGTTCCCCTCCCCGTCGCTGAGCGTGATGGTCATGGGGTTCTGGGTGCTGATGTCCGACAGCTTCACCCTCGGCCAGATTCTGCTTGGCATGGTGCTGGGCGTCGGCGTGCCGCTGTTTGCCGCGCGGCTGGACCGTGAGTTCGCCCGTATCGGCTCGCTGCGCCCCGTGCCGAAGCTGATCTGCGTGACCCTGTGGGACATCCTGGTGTCCAACATCCGGGTGGCGATCCAGGTGCTGGGCCCGGAGCGCCGCATCCATCCCGGCTTCATCTGGTTGCCGCTGGACATCGCCAACATCCACGGCATTGCCGCGCTGACCAGCATGATCACGCTGACCCCCGGCACGGTCTCGGCCGCGTTGTCCGACGACCGCCGCTACCTGCTGGTGCACGTGCTGCATCTGGACGATCCGGACGAACTGATCCGGCAGATCAAATCCCGCTACGAAGCCCCGCTGATGGAGATTTTCCCATGACCGGTTTCACCTTCATCCAGACCACGATGGCGGTGTGCATGCATGTGGTCGGCCTGGCCATGCTGCTGGCCACCTGGCGCCTGCTACGCGGCCCGACCGTGCCGGACCGCATCCTGGCGCTGGACACGCTGTCGGTGACCGCGATCGCCGAACTGATGCTGTTCGGCATGTACCTCAATTCGGCGGTGTACTTCGAGGCAGCGCTGGTGATCGCCATGCTCGGCTTCGGCAGCACCGTGGTGCTGAGCAAGTTCGTGCTGCGCCGGGACATCGTGGAATGATCACCTTCATCCAGGTCGCCCTGTCGCTGCTGCTGCTGTTTGGCTGCTTCTTCATCCTGGTGGGTGCGCTGGGGCTGGTGAAGCTGTCCACGTTCTTCAAGCGCCTGCACGCGCCGACCAAGGCCAGCACGCTGGGCGTGGGCTGCGTGCTGGCCGGTTCGGTGCTGTACCACATCTTCCTTGGCGAGGATCCGCAGCCGCGCGAGCTGCTGATCACCGTGTTCCTGTTCATCACCGCGCCGATCAGCGCGCACATGATGGCCAAGGCCGCGTTGTCGTTGATGATGGAAAAGCGCCCGACGCTGCCGGGGCATGAGACGGCGAAGGAAGAGCAGTTGCCGCCGCCGTGCCCGCGCCTTGAGACCGAGGGGCGCCCTTCCGACGAACGCGTCGCCACGCGCCGCGCCACCATAGTCGACGAGCGCCCATCCGACGAACGCGTCGCCACGCGCCCGGATCCAGCCGCCCCCAAGGAATAAAAGCTCTAATACGTCGCGGAACAAGCCGGTAGAGCCACGCCATGCGTGGCTGCTCTTCGTTCCTGCACCGCGAAGCCACGCATGGCGTGGCTCTACCCAATCAACGCCAGCTCCAGCACCACCCAGCCCACGAACGCCAACAGCAAAATGCCACCCTCCCGTCGGCTGATGGTCAGGTCGCCGCGCAGCATCGGGTACAGCACCAGCACGAAGGCGATGGCCGCCGGCAGTTCCAGTTTCACGAACGACTCGGGCAGCGTCAGCGGGCGCAGCGCGGCCATGCCGCCCACCACCACCAGCAGGTTGAACAGGCTCGAGCCGATCACGTGGCCCAACACCATGTCGCCCTGGCCGCGGCGCGCAGCGATGATCGCCGCGGCTACTTCCGGCAGTGCCGTGCCGATCGCTACCGGTAACAGGCCCACCAGCACCGGCGACCAGCCCAGCCCCGCGCCCATCACCGGCGCGGCAGCCACGATCCAGCGCGCGCCGTAATACAGGCAGACACCCGCGAACACCACGCGCAGTACATTGAGGAACAGGCCGGTACGCGTCATCGCATAGGCAGCGATGGCCTCGCGTACCGGCTCGGCTTCCCGCGGCGCGCGGCGCAACAGGAACACCACGGTGGCCACGAAGCCCAGCAACAGCAGGCCGCCTTCCCACCGCGTCACCACGCCGTCCAGGCCGAACACGATCAGCGCCAAGCTGGCGACCGCCAGCAGAACCAGCAACGGCGACAGCAGGCGCGCCCGCACCAGCAAGGGGGCGGCCAGCGCCGCCATGCCCAGGGTCAGGCCCACGTTGACGATGTTGCTGCCTATCGCGTTGCCCAGCGCCAGTTCCTCCGCGCCGACAACGAAGGCACGGCCATTGACCACCAGTTCGGGCAGCGAGGTACCGAAGGCAACCAGCAGCAGTCCGGCCACGAACGGCGATGCCCCGAACCGCTGCGCCAGCCCGGAGGCCGCCTTGACGATCGAGTCGCCACCCAATGCAAGCAGCAGCAGGCCAAGCAGGAACCAGACAGTGGCGGCAATCATCAGGCGTTCCCCAGGGTGACGTGGCCCGATTCTAGGGCCACGGTGGGCTCAACGGGCAAGCTTGGAAGCGGGGGCCGGCGGGCCGCCCCCCGCGCCGGCTCAGGAGCAGCCTTCCACGTAGTCCACCTGCGGGGTCTGGCCGACCCGCCAGGCGGTGACATTGCCGTCGCCATTGATCTCGAAGTTGATCAGTGCCCCGCCCTCGGCTGCCGGGCGCACGCGCAGGTTGTGGCCGCGCTCGTCGTACTTGTGGGGGGTGAGGTCGCCGCGATCCGGATACAGCGTCTGCAACTGCCCCAGCGACATGCCGACCTTGCCGCCGCCCGGCGCCACGGTGCGATCGTTGCGCACGTCATAGCGGACCAGACGCTTGCCTTCGATCATCAGGATCACATCGTCAGCCTGCGCGCCCTGCGGACGCAGCGCGTGGCAGTAGTCGTCGGGTACCTCGCCCTGCAACGGTTCCTTCCAGGCAGCGCGCACCTCGTCCAATGTGCTGCCCAGGGTCAACGGTCCGTACCCGTCCAGGCGCGCCGGCCCCTGTGCGCCGGTGTCGGCTGCCGGCGCGGAAGCCGCGGCTTCCGTCGCAGCGGGGGTTGCCGGTGCAGATGCCGGAACGGCTGCCTGCGTGTCTGCCGAGGGGGTTTCCGGGGCGCGCTCACAGCCCGCCAGTCCCAGTGCGATGCCCAACGCCAAAACGCTTCCCAGCTGCTTCATGTGCACGTTCTCCTGTGAGTGGGGCGCAGGCTAGCGTGGCGCGCGTGCAGCCCGTGCATGCAATCGTGTCTGTCATCACAGTTACACCTGTGGCGTTCAGGCTCGGCCTGCACCGCTTCGACCCCACGCCCATGCAACCGCGCAAGACCGAACTCGCCCGCGACGCCCTGCAGGCCCACCGTGCGCCACTGGATATGCGCCAGCGACGCCTGCTGATCCTGTGCGACGGCCAACGTGACCTGGCCCAGCTCTCCGCCATGATCGGGCCGGAGGCGTCGGCCATGGTGATCCAACTGATCCAGAGCGGTTATCTGGTCTCCACCGCTCCGCCCGAGCCCGGGCCCGCCCCCACGCCGCCCGCGACCCTGCCCCCAGCGGGCGCTGGCGCACCGGTGACGGAGCGCCGGCGCTCGCTGGTGTCCGCGCGCATCTACCTGCTGGGCATTCTCGAGCTGCAGCGCCACCCGCAGGCCGCCGCGCTGCTGTACAACCTGCAGCAGGCCCGTAGCGATGAACAGGTCGTGTCGGCGTTGCATGCGTCGCTGGAGGCACTGCCCGGACTCACCTCCGCCGGTTATTGCGAACGGGTTCGCCAGCGCCTGTTCGAGGTGTTGCCGGAGACGCATCTGGCCCAGCTGGAGCAGGCGGGCGTGGTGGCGGGCTGAGGCTTCTGCAGACACTGGCGGCGCCCAGTGCATGCATCAATTGACCGCTGCGAATCGATATGTACAATTTTCTGTACACCTGTGGCGGAGCGATCAATCATGCAGACCCTGACATACAGCGCGGCACGCGCCGCATTGGCGGAAACCATGGATCGCGTCATCAACGATCACGCACCCGTCGTGATCACCCGCAGTGGCTCGAAAGCCGTCGTGATGATGTCCCTCGAGGACTATCGCTCGATCGAGGAAACGGCCTACCTGCTGCGCTCCCCGGCCAATGCCGCGCGCCTTGCGTCGGCCATTGCACAGCTTGAGGCCGGTGGTGGCACGGTGCGTGAGCTGATCGAATGATCCTGCAGTTCTCCGACGAGGCGTGGGAGGACTACCTGCAGTGGCAGAAGATCGATCGGCGCAAAGCGGAGAGGATCAATTGCCTGATCAAGGCAATCATGCGCACGCCCTTCGAGGGCATTGGAAAGCCGGAGCTGCTTCGCTTCGACAGATCCGGCTGGTGGTCGCGGCGGATCGATCTTGAGCATCGGATGGTCTACCGCGTAGCGGGCGGAATCGTACAGATCGCCGCCCTTCGCCATCACTACTGAAAATACTAGGCCGGGAAATTCTTCTTCAGGCCTTGCCAGCAGTGCTGATAACCGCGTTGGCGGTGTTCCGCGTCCATCGCCTGCGCGGTCGGACGGATCACGCCACGGGTTTCGAACATGAAGGCCATGGTGTCCTTGATGACGTCCGGCCTGCTCAGGTCGGCAGCGGACGCTTTATCGAACGTGGCTGCGTCCGGGCCATGGCCACTCATGCTGTTGTGCAGTGATGCGCCGCCGGGCACGAAGCCTTCGGCCTTGGCGTCGTAGGCGCCGTGGATCAGCCCCATGAACTCGCTGGCGATGTTGCGGTGGAACCACGGCGGTCGGAAGGTATCCTGCGCCACCAGCCAGCGCGGCGGGAAGATCGCAAAATCCATATTGCTGGTGCCGGCGGTATCGCTGGGCGAATGCAGCACCAGGAAGATCGACGGATCCGGGTGGTCATGGCTGATCGAGCCGATGGTGTTGAAGCGGCGCAGGTCGTAGCGGTAGGGCGCGTAATTGCCGTGCCAGGCCACCACGTCCAGCGGCGAGTGGTCGATATCGGCCCGCCATAGCTGGCCCTGGAACTTGGCGATCAGCTCGAACGCGCCATCGACGTCTTCGTAGGCCGCATGCGGCGTTTCGAAATCACGCGGATTGGCCAGACCATTGGAGCCGATCGGGCCCAGGTCGGGCAGCTGCAGCAGCGCACCAAAGTTTTCGCAGATATAGCCGCGCGCCTGGCCATCCGGCAGTTCGACCCGGAAGCGCATGCCACGTGGAATCACGGCGATCTGCTGCGGCTCGATATCGATCACGCCGAGCTCGGTGAGCAGGCGCAACCGGCCCAGCTGCGGCACGATCAGCAGCTCGCCGTCGGCATCGTAAAAGTAGCGGCCCTGCATGTCCGCCGTGGCCGCGTACAGGTGAATGCCCACGCCGCCATGCGCGTCGGGCGAGCCGTTGCCGCCCATCGTGTACAGGCCGTCGACAAAGTCCGTGGGCACGGTGGGCAGCCGCAGCGGGTCCCAGCGCAGCTGGTTGGGCGATACCGCGCCGTGGGCGAAATCGCCGTGCAGGTGTGGCTGTGCGTAGGGCTGGAATTCCCCATGCGTCACCGCCGGACGGATCCGGTACAGCCAGCTGCGGCGGTTGCGGCCGCGCGGCGCGGTGAACGCCGTGCCCGACAGCTGCTCGGCGTACAGCCCATGCGCCACCCGCTGTGGCGAGTTGCGCCCCACCGGCAACGCGCCGGGCACCGCTTCGCTGGCGAACTCGTTGCCGAAACCGGTCTGGTAGCCGCGTGATTCGAGGGGGGTGGACATGGTCGGGGATCCGTTTTGGTCGATTACAGCACGCCGCGCTTCATCTGGTCGCGCTCGATGCTTTCGAACAGCGCGGTGAAGTTGCCTTCGCCGAAGCCTTCGTTGCCCTTGCGCTGGATGATCTCGAAGAAGATCGGGCCGATGCAGTTGGTGGTGAAGATCTGCAGCAGCTTGCGCTGTTTGGTCTCCGGGTCGGCGTCGATCAGGATCTTGTTCTTCGCCAGGCGCGCCACGTCTTCGCCATGGCCCGGCACGCGCATGTCGATCACATCGAAGTAGGTCTCCGGCGTATCCAGGAAGTCCACGCCCTGCGCGCGCATCGCCTCGACGGTCTCGTAGATGTTGTCGGTGAAGCAGGCGATATGCTGGATGCCTTCACCCTTGTAGGCGTCCAGGTATTCGTTGATCTGGCTCTTCGGGTCGGACGACTCGTTGAGCGGAATGCGCACAATGCCGTCCGGCGCGGTCATCGCCTTGGACACCAGCCCGGTCTTGAGGCCCTTGATGTCGAAGTAGCGGATCTCGCGGAAGTTGAACAGGCGCTCGTAATAGTCCGACCACTTCTGCATGTTGCCGAAGTACAGGTTGTGGGTCAGGTGGTCGATGAAGGTGAGGCCAAAACCGACAGGGTTCTGGTCGACGCCTTCAATCGGCGCGTAGTCGGTGTCGAACATGCTGCCGGCGGCGCCATAACGGTCCACCAGGTACAGCATGCAGTCGCCGATGCCCTTGATGATCGGCGCCGGCACGGCCCTGGTGTCCGGCTTGAAGTCGATCGCTTCGGCACCGTTGCCGAGCGCCATCTTCAGCACTTCGTCGCCCGGCTTCTGGAAGCGGATCGCGAAGCCACACGCGCAGGGGCCGTGCTTGTCGGCGAAGTCCGACGCGAAGGAATCCGGCTCTTCGTTGACCAGGAAGTTCACGCCGCCCTGGCGGTACACGGTGATGGCGCGCTGCTTGTGGCGCAGCACGGCGGTGAAGCCCATCTTGCGGAAATAGTCGTGCAGTTCGGCGCCACGTCCGGCCGGCGCGGCGAATTCAACGAATTCGAACCCATCGATGCCCATCGGGTTCTCGAAGGTGGTGACCTGCATGCCCAGGTTGGGGGCGTGCGACGCGGTTGCGGGCTGGCTGCTCATGACGTGGCTCCGAAGCGGCCCACCCCCGGAAAAAACCAGGTGCGGGCGGAAGGCAGACCCGCGAGAATGCGGAGTCCGGAAAGAAGGTTATAGTTTCACATGAAACCACCATCAAGGTGCACCGCAGCATGAGCCCACCCGATCCCAGCAGCCAGACCATCCGCGCCACGCACGCCCTGCTCGATCTTGAGCAGTTCCTGCCGTACCGGCTCAGCGTGTTGTCCAACCGGGTCAGCGGCAACATCGCCAAGCTGTATGGGGACCGCTACGGCCTGGCGATTCCCGAATGGCGGGTGATCACCATCCTGGCTCTGTACCCGGGCTCCTCGGCCAGCGAGGTCTCCGACCGCACGGCGATGGACAAGGTCGCGGTGAGCCGGGCCGTGGCCAGACTGCTCGAGCGCGGCTTCATCAAGCGTGAAACCCATGGCGACGACCGCCGCCGTTCGGTGCTGGCGCTGTCGGCGGCCGGCTTCGAGGTCTACGAGACCATCGCCCCGCTGGTGATCGAGATCACCCGCAAGCTGATGTCGGTGCTCAGCGAGGAGGAGGAGCAGCTGCTGGAGACACTGATCCTGCGCCTGGCTGGCGAGGGCCTGCAGAAGATGGACGAGGGCTGATCCTCAGCTGAGGTGCTTTCGCTGCGCATGCACCCACGGTGCGGCCAAGGCCCCAATGGCGCCGGCGGCCAGGCCGAGCGAGGCGGCCACTGCAGCCGCTTCGAGCGCACCTGGCAGGGCCAGCGCGGCGATCACCAGCAGGGCCGCGGGCAGCGCGATGAAGGTGGCCAGGAAATAGCGCCAGCGCGGTGCCCAGGTGCCGACCTGGAGCAGGCTGACCGGCATCCAGGTTTCGCCCGATGCGTCCTCGGCGATCTTGGCAACGACCTTGGGCAGATCCACTTCCACCGGCCCCTTGCCCGTGCGCACGGTGGCCAGTACCCGCGCGACCTCGTCGATCGACGGATAGGACGCCGGCCACGGGGTGGGCGCAGGAACGCCGTAGGCGGTCAGCAACGGCACGCTCAGCCACGGCGCCAGCAACGGGCGCAGCTTGCGCCGGTCCAGCACGCACCAGACCTGCGCGATGCCGTTGGCCACCACGTGGTAGAGCGCCAGCTGGCCCGGCTCCGGATAGGGCAGCACGTGCACGCGCGCGGCCATGCTGGGATACCCCATCTGGCGCAGGAAGCCAGGGCGGGTCCTGCCCTCGTGCGCCCACGCCAGCCCCAGTGGCGCGACCAGATAGGCCTCCGCCGGATCCTTCACGCCCGCAGTGGCGCGGTCGTCACTTGCCAGGAAGAACGCCAATGATTTCGGCTCGGCCACGTCGTTCTGGTCCCAGCGCCCGCTGTCGCCCAGCACGTGCTTGAGCGGCAGCCGCGCAGGCGCGGTCTCGGCCTTGGTGGCGTTGTGCAGGTAGGGCAGCACCGAGAGCACGAAGCTCTGCAGGTCCACCCCGCGCGTGCCATTGCCCTGCCATTCGGCGGGCAGCAGGCCGGCCAGCGCCGGCGTGCGTGCAAGCTGGTCGAGCTGGGCCTTCTGTTCAACCAGTTTCTGCACGGCCGCCCGGAGTGGCAGGTTGTCGGGTACGGACACCAGCGGCAGGCGGTAGAGCGTGGCGCCGGGCGCCGGGGTGTCGGCCTCGCTGGCCGCGTCGTGCGCCGAATGATCGTCCAGCAGCACGTCCGTCGGCGGCAGGGTCACGCCGGCCGGTGCGTCGATGAGGGTCTCGGAAGTGCTGTCGCTGGCGCCGGGCTGCATGCGTTCAATCCTTGAGGTCCTTGGACTTAGCGGCAGTGGGCGCGACATCTTTACAGCGGACTGGTAGAGCGGACTGGTAGAGCGGACTGTTAGTCCGCTGCCTTAATGGCTGGAATGTGATCGCGCACAAAAAAAATGCCGCGAAGTTCGCGGCATGCTTCGTTCGGTCAAGGCGCCTTCGGCGGCGCCCATTCCTTCATGAAGGCAAAGAACCGTTCGCGGTTGTAGCCCTTCGGCTGGCCCTTGTCGGCCTCCAGCTCGCCGGTGAACTGCGAGTGCAGCAGCTTGCCCTGCGCATCGAGCACAAACAGGTGCGGGTACCCCTTGATCTGCGGGAACTGCGCGAGGAACGCGGCGTTCTCGTTGTCCTCGCTGTAGTTCACCTTCATCCACACGTAGTTGGCATCGCGGAAGCTGCGGATCTCCGCATCGCCCTCGATGAACGCGTCCAGCAGGTGGCACCAGGAGCACCACTCGCCGCCCACGTCCAGCACGATGCGCTTTCCGCCGCGTTGGGCCTCGACCTTGGCCGTGGCCAGGTCCGCGACCGGATCGCGGGCCGGGTCGAACTGCGCGTTGAGCCCCGCCACCGCAGCGACATCTGCTGCGGCCGGGGTGTTGCCCGAGACCACCGGTTGGCCGGGGTCGGCCACCGGTGGCTTCTGCTCGGTGGTGTCCAGCGGCTGCGCAGGCGTGGCGGTGGGCGCCGACGGCGAACAGGCGGCCAGCAGGCCGGCCAGGATCATCGGGGACAACCGCGTTGTCATGCGCATCGCAGACCTCACTTGACGCCGTGCATCAGCTTGTTGATCAGCGGGGCGATCAGGAACAGCAGCACGCCCGAACCCATCAACGCCCAGAAGCCGAAGGTGTAACCCTTCAACGCCGATTCGACGGTCATGCCGCTTTCGCCGCTGACGATGCCGGCGAAGATGCCCGACAGGTTGTTGCCGATGCCGGTGGACAGGAACCAGCCACCCATGCCGAAGCCGACCAGGCGTACCGGAGCCAGCTTGGTCACCATCGACAGGCCGATCGGCGACAGGCAGAGCTCACCCACCGACTGGATGACGTAGACCATGAACAGCGTCCAGAACGGGATCTTGCCGTCCACCACCATGCTCGACAGTGCCAGCATCAGCAGCGCGAAGGCCGCACCATTGAACAGCAGGCCCAGGCCGAACTTGCGCGGGATGGACGGGTTGGCGCGGCCCAGCTTGATCCAGATCCAGGCAATGATCGGCGCCAGCGCGATGATGGCCACCGAGTTCACCGACTGGAACCACGCGGTCGGGAAGGTCCAGTTGCCCATCTTGCGGTTGACGATTTCGTCGGCAAGGAAGGTGAAGGAACTGCCTGCCTGTTCGAAGAACATCCAGAACATCACGTTGAAGGTGAAGATGATCAGCATCGCGATCACGCGGTCACGCTGGACCTTGCCTTCGCGGATGCCTTCCACCAGCAGCAGCACGCCCAGTGCCACGAACATGATGCCCAGGATCCAGGCCAGCGCGGTCGCGCCGGTGGACAACAGGAAGTAGGCCACCGGAACGGCGACCAGCGAGCCGACGAACACCATCACCACGCGGCCCATGCCCTCGCCGCCTGCAGGCGGTGCACCGATGCCCTTCAGGCCGGCACGGCCGATGTAGAACCACACCAGGCTCAGCAGCATGCCGATACCCGAGGCAATGAACACCATCTTGTAGGCCGGCATGGCTTCGGTACCGAAGACCTTTTCGGCCAGGTACTGGGTGAACACGGGCGCGATCATCGCGCCGATGTTGATGCCCATGTAGAAGATGGTGAAGCCCGAATCGCGGCGCTCATCCTTCAGGCCGTACAGCTTGCCGACCATGGTGGAGATGTTCGGCTTGAACAGGCCGTTGCCGATGATGATCGTGGCCAGGCCGAATTCGAACACTTCCTTGTTCGGCATGGCGACCATGAACAGACCGGCTGCCATGATCACCGCACCGGTCAGGATCGAACGCTGGTACCCCAGCACCCGGTCGGCCACGTAGCCACCGAAGATGGCTGCGGCGTAGACCAGCGCCAGGTAGGCACCGTAAGTGCGGCTGGCTGCCGCCTGCCCGGCGGAATCGCCGTCGAAGAACTGGGCCACGATGTACAGCACCAGCGCCCAGCGGATCCCGTAGAACGCGAAGCGCTCCCAGAACTCGGTCATGAACAGCATCCACAGCGGGCGCGGGTGGCCGAGCGTGGTCTTGAACTCCGGCAGCGCCGGATCGGGAACGGATTTCGCGGCGGCGTCTACGCTCATGCGGGATTCCTGGGTTCGGTGGATGACATGCACGTCCGATGTGCGAGACAACGCGGGAGAATCCCAGAACAACGGCGTTCACGTCAAATACACACCGATGTGTGCAGCTGGCCGCATGGTCGCTGAACTTGCATCTGCAACTACCGCCCCGCAGCCGCCAGCGCAGCAACGGCGGGGCCTGCCGCACCGTACGGCGGATGCACCGGGAAAATATGAATAGGCTTGGCGGAGACCCCGGCGCGGTCAGGCGTCCGGCGGCATCGGGTCGTCGTTGCGGATCGTGGTGCGCACCTGGAACAGCTCCGGGAAGAAGGTCAGCTCCAGCGCCTGGCGCAGGAACCCCACTCCACTGGAGCCGCCGGTGCCGCGCTTGAAGCCGATCACCCGCATCACGGTGCGCATGTGCCGGAAGCGCCACAGCTGGAAGGCGGTCTCCAGGTCCACCAGGTCCTCGCACAGCGCGTATTCGCGCCAGTAGCGGTCGGTGTTCTGGTAGATCCGCTCGAACACGGGGTGCAGGGCGTCGTCGGCCACGTGCGGCTGCCGCCAGTCGCGGGCCACGTAGTCGGCCGGGATGGCATGGCCGAACCGGGCCAGGTAGCGCAGGAACTCCTCGTACAGGCTGGGCGCGTCCAGCACCTGCTGCAGCTGCGCCTGGCCGTCCGGGTCATGCGAGAACACCTGCAGCATCTGCGCGTTCTTGTTACCCAGCAGGAACTCGATGTAGCGGTACTGCAGCGACTGGAAGCCCGACGACGGCCCCAGCACGTCGCGGAAGCCCATGTACTCGGAGGGGGTCAGGGTCTCCAGTACCGACCATTGCTCGGTGAGCTGGCGCAGCACCTGCTTGCTGCGCGCCAGCACCTTCTGGCACTGCCAGACCTGGTCACGCTGCAGGAACCCGATCGCCGCGCGCAGCTCGTGGGCCAGCAGCTTCAGCCACAGCTCCGAGGTCTGGTGCTGGATGATGAAGAGCATTTCATCGTGGTGCGGCGGGTTCGACAGCGGCTGCTGGGCCGAGAGCAGCTGGTCCAGTCGCAGGTAGCCGCCATAGGTCAGGCGCCCTTCCAGGTCGGTGTGGATACCGGCTTCGAGATCGCGTTGGTTCTTTTCGACGGACATGGCAGGGGCCGCGTGAGGGGGTCAAAGGGTAGCGCAGAGCATGCGCTCCCGGGCGGCAATCACCATCCGCCGGCGTTTGGTGGCCGAGCGGGCGGGGTTTCTGCGCGCCCCGGCCTGCCGCGCGGTGGGGCCTGCGGCGCCCTGCTGCGGCCGCTCATGCCCGGTTAGGGCAACTGAATACGTTGCAGGCATTGGCATTTCCGGCCCCGGAGGCGTATACCGGCAGGCTGTCCCTCGGGACATCTTGCTGCGCCGCAGGACGGCTTTTTCGTACGCCTTCCTTAACATGGCAATTCATATCATTTGTAACTTCCTGTCGAAGGTGCAGTACGCAATGACGGTTGCCGCTGAGTTCAAGATCGAATACCTCCAGTACCTGGACACGGACGGCACGCTCGTCCGCGATGACCTGCCTGAAGCCCTGCGCGATCCGCGCGCCCTGCTGCCGATGTTCAAGCAGATGCTGTTCGTGCGCGTGTTCGACGGCAAGTCGATCGCGCTGCAGCGCACCGGCAAGCTGGGCACCTATGCCGCGTGCCTGGGCCATGAAGCCGCGCACGTGGGCATTGGCGCCTCGATGCAGAAGGACGACGTGTTCGCACCGTCCTACCGCGAGTACGGCGCCATGTTCATGCGCGGCGTGCGCCCGCACGATGTGCTGATGTACTGGGGCGGCGACGAGCGCGGCAACGACTACGGCGGCAATGCCGCCAAGGACTTCCCGTTCTGCGTGCCGATCTCCACCCAGTGCCTGCACGCGGCCGGCGCGGCGCTGAAGTTCAAGCTCAACAACGAGAAGCAGATCGCCGTGGCCGTGTGTGGCGACGGTGGCAGTTCCAAGACCGACTTCTATGCGGCGCTCAACTCGGCCGGCGCCTACAAGCTGCCGCTGATCCTGTGCATCGTCAACAACGGCTGGGCCATCTCGGTGCCGCGCTCGGCCCAGACTGGTGCCGAAACGCTGGCGCAGAAGGGCCTGGCCGGTGGCCTGTTCTGCCTGCAGGTGGACGGCAACGACCTGATCGCCGTGATGGCCGCCATGCTGCAGGCGCGCGAACGTGCGCTGGCCGGTGACGGCGGCACGGTGCTGGAACTGATGACCTACCGCCTTTCCGACCACACCACCGCCGATGACGCGCGCCGCTACCGCGACGACGCCGAAGTGAAGGATGCCTGGCAGCGCGAGCCGATGCTGCGCCTGCGCAAGTACCTGACCCATGCCGGCGTGTGGAGCGAGGAAGAAGAAGCCGCGTGGACCGCAGAGTGCGGCAAGCGCGTCGATGAAGAGGTCAACCTCTACCTCAACACCCCGGTGCAGCCGGTCGAGGCGATGTTCGACTTCCTCTACGCCGATCCGCCGCAGGACCTGCTGGCCCAGCGTGCACAGGCCATCGCCCTGGAGCAGCGCCATGGATGAGATCAAGAACGGCGCCTCCAGCGCGCAGACCAATGCCGCCGACAGCGCCGCCATCGCGCGCGGAGAACAGACCATGACCACCACCCCGATCACCCTCATCGAAGCCATCACCCAGGCGCTGGCCTGGGAGCTGGAGCACGACAAGTCGGTGCTGGTGCTGGGCGAAGACGTGGGCGTCAACGGCGGCGTGTTCCGCGCCACCGCCGGCCTGCAGCAGCGCTTCGGCGCCGACCGCATCCTGGACACCCCGCTGGATGAAACCACCATCGCCGGCCTGACCATCGGCCTGGCCGCGCAGGGCATGAAGCCGGTGGCCGAAGCCCAGTTCGACGGGTTCATGTACCCCATGGTGGACCACATCATCTGCCACGCCGCGCGCCTGCGTTACCGCACCCGCGGCCGCCTGCACTGCCCGATGGTGCTGCGCGTGCCGTGGGGCGGCGGCATCCGCGCGCCGGAACACCACAGCGAAGCCAACGAATCCATCTTCACCAACGTGCCGGGCCTGCGCGTGGTGCTGCCGTCGTCGCCGCAGCGTGCCTATGGCCTGCTGCTGGCCGCGATCCGCGAGCCGGATCCGGTGATCTACATGGAGCCCAAGCGCATCTACCGCCAGTACAAGGAAGTGGTGGTCAATGACGGTGAAGCGTTGCCGCTGGACGTCTGCTTCGTGCTGCGCGACGGTACCGACGTGACCCTGGTGACCTGGGGCGCGCAGGTGAAGGAAGCACTGGAAGCAGCCGACAAGCTGGCCGGCGAAGGCATCAGTGCCGAAGTGATCGACGTGGCGACGCTGCGCCCGCTCGACTTCGCCACCATCGCCGAATCGGTCGCCAAGACCGGCCGCTGCGTGATCGTGCAGGAGGCCCCGAAGACGGCGGGCTTCGGCGCGGAAATCGCCGCGCGCCTGGCCGAGGAATCGCTGTACGACCTGCTGGCACCGGTCGAGCGCGTCACCGGCTATGACACCCACATTCCGCTGTTCCGCCTGGAAATGAAGTACCTGCCCAGCGTGGACCGGATCGTCAGCGCGGCCAAACGCGCGGTGGCGGCGGGCTGACATGCGGGCCCGTCTCCTAGGCCCGTACCGCAGCCAGTACCCCAACCCGCTCCGGTTCCGCACCGGCCAGATCGTCGAACTGGGTGTTCGTGACGAGGAATGGCCGGCGTTTGCCTGGGTACGCACCGATGACGGGCGTGCCGGCTGGGCACCGGTGGCGTGGTTGCAGCGGTTGGACGAGGGTCGCGCGGAAGCAATGCGCGACTACGACGCCCGCGAACTGGATGTGGACAGCGGCGAACTGGTCAAACTGCATCATGAACACGGCGGCTGGTGGTGGTCCGAACGCGCGAACGGCGCGACGGGTTGGCTGCCGGCCCGCGATCTCGAACTGCTGGAAGAGAACTGCACATGAGTGAGAACAAGAATTTCCACCTGCCCGACCTCGGCGAAGGCCTGCCCGACGCGACCATCGTCGAGTGGTTCGTCAAGGAAGGCGACGTCATCAAGCTGGATGAGCCGCTGGTCTCCATGGAGACCGCCAAGGCCGTGGTCGAAGTGCCGTCGCCGTTTTCCGGCAAGGTACTGAAGCTGGCCGGCGGCGCCGGCGACATCATTCCCACCGGCAGCGTGCTGGCCCAGTTCGAACTGGACCCCAACCTGCCGCAGCGTGCCGATGGCCAGGACACCGGCCACAGCCACGGGCACGCCGCCCCGGCCGCCGCGCCGACGCCCATCACCGGGCAGACCGCTGCGGCCCAGCCGGACAAGGTCGTCGCCTCCGATGACGGCGGCGAGATCGCCAAGCCGGGCGCCGAGCGCGATGACGCCGGTACCGTGGTCGGCGCGATGCAGAGCTCCAATGCCGTGCACGCCGAACAGGCCGTGGCGGTAGGCGGGGTGAAGGCCGTTCCTGCCGTGCGCGCCACCGCGCGAAAGCTGGGTGTGGACCTCAGCCGCGTGCGTGCCACCGGCACCGATGGCGCGGTCACCATGGCCGACGTCAAGCAGGCAGCAGCCGATGGCAGCGCGAAGATCGGCGCCGCACCGGCACCGGTTGCTACGGCAGCGGTTGCCGCGCCCGCTCCGGCGGCACGCCCGGCCGAGGCCCGCGCGCCGCTGTCCGCCGCGGGCAAGCCGATGCGCACCCAGCCGCCGGGCGTGGTGGCCAAGGGCCAGCCGGAACAGCTCAAAGGCGTTCGCCGCAACATGGCGCGGGTGATGGCCGACGCGCACAGCAAGGTCGTACCGACCACGCTGAACGACGATGCCGACATCCACGCGTGGGTGCCGGGCAATGACGTCACCGCCCGCCTGGTGCGTGCGATCGTGGTGGGCTGCCAGAAGGTGCCCGCCTTGAATGCGTGGTTCGATGGCGAGGCGCTGACCCGTACGCTGCACGCGCACGTGGACGTGGGCATTGCGGTGGATACCGATGACGGCCTGTTCGTGCCGGCCCTACGCAACGCCGATGTGCTGGATGCACGGGGCATCCGCGAAGGCGTCAACCGCCTGCGTGAGCAGGTGGAATCGCGTGCGATCGCGGCCTCCGAACTCAGCGGTTACACCATCTCGCTGTCCAACTTTGGCATGTTCGCCGGCCGCTACGCGACCCCGGTGGTGGTGCCGCCGTGCGTGGCCATCGTCGGTGCGGGCCGCGCCCGCCACCAGATGACCCCGGTGATGGGCGGCGTGGAAGCGCACAAGGTGATTCCGCTGTCGGTCACGTTCGACCACCGCGCCGCCACCGGCGGCGAAGCCGCACGCTTCCTGCGCGCGATGCTGGATGATCTGGCGCTGGCCGTGTAGGTGTCGACCGTTGGTCGGCACACCGATTGATGTAACGACAACGGCCACCTCACGGTGGCCGTTGTTCGTTGTGCATTCACGTGTACTGCTACGGATTGGTCAGGATCGCGCAGACCCGAGGTCATCGGCCGAAGGCCACTGCAGGGCATGTGAGATCAGCTCTACGGAGGCTCCCGTTGATCGCTGCTTGTCAGAAACGGTAGCGGCGGGCGTGACGTCGCCATTGGGGGTCAGCAGGATCACCCGATCCAGCAAGCGCGATCCCGAACCCACGGCCCCCCGCCACAGAACAACCTGCATTGCCGCCGCATCGGACGTCCTGGAGTCTGAGCGCTCCAGAATATCCAGTTCAAGCGTGTATGTTTTTTTCTCATTACCAATCGAGAGCTGGACTGGTCCGTCGGCGGTCATCTGCACCGACGGTGCCATCACCTCCCGGCCCTCATCCATGACACGCAGCGACAGGTGATGAACACCTGGGCCGGGGCTTGATTCCGCCTGGGCCGAGTTGATTACGCCCACCGCGAACAGGAAGGCGGCGCCCGCCATCATTCGCACGCAAGTTCCGAGCATCTGTGATTCCTCGATGGCTTATGACAAGCAACGAGGCTAGACATTCACAACCGTGCTCGTCTCTGCGAATCCTCCGAATGTGCTCAGCATTGTCTCGTTTGACCGGCGCGGCGCCACCTACCGTAGAGCCACCCCATGGGTGGCTGTTGTCCATCCGGCATCTAGCTCAGCCACCCATGGGGTGGCTCTACCGTTGGATCCGGCACCCTGCTCAGCCACCCATGGGGTGGCTCTACCGTTGGATCCGGCACCCTGCTCAGCCACCCATGGGGTGGCTCTACCGTTGGATCCGGCTCCTGCTCAGCCACGCAGGGCGTGGCTCTACAACACCGGTTTTGGTCAGGTCGCGAAATGGTCCGGCGTCAGACCAGCTCGGCTGATGTGATCACATGTACGCCCGGACGCGGCGCCAGTGCCGCCTCCACCATCGCCGCGGCGATGCGCTCGGCCGGGTTGATCCGCCACGCGCGCGGCAATATCGGACCCAGGGTCCCCAGCACCAGGCTGGCCAGGTGTTCGCCGGTGCGGCGTTCCTTGCGCTCGCCGCCGATCAGGCCGGGTCGCACCAGCGTCAGCGACGGATACCCCAGCGTGCGCAGGTCCTGCTCCAGCCGCCCCTTCACCTGGTTGTAGAAGATCCGCGACCCCGCATCGGCCCCCTTCGCCGAATTCAGCACGAACGCATGCGCGCCGCGCGCCCGGGCCTGCTCGGCCACGCGCAGCGGGTAATCGTGGTCGATCCGGGCGAAGGTCTCACGGCTGCCGGCCTGCTTGATAGTGCTGCCCAGCGCGCAGATCACCGCGTCCACCGCCCACCAATCGGCATTCATCGGCAGCCGGTCGAAGTCCACTACCGGATTGAGCAGGGCGGGATTGGCGAGGTCCAACGGCCGCCGCGTCGGCGCCACCACCGCATCGCAGCGGGCGTCGTCCAGCAACTGCTGCAGCACCTGCCCGCCGACCAGCCCGGTCGCCCCCACCAGCATCACCTTCATCGCATACTCCTGCCGTCGGATTGCCTGCCATCGTGGCACAGCCACCGGGTTCAAGCCGGCGACCGCGCCGCCGATACTGTTCCAACGTTCTCCCCCGTCCGGCCGCCTGCGGCCGGTGCCCCCGCCCAGGACCCGCCGCATGAAGGACTCACACGACGCACCTCCCAGCCCTGGCACTGCCGTGGGCCGGCTCCTGTCGCGCCGACAGGCGGCCAGTGCCGTGGTGGACGTGACCGTAGAGGCGCCCGGTCCCAAGGGCGGCAGCAGCGCCATGCTGCAGCGGCTGTTTGCTGGGGCCGAACAGCCCGAGCCCCTGCTGGCGGCCTTCGCCCACGGCATGTCCACCCTGCCCGGCGAGCTGGGCGACATGGGCCTGCGCCTGCAGTCGGCACAGCGCAGTGCCGACTGGGTCAGCTATGGCCGGGCCATGCGCCAGCTGATCGACAAGTACATCCGCACCATCGAGCAGGACAGCCCCGACGGCCAGCCCGACAGCCTGCGCCTGCGCGAACTGCTGCGGCACACCCTGGGGGTCACCGTGGCCAGCCTGCTGCAGAACATGCCCGAGCTGAAGGACGAGCCGGTGCAGATCGCGGCCGAGCTGCGCCAGTGGCATCCGGGGCAGCCGCTGCAGCCGCTGGAACTGCGCCTGCGCGAGCTGACCCACCAGATCGGCGTGCGCAGCGATGGCTGGCAGGAGCAGCAGGAACTGCTGCTGAGCCTGTTCGACCTGCTGTTGGACAACATCGGCGAACTGCTGGACGACAGCAGCTGGCTGCACGGCCAGGTGCATGCGGTGCGGTCGCTGATCAGCGGCCCACTGGACCGCGACTCGGTGGAACAGGCGCGCGCCAACCTGCGCGAGGTGATCTACAAGCAGGGCCTGCTCAAGCAGGGCATTTCCGAATCCAAGATTGCCATGAAGAGCCTGATGGGCGGCTTCATCGAGCGCCTGGACGGCATGGCGGTCAGCACCGGCGAATACCACGACCGGATCAGCAGCTATGCGCTGGCATTGAAGGAGGCGCGCAGCATCGCCGACCTCAACCAGCTGCTGCAGGACGTGCTGCAGGACACCGGACGCGTGCAGGAGCAGGCACTGCAGGCGCGCGACCACCTGGGCAACGCACGCCGCGAAGTCGAACAGGCCGAGGCGCGCATTGCCGAACTGGAACAGGAGCTGCGCGATGTGTCCGGCCTGGTGCGGACCGACCCGTTGACCGGCGCCCTGAACCGCCGCGGTTTCGATGAGCTGCTGGAACGCGAGCTGGCCCGCGCCGCCCGCCACGCGCATCCGCTGGCGGTGGCGCTGCTGGACCTGGACGACTTCCACCAGACCAACAGCAGCTACGGCCACCCCGGTGGTGACGCCGTTCTGCGCCATCTGGTGACGGTCTGCCAGCTGCTGCTGCGCAGTACCGACACCATCGCCCGCATCGGCGGCGACGAGTTCGTGCTGCTCATGCCAGAGACCCCTGGCGCGGACAGCATGTCGACCGTGCTGCGCCTGCAGCGCTCGCTGGCGCAGCGACCGTTGGAGCTGGACGGGCACCGGGTGCTGGTGCACTTCAGCGCAGGGTTGAGCCAGTGGCAGCCGGGCGAAGACGCCGACGCGCTGCTCAAGCGCGCCGACACGGCGCTGTATGCAGCCAAACGCGTGGGCAAGAACCGCGTACAAGCCGGCTGATTGCCCTACGGCCGGTAGAGCCACCCCATGGGTGGCTGCGCTTCGGCCAGGACCGCGAAGCCACCCATGGGGTGGCTCTACCGTTCGTTGAGCACCCCTGCATCCGCCGCGATGTCCGGGATATCCAGCGCGGCCTGGCGATCAATGTGCGGTTTTCTTTCCGCGCATCTTCTGGAAGCCCATCACCGCCGCCAGCACGACCGCCCCGGCGATCACGCCGACCACCATGTTGCCAAACGCGTTGGTCAACCAGCCCCACTGGCTGTCGCCGCTGAGTTCAAGGACGAAGTGGTGCAGCGCCGGCACGTTGTGCACCAGGATGCCGCCGCCGACCAGGAACATCGCCGCCGTACCGGCGACCGACAGGAACTTCATCAGCCACGGCGCGGATACCAGCATGCCGCGGCCGATGGCGGCCAGCCCCGCACCCTTGCGCGACAGGTACAGGCCCACGTCGTCCAGCTTCACGATGCCCGCCACCAGCCCGTAAACAAACACCGTCATCGCCAGGGCGATGATCACCAGCGCGGTGACCTGGTTGAGGAACGGCGCGGCCGACACCACGCCGAGCGACAGCACGATGATCTCGGCCGAGAGGATGAAGTCGGTGCGCACCGCGCCCTTCACCTTGTCCTTTTCCCAGGCGACCATGTCGACCTTCTCGTCGGCCAGTGCCTTCACGCGCGCGGCCTTGTTCTGCTCATCCTCTTCCTTCGAATGCAGGAAGCGATGCGCCAGCTTCTCCACGCCTTCGTAGCAGAGGAACGCGCCGCCGATCATCATCAGCGGCACCACGATCGGAATCGGATAGCCCTTGCTCTTGAGCCAGGCCTCCAGCGCGCTGATCGCCAGCGCCGCCGGCACCAGGATCGCCTTGTTGACCAGCGAGCCCTTGGCCACCGCCCACACCACCGGCAGCTCGCGGTTGGCGTTGACCCCGGTCACCTGCTGCGCATTCAGCGCCAGGTCGTCGCCGAGCACGCCGGCGGTCTTCTTGGCCGCCACCTTGGTCAATACCGAGACGTCATCCAGCAGGGCGGCGATATCGTCGAGCAACGCAAACAGGCTGGCACCGGCCATGGCATTCCAGAGATCAAGGGGAGGCGCCGATTCTGACCGATTCGGGCACGTTCGTGGAAGATCGCGCGGGTTCACCGCTCCACGACCGCGCTGCGGCGACACTGCGGGTACGTGTCGCCCCGGAGCCCTGCTTGAATACCACGCCCATCGCCCCTGCTTCTCCCTCGCTGGTCAAGGGCATGAACCGCCGCAGCCAGATCCTGCGCCTGCTGCTGCGCTACCGCCATTCCGGGGTGTTCTCGGGGATGAACCTGGATTCGCGTGCAGTCCATGACCTGCCGCCGGAAGGCAACCCGGAGCAGTTCGTCACCGACCTGGAATCTCTGGGGCCGACCTTCGTCAAGCTCGGCCAGATGCTGTCCACCCGCCCGGACATGGTGCCGGTGGAGTTCGCCACGGCGCTGGAACGCATGCAGGAGAAGGTGGCGCCGATCCCGGTCGAGCGCATCTGCAGCATCATCGAGCAGGAGCTGGGTGCGCCGGTGTCCAAGCTGTTCTCCAGCTTCGACCCGGTGCCACTGGGCTGCGCTTCCATCGCCCAGGTGCACCGCGCGCAGCTGCACGACGGCCGCCAGGTCGCGGTCAAGGTGCAGAAACCGGAAGTGGCCGCACAGCTGCGTTCGGACCTGGACGTGCTGCGCAGCTTCGCCCTGGCCGCCGACCACCTCACCCAGGTGGGTCGTCGCGTGCGCCTGCGCGACTGGCTCAATGAATTCGCCAAGACCTTGATGCAGGAGCTGGACTACCAGGCCGAGGCCGAGAACCTGCAGCGTTTCGGCCAGCACCTCAAGCCGTTCAAACCGCTGTGGGTGCCGCAGCCGATCTGGGATTACTGCAGCCACCGCGTGCTGACCATGGAGCTGGCCGAAGGCGTGCGGGTGGACATGATTCCCGATGTACGCCGCACCGAGGAACCGATGGCGCCACTGGCGGCCGCGCTGATCCGCGGCTACATCGACCAGATCTTCGTGCATGGCGAGATCCATGCCGACCCGCATCCCGGCAACCTGCGCGTCACCCCGGAAGGCCGACTGGCGATCTTCGATCTGGGCATGGTGGCGCACATGCCGCCGCGCCTGCGCGAGCGACTGCTGAAACTGCTGTTCGCGGCCGTGGACGGGCGTGGCGAGGAAGTGGCCGACGAGATCATCGGCATCAGCACCCGGCTGGAATCGTTCGACGAGGAGCGCTACCTGCGCGAGACGGGCCAGGTGATCGCGCGCTACGCCGCGAGCGGCACCTTCTCCGAAGGCCGCGTGGTGCTGGACCTGGTCCGCATCGCCACCGCCAGCGGCCTGCGCACGCCGCCGGAACTGAGCCTGCTGGGCAAGGCACTGCTCAACCTGGAAGCCGTGTGCCGGCTGCTGTCGCCCGATCTGGACACGCGCCGCATCGTCGAGCGCCAGCTGCAACACGTGATGCGCGCGCGCCTGAAGAAGTCGCTGTCGGCCGCCAACCTGGCCAGCGAAGCGATGGAGGTGCAGCAACTGCTGCGCGAAGGGCCACGCAAGATGTCCGACATCCTCGCGCTGCTGGCCGAGAACCGCCTGCAGATGAAGGTGACCGGGCTGGAGGAATCGCGGTTGATGGAGAACCTGCAGAAGATCGCCAACCGCGTCTCCGCCGGCATCGTCACCGCTGCGTTGATCCTGGCTGCGGCGATGATGATGAAGGTCGACACCGGTTGGCACTTCTTCGGCTATCCCGCCATTGCGTTTACGTTGATGCTGATTGGCGTAGCGCTGGGGCTGGGCATCATCCTCAGTGCGCTGATCTTCGATCGACGCGCACGTTCGAAGGAAGAACGCGGGCACCGCTAGCGAACGCGTACCCACCGACGCTGCGCCGATGAATCGGCGCAGCGTTTTCACGCACGCTTTACCTCTTGAAGCGCGATGCGGTGTAGGGGAATACCGCATGTTTTCAACAAACATTTCAGTCAGGTTCGCGCAGGCATGATCCAGTCATCGGTCTGTCATGCAGGTGTGGTTGGGCAGCCGGTCGGATGGGAATACGCATTCATGCGTCCATCACCACCTGTCTCCGCTGCCGATACCGCCTATGCCCTGGACCCTGCTGCTGTCGCTGTTGTTGCTCACCGTTCTGCTGCTCGCATCCGCCCGTTGGGTGTGGTGGAAGGCCAGCCTGATGTCGCTGCTGCTGTTGACGCTCAGCGCGTGGTGGTTGATCAACAAGCTCTCCGGTGACGGCCTGAATGCGGCCACGCTCTACCACCTGGGCGCCGACATGGAAGGCGCCGGTGTCGCGGACTTCAAGGGCTACATCGCCGGCTTCATCGGGCTGGCATTGCTTTCGCTGCTGCCGCTGCTGACCCCTCGCATCAAACGCTGGCACCGTACCGCGCATGGCCGCGGCGTCTTTGCCGGCTTCCTTGCACTGTGGGTGGTGGCGATCGGTGTGAGCCCGCTGTATCGCGATGGCGAGCGCCTGTATCAGCAGATGCGTCCGGTGGACTACAGCATGGTCGCGCCGGAATACCGCGTGCCGCAGCAGCCGCTGCGCAAGCCGCGCAACATCGTGTGGATCTACGGCGAGAGCCTGGAACGCACGTATCTGGACGAAGCCACCTTCCCGGGCCTGATGCCCAACCTCAACCGCCTGGCGGGTCAGTCGCTCGACGTGCGCGGCCTGGTGTCCGCCGAGGGCGGTGGCTGGACCATCGCCGGGCTGGTGTCGTCGATGTGCGGCGTACCCCTGACCACTGCGCAGGGCGATGAGAACAGCATGGACCGCATGGGCAGCTTCCTGCCCGAGGCCGTGTGCCTGGGCGATTACCTCAAGCAGCAGGGCTATACCAACCACTACATGGGCGGCGCCAACGGGTTGTTCGCCGGCAAGGGGCAGTTCCTGGCCACGCATGGCTTCGATGCGGTCGACGACCTTGCCTGGTTCAAGCAGCAGAAGATCGCGCGCTCGCATTTCTCCACCTGGGGCGTGCACGACGACGTGCTGCTGGACAAGGCCTACGACCGCTTCATGCAGCTGTCCAAGGCCGGCCAGCCGTTCATGCTGACCACGCTCACCATGGACACCCACCACCCGGCGGGCCACCTGCCGGTGGCGTGCAAGCGCACCCGCTATACGAGCGACTACGGCAACATCGGCCTGCTCAACGCGCTGAAGTGCAGCGATGGGCTGATCGCCAAGCTGGTCGACCGCATCCAGGCCAGCCCGTACGGTGAAGACACGTTGATCGTCATCGCCTCCGATCACCTGGCCATGCCCAACGACCTCAGCAGCGTGCTGGCCAAGCAGAAGCGCGAGAACCTGCTGCTGTTCCTGGGCAAGGACATCGCGCCGCGCCAGATCGCGGCCAAGACCGGCTCCACGCTGGACTCGGGCGCCACGCTGCTGAGCCTGCTCGACCCGGGCATCGACGCCATCGGCTTCGGCCGCTCGCTGCTGCACCCGGAGCGTTCGGACAGCGCCAGCGCGTCGGTGTTCCGCGACAACGGCAAGGACTTCCCGCGTTACCTCGCGTTCTCGCGCTCGCTGTGGCTGGGCGACAAGACCCGCCAGCTGCGCATCGACGACGACAACCAGGTGGTGATCGGCCTGCAGCACGTGCAGCCACCGGTATTGCTTGAATACGACAAACAGTGGGACCTGAAGTCGGTCTATCTGGAGAACACCACGAAACAGTTCGAACAGGCGGACCCCGCCAATACGTTGGCCTACGTGGACCGTTGCACCGCCTTCGAAGACGGCTCGGCCGACGGCGACTGGTGCGCCATGCTGGTCAACCGCGACAAGGGCATCAAGCTCTATCGCGACGACGCGCTGCGCACCGGCTTCGCGGTGGACGCACCGCTGGATCCGTTCAATGGCCCGCGCCCCAGTCTTCGCCAGGCGCACATGATCACCCAGAAGGGGCGTCGCACCCGCGCCGGTCAGTACATGCTGCAGCTGGTGGCGAAGCAGTCGCCCGACCGTGGCTTCTGGATCGAAGCGGTATCGTCCAAGCGCAAGGTCGTGGTGGCCCAGCAGTGGGTGCAGCCCGATGCCCAAGGGCGCATCAATGTGCCGTTCGGGCTGGACCACGAGGTGGATGATCTGGAGATCCGCGCGTGGTTGAACCACGCCGAGAAGCTGGCGGTGGACACCTTCGCACTGGTGCCGTCGCGGCGCGGCACGCGCGGCTGAGTGAAGGCCTCACCGACAGCAGCGTGCGGCGGATCTGCGATTCCACGCACAACGTGAGGTCACAGCGGCGGTCACAATCAGGCCCTCATCGACTCCGCTCAGGAGGGCCTCATCCGTCCGATCTCCCCGTGCAAACGGCACTGGGCAGCGACACGGTGCACCGCTGATTCCGATGCCACACCCTCCACCCGGCGGATCACGCTCGGGGCAGTGCGTAACGCGCCACCGGGCCGCGCGTCATCCTTGGCGGGCGCGCCGCGAACGCCACTGCCCCCCAGGCTGGCCCGACTGCTGCGTCATTGCCCATTACTTCCCACCGAGCTGACGCGGTTCGAATCGGCGTTGCACACGTTGTTGGCGAACGCGTCGCCCGATGAACTCGGCACCCATCTTGCCGATACCCTGAGAAGCACGCCCGTGGGTGCCCGGAACGACGCCCTTCAGCAGGCGCTGCAGCAGTGGCGGCGCGTCTGCCCGCCCACATCGGAGGACTGGCGCGACGAATGCGGGCGGGTGGCCGCGGCGCTGGTCACCGGCCTGGGTCGGCTTCATCGCCAACGCGCGGTGGCGTTGGTGTTGCATACCGTGGCCAACTGGGTTCTGGGCAGCCAGGGCAACCGCGCGCTGTTCTGGGCACAGCAGGCACGGGCGGTTCCTGGCCTGCTGCGGGAAGCGCGCGTGCTCCCGTGGCTGCAGTGGTTGTGCCAGCTTCCACTGCCGGCGCTGCGCGAGTGCCACTGGGTCGACCTGCTGGTGGATGCCCTTCCCGAGTGGCTGGATCCGGTATGGGAGGGGGCAGCCGACGTGCACGACGTCCTGCATCGGCACCTGCAGCTGCCCTCCGATCCGCTGCGCATGGTGCTGCTGGGCGCCGCAGCGTTGCTATGGTTCCACCGGCAGGGCCAGCAGCCCATCGTGCGCCCCACCACCGTGTCGGGACAGCGGGCCGCGCAGCTTCCCTACGTCCTCGACACGCTGGACCTGACAGGCTCCGCCGCGCGTCGCCTGTTCTCGGCGCCGCACCGGGCCACTGCCATGCTGCCGCCGGACACACCGCGCGCCGGCATGCCCACCACAACGTCCGCAACCGACACCACGCGCCTGTTGTCACCGGTACTACCCGCCGCGCTGGCAACCGCTGCCACGATGGCGCCCCTGGCGCCGCGGGATTGGCAACGGCGCGCCACCCCACTCGTGGCGGGCGTGGCGGCGGCGGTCGCAGGCGCAGGCCTCATCGGGTGGCGACTGCACGTGGCTTACGCCGCCTACGCAGCGGCGGTGCAGCAAATGGGGGAACGGATCGAAGACGCCCTGTACGGTGCGCCGGCCACGCGCGAAGCACGGGAACTGGGCGAAGCGCTGTGGGTACGGATGGCGGCGCTTGCGCCTTGGAGCACCCGCGACGCGCGCGAGACACCGGCCGATACCGCCGGACTGGCATCGCAGGCCCACGTGGTGCTCGCCCTAGCCGTCGAGCAGCACGCGCTCACCTATCGACAGGCACTGCGCGCGGTGTGCCGGCTGGACGATGGGGTCGACGACGCACTGCTTGACGCTGCAACCGGCTGGGCGCTGCAGCGGGTGCCGCGTTCGGTGCCGCGGCTGGACCCCGATATGTCCATGCCCCCGTCCGCCGAGCCCGACGTGGCCGCCGCGCAGGACCTCGCCAACCTCATCGAAGCGGCGTGGATGCTGCGCGATGCGGCCTCTGCAGGGACACCCGCGCTGCCCGGACAGCACACCTTCCAGCCGACCGACGGGTCGCCGTTCGCGCGGGCGCTGCAGGCCGTACGCCAGCAGCTGATCGCGCTGTACCGCAACGACGAGTTCCTCGACCGCCTGTATGCCGAACGCACGCCACCGTCTTCGCTCGCCGTGGCCAATGGCACCTTGACCGGAAAGCGTGCCACCTCGGGCACCGTGGTGGTGCTCCATCCACAACCGGATACGCCCGACAACGCGGCATGGTCGGCGCGGACGGGTGCGCTGCTCGGCGGGCTGCAGCGCGCGGTGCTGGACGCGGGCACCTGCTTCGACAACGCGCTGCCCGCGCGACTGGATTGCGCACTGGGGTTCTATATTGAACAGGCGGCCCCGGCGTCGGCGCAGTCATCCGCCATGCTGGACGTCGTCATCCACCGTCTTGAGCGCGCGTTGCAGCATGCGCAGGGGGGCACCGCAGCCGCCAACGATACCGCCACGCTGGTGCGGCTGCATGCGCGCGTGCAGTACCTGAAGTCGGTGCCCATCCGTGGTCTGCCGCCGGACTGGGGCAACTGGAGGCCCGACCCGCGCTCGCACCTGGGCCACAACATGGCACTGGCACGCGACCTGCTGCTGCAGCTCTCGCAACACCCGGAGCTGCTGTCGCTGTGCTGGCATCGGCACGCCGATCCGGCGCAGCTCAGCTACCCCGCAGTCGGTCCCGTTCGCGCGCGCGCGCTCGATGGCTCCGGGAGCGTGACGTTGTTCGACGCCGCGCAGCCACCTGCCGCGCTACGCGCCATCGGTACGATGCTGCGCGGCCTCGCCGCCGTGCTGCATGCGCCCGCCCGCTCCGATGGCCGCCTTGGGGTTCCGGAAATGCTGGCGTACTACGAATCGCCGCTGCCGCCGATTCCCATGGATGACGCGCAGTTCGATGCCTGCCTCGATGGACTTGAGCTGCAGATGGCGCGCCATCGGCGGCCGGCCGGCGAACGCGGCGGCATCTGGGTGGAGTGGGACGAACGCAGCAATTCGACCGCACAGCAGGACCATCAACAGCTGCTGGATGTGCTCTGGAATCGCATCGATGCGTTGCCGGTGACACTGGACCAGGCGCTGGCGCATCAACACGTTGTGCCGGTGTCGTCATCTCCACTGCATGAGGCATGGCGCGACGCCCAGGATCTGCTGCGGCAGGTATTCGAACAGCCCGCCGTGTGGCTGGAGATGCGGCGCACCAACGCATCGTTCCATGCACTCCGCGTCGGCACGGACGGCCTGACGGCACGGTTACGGTCCACGGGGCAAAGCGTCGCTGTGGTCGACGCGTTTTCCGCCCAGCCCGCACCCCTGTCCGCGTTGCTGGAAGCACTCCATCGGACGATCGACCGGCTGGGCAGGTTCTCGCCCGGCGACGCCGTGCCGCTCACCAATGCCCTGCAGTTCCACGGTGCCTACCTGCGGCCCGCGCCGGCAGCGTGCGAGGTACCGGCCGCATGCACGCGGGGAGCGCTGCTGCAGGCCATTGCGCACGTATCCGAGCGCTGGCAGCGTCATGCCCCCAACCCGCCCAGCTGGCGGCAGGCCAGCAACGAGCTGCAGGACTTGGCCGGTGTCTTGATGCAGTACCCTGACGCCGCCACGCGCCTGCACCGCCCGGCACTGGGCACCACCAGCATGGCCATTGTTCCGCCCGCACTGCGCGCATTCGCCAGGCTGTTGGCGGACGCCCGCGTGCAGGCCGCGCTGGCCCGCGAAGGGGTCATGCCCCACACGATGAGCGTAAATGCGACGGGGGTTGTCCTGCTGCAGGGTGCGACCGGCTCGCCGCGCCCACTCGTTGTGCCGCCGGCAGTGTTGAATGGCACGTCGGCGGCCCCCTCCCTGGGTGTACTGCGCAACATCGCCCGACAGCTCGGGGGGCAGGTGCGTTCCGACGGCAGGATCGCGCTCTTCCAACAGTTGGCTGCGCACGGCGGTTGCGCACCGCAGGATACAGCTGCCGTGAATGGCACGGCACGCTGTGTGGAACGGCTGCTCGGCGAGGTGCGGTTGGGGATGCGGGCCGATCTTCTGCACGCTGCCGACCTGCTCGACACGGCGGACCTCGAGCGACTGCACCAGGCCACCACCGACTTCAAAACACAGCACGTGCCGGGCGATCAATCCCTGCTGGAATACCTCGGCACACCGCTGGTCGAAGGCGGCGGGCCCTCGTGGGACGAACTGCAGCGCAGCACGCATCTGCTGGCGTGCATCGCGCGCACGCCACGGGCGCTCGCATTGCAGACCGCGCTGCTGCAGGCACTGGGCTGGTACCGGGGCAGCCGCACCGCGCCCACCTCGCCCACGCTGCTCGCCAGCCTCACCCGGCATGCCATCGTGCTGGATCTGGGGCCCCGCTCCAACCGCGACGCCCGGGTCCTGCTCGGCTATCGCCTGCACAAGCCCTCCAACTGGGGCCGGACGCACGCCCAGATCCGGACGGACTTCCAGGACTACCTGCGCAGCATGGGCCACCTGCCCGACGCGCTGCTCGGCATGGCAACCACCCTGGCCCTGCAGGACCTCGCGCCCGAGCTGTTGGTCGTGGATGTGCCGGACAACCTTGTCTACGCCAACACCATCGCCTCGATTACTTTCATCAGCGGCGTGCACCTGGCCGAACGCATCCAGCGCGGGTTGTCACAGCAGATGCGATTTGCCGAACTGCTCACCCTGTCGGCCGACCTGACCCAGGACGCCGATACACCCGACACCGTCAAGCAGCTGGCGCTGGATGCACGGCGCCTGCCAACACTCGACTGGTACGTGTTCCGGCAGCTGGAGCATCAACCGGGCCTGCCCGCACGGCCCGCCGCCGCCCAGCGCATCGAGGTGGCGCTGAACGCGTTCGACCAACGCGTGGCCGACATCGAACAGGCCATCGACGACGTACTGGCCCCGCTGCCGTACCGCATGCAGCTCGTGGAAGCCGAGATCCGACGCGTGTTTCCCACGTTTCCAGGCATTCTCGCGAACCACCCGTGGAACTCGACCCGCTTCCGCCTGTTCGAGGACGACGCCTCACTCGGACGCTGCTTTCCGTTCCACGAACTGGTGGCCGCGGGTGTGCTGCGCGACGCGTCGGCCCCATGGCGTCCGTGCCGCAGCTTCGTTCCCCGCACACCGATTCGGCAGGCGCAGGGCGATCCGGCGTACGACGTCGCAGTGCATCGGGCCTATGCGCAGATCAAACCCCAGCTGGACAGACTGCCCAACATCACCCTGCAGTACCAGCAGCGCTTCGACGCCTACTTCCGCGCGGCGCAGCGCGGCTACGGCCTGATCATCGAGGAAGCGCTGTATCAGCGCCCAGAGGCCGAACGCGCGGCGCTGCTGCGCGGTGATGTGGAGGTATTCACCCTGCGCACGCATGAGCCGGAACTGGAAGCGCAACAGGAAACCCGCAACGACACCGACCCTTACCGCGGCCGCTTCGGCATCGTGTATACGCTGAAGATTGACGGCCAATACCGGCATTTCCAGCTGTTTCCGCTGCAGAGCAGAATCATTCCGCTGGCCCTGGAAGGCCCGCTGCCGCTGGGCGGCGTCCTGCAGAAGCGCAGCGTGCGCCTGCGCAGCGGCAACGTCGCCACCATCCAGGTGCGCCGCGGCACCTCACTGCCGGTGGACTGGAATGCCTACGTCTCGGACCAGGCACCGGCCGAGGGCATCTCGTCGCTGGTGATCGTGGAGCGACTGCCGGCACCACCTACCCCCACCGACGACGGCACGCGTGTGCGCTCGCCATTCCACGCGCTGGTGGAGCCTGTGCAGCGCGAATTCTTCTGGCTGGACGCCGCGGCATTCCGTCGCGAAGGGTGGGCACCCACCAGCTACGAGTCCTACCTGGAGGAGAAGCCGCTGTGGCTCAAGACCGTGGATTTCATCGTGCCGTTCGTGGAAAACCTGCGCAGCCTCTCCTCGAAGAACCGCAACGAGTTCGGCATGGCCGCGTTCGGGCTGTACCTGGAATCGATCATCGTGGTGGGCCCGATCATCGGCGGCGTGGTCAAGGTGCTGGCGCGACCGGGCCTGAGGATGACGATGCCGCGCGCCGCCGAGCTGTCCCGGGTGTTGGCACGCGGCACGGTGGACGCGATAAACCCGGCGGCCGGCAGCCTGACGCTCCTGCGCCTGGGCGTGTGCGTCGTGCAGCGTGGCGCCCGCGGCAATCTGCGCTTCCTGTGGCCGATAACCGGCCCTGATCCAACCACGGCAAGCGCCATCGGTGCCCGCTGGGTGATGCGTGAGGGGATGGCCATCGCCAAGAAGGGCCACACGCTGGCCTCGTCGCTGTACGACGTCCGACTGCGCACGGTCGATGGCATTCCCAATACCCTGGTCGCCCCGCTGCCCGGCGGCGACGACTCCCGCGCCCTGCACCTGATCGACCCGGCAACGCTGTCGCTGTACGGCGCCCCGCTGGAGGAGCGCATCGGCAGCAGCGGCGGCGCGGCCGGCATGCTGTTCAAGGCGGGCAGCAACGTACGCGCGCCGCATGTGTCGCCCGGCAAGGCGGTCAAGCCGATCAAGCAGGGGCCCAAGGCATCGGAGGAAGACGCCGATGACGCGCACATTCCGCTGCAGCCCCCCGACCTGTCATTGGCCACGCGCGAGGGCCGCACCCCGCCGGCTGTTCGTCGATGACGCCACCGCCCGCGCGCTCAGGGATCGTGCGCGGGCGGCCCGTCCTGCACCAGATGGATGTCGGTCGGCGAGGACAACGCGATGTGTGCGGCAGCGAACTTCTGCAGCATGGTGAAGTACAGGTCGCTGCGCACCCCGTACACCGCGCGCGGCCCGGAGGTGTAGGCGAAGCTGTTGATGGCCACCTGCCCGTTGGCGATCGAGTCGATGAACACCGACGGTGCCGGATCGGCCAGCACACCCACATGCTCGGTGTAGGTGTCCAGCAGGATCTGCCGCACCGCCGCCACATCGGTGTTGAGGGGCACCGTGAACTGGATCTGGATCCGGCCCTGGGCGTTGCCCATCGTCATGTTGCGGATGGTCTTGGTGATCAGCTCGGAGTTGGGCACGATCAGGGTGGACTTGTCGCCCACCTGGATCTCCGTGGAGCGCACGTTGATGCGCTTGATGTCGCCCTCCTGGTCGCCGAGCTTCACCCAGTCGCCGATCTTGACCGGCCGTTCGGCCAGCAGGATCAGGCCGGACACGAAGTTCTGGGTGATCGCCTGCAGGCCGAAGCCGATACCCACCGACAGCGCGCTGACGACCAGCGCCAAGCGCTCGAAGCCAATCCCCAACGCGGTCAGGCCCCACAGCACCGCGGCGATGATGCCCAGGTAGCGGGTAACGGTGCTGATCGAATTGCGCGCGCCCGCGTCGAGCTCGGTCTTGGGCAGGTAGGTATCGGTCAGCCAGCGCTGGAAGGCCTGCATGACCGCCCAGACCAGCAGGAAGGCCAGTACCGCGTACAACACGCTGCTCGGCTTGAGGGTCAGGTTGTCGCCGAAACTGATGCCCTTGGACAGCGTGTCCAGGCCACCGTACAGCGCGCTCAGGTTGCCCAGCGGCGCGGTCAGCGCCATGACGGCGAGCAGGATCACGCCGATGCGCAGCCCGGCCGAGAGCAGCACACCGGCCTGGACCAGCCGCGACTCGCTCAGCCCGGTGGTCAACAGCACGGTGCGGCCCACGCTGCTGGTCGGGCACAGCAGCCAGGTGGCCAGATCGTCGGCGAATTTCAGCAGCAGCGAGGCGGCCATCAGCACCACCGCCCCCCAGACCAGCTGCTGGGCCACGAACAGCGCGAGATTGAGGTAGCCCAGCAAGGTGGCGATCACCGCTGCTGCGACCACGATGTGCCCGGCCAGCCGCGCCACCACGATCCAGCCGCTGCGCCGCGGCGGGCCCTTGCCCTTGTCGTCGGAATGCGCCTGCGCCTCCAGCTTCGCCGCCGCCTCGTCGGTCTGGCGGCGGTGCATGCGACCCAGCGAGACCAGGATGGCGATGATCAGTGCCATGTAGGTGAGCGCGATCAGGCCGTCGACGGCCACCGTGGTGATCGCACTGGTGCGCGCGGCGCGGTTGAGCGCCATCAGCACGATGCTGATCCAGGTCAACGCCGCCGCACCCCACGCATATTTGCGCAGGTGCCAGGCGGCGGTGTCATCCAGGTTGAGCAGGCGCCACGACGGGCGCTTGGGCACCAGCAGGGCGGCACTCAGCGCAGCGATGAAGGCGGCAATATAGGTCGCCACCTCGATGCTGAATACCACTTTCTTCAGCGGCGGCGGAATTGCGCCGATCGCATCCAGCGCGCCCACCAGCACCACGCAGGCCAGGCCCGGCAGCATCGTGCCCACCACCAGCAGCCACACCGCCAGGCCGGAGCGGCGCAGGCGCCCATCCGGCGCCCGTTCGGACGCCGCATACCTGCGTCCGGCCGCGCGCAGCCACAGGCGCAGCGGGAAGAACAGCAGCAACGCCACCACTAGTCCGGCAATCGGCGCGGTCCAGCCGTGCTGGGCAATCGCCTTGCGCGCGGTGTTCTCGGCCTGCCGGTACAGCGACCCGAGTTCCTTCAGGTCGGTGGGCACATCGTGGGCGAACTGGCGCCACAGCGACGGCGACAGCGGTGAATTGACCTTGCGGGCCAGGTCCTCGCTTAGCTGGGTGACGCGCATCTTCTCGACGTCGGCACCGAGTTGCTTGGCATCCACGGCGAGCAGCTTGGCCCGGGCGATGGCCGCCGCGATGTCGGCGCGCTGCTGGTTCAGCGCCTTGCGCTGCTGGGCAACGTCGCGTGCCTCCACGCTGCCTTCAGGCACCGTGCCCAGCTGGGTCAGGCGGGTGTCGAGCTGGTCCAGCTCCGGCTGCAGGGTGGCCTGCGCATCGTCCGCATCGCGTTGCACCGCCATCGCGCGTTCAAACAGCGGCGTAAGCGTTTCGCGCGTGTCCGCATCGGGCAGCGCGGCCCGGATCGCCTTCAGCTCCTTGTCGGCCTGGGCCAGCTGGGCCTTGGCCTGGTCTGCAGGATCGTCCGGGGTCTGCGCCCAGGCCCCGGGGGCCATGCACAGCCAGGTGAACAGCAACACGGCGGCCAGCGGCCGCAGCAGGGGGAAACGATGACGGAAGGACAAACCAGCACCTACGGTTCACGCGCACGCCGCGCCTGCGTGAACTATAAACCGAGCCCCGTTCACGCCGGGTATGCGCCGCTAGTACTTGAGCCGCAGCTCCTCGACCTGCGGGCGCAGGGCCGCGTACCAGTCCTGGAACTCCTCTTCGCTGATTTCCTCAGGTGCGTACACCGCCACCTCATCCCACGCGTGGTCGGTCGGCAGCGGCTGGCGCGGGCCGGCCCGCAACGAATACGTCACCCCTTCGTGCTCCACCACCTCGTCCGCCGTTTCCCAGCGTGCACGGGCGAAGCCGCCGTCGCTCCTGAGCAGAATCACCTGATACATACACACCTCGCTGAAGGGGTCGAGTGGGCGCCTGACGCCCGCAGGCCAGCATAGCGTCGGTCCGATCCGCGCGGCATCACGCCATGGCAACACATCGTTTCCGCGTCAATATCGGCTTCACTCTGCCGTGGCGTCGGCAACTGCATCGTGGCGATCAATTCCGCCACCGTGCATGCCATGAATACCCACGCAGACCTGAAAACCGTCCCCGACCTCAAGTTGCCGCGCTACCTTGGCACCTGGTACGAAATCGCACGGCTGCCCATGAAGCATGAGCCGGCCGAGTGCACCGACGTCAGCGCCCACTACAGCCTGAAGGAGAACGGTCACGTCGCCGTGCTCAACCGCTGCCGGCTGGGCAATGACATCGAAGAAGCCGAAGGCGAGGCCTGTGCGGTGGACAACGACAGCGCGCGGCTGGAGGTCAGCTTCCTGCCCAAGGGCCTGCGCTGGATTCCCTTTACCAAGGGCGACTACTGGGTCATGCAGGTCGCGCCGGACTACAGCGTGGCGCTGGTCGGCAGCCCCGACCGCAAGTTCCTGTGGTTGCTGGCGCGTGAACCGCAACTGGATGCCACCACCCGGGAACACTACCTCGCGCAGGCGCGCCAGCAGGGTTTCGACCTCACCACGTTGATCACGACCCCGCACACCGGCCGTCCGACCGCCTGATCGCATGGACCTCAAGAGCGGTTATCCCTTCTGGGCGGTCAGCAACGGGCTGATGCATGCCTTCCCGCCCCTGCAGCAGGACCTGCGCTGCGACGTGCTGGTGGTGGGCGGCGGCATCAGCGGCGCGTTGATCGCCAACGAATTGTCCGCGCACGGCCATGACGTAGCGCTCATCGAGCAGCGCGACATCGGCTGGGGCAGCACGGCGGCCAGCACCGCGCTGCTGCAGTACGAAATCGATACCCACCTGATCGATCTGGCCCAGCAGTACGGTGAACCGGCCGCGGTGCTGGCCTACCGCGCCTGCGCCGAGGCGATTGGCGACCTGCGCGCCGTGGCGGGTGACTTCCGCGGCGTGGACTGCCAGCCGATGCAGAGCCTGTATTACGCCAGCAAGCGCCGCCATCGCGCGGTGCTGCACGAGGAGTACGCCCTGCGCCTGAAGCACGGCTTCGACGTGCGTTGGCTGGACGCCGACGCGGTGCGCGAGGGTTACGGCATCGAGGCACCGGGCGCGATCCTGAGCGCCTTGGCCGCCCGCGTGGATCCCTACCAGCTGACCTACCGCCTGCTGATGCGCCTGCAGAAGCGCGGCTGCCCGGTGCATGACCGCACTGTGCTGCATACCTTGGAACCCACCACGCGCGGCGTCACCGCGACCACCCCGGAAGGCGTTCGCATCCGCAGCCGGCACGTGGTGCTGGCCACCGGCTACGCCGGCCAGCAGTGGCTGAAGCAGCGGGTGGCGCGCAACCGCAGCAGCTACGCCTTCATCACCGACCCCATCGACCCGGCCCAGCTGGGGCCGCTGGCCGATACGATGGTCTGGGAGTCGGCACGACCGTACTTGTACATGCGCAGCACCGGCGACCACCGCCTGCTGGTCGGCGGCGAGGACGATACGGTGGACATTCCGGCGCGCCGCGACGGCCGGGTGTCCTCCAAGACCGGCACGCTGCTCAAGCAGGTGGCCAAGCTGTTCCCGCACCTGCCATTGCAGCCGGCGTTCTCCTGGGGTGGCACCTTCGCCGAGACCCACGACGGGCTGCCCTACTTCGGCCCGCACCCGCAATGGGGCCCGCGGGTCCTGTTCGCCATGGCCTACGGCGGCAACGGCATTACCTATTCGATGATTGGCGCCAGCCTGCTGCGCGCGCGCATCGAGCGCCGCCGCCATCCCCTGGACGGCCTGTTCGGCTTCGAGCGGGTGACCTGACCCTGCCGACCGCAGATCACGGCGCAGGTTCCCCTTGCAAGCCAGCCCATGACAGGCATCATTCAACCAGCGCCTGTTAGCGTCAGCGCTGTCGGCCGCATTGCCTGCCCCGGAGCCCCACCATGATCCGCCCGCTTTCCCTGCTGTTGTGCCTGCTGGCCCCCGGTGTAGTGCTGGCGCAGTCCGCTGCCGGTGCCACCGGGCCACAGTCGGCGACCGATCTGGACCTGTCGCTCCCGCAGCAGCCGCTGCAGTACCTGAACGACCCGACCCTGCGGGGCGACCCGCCGGGCACCTTCTACGGCGACAAGACCGGCCGCCGCGCCACCCCGCGCAACGGCGCGTCCAACGGCATCGCCGACATCGCCGACGACAAGCTGCGGGTCAATGGCAGCATCACCACCGGCATCGGCTACGCCAAGAACTTCGGCAATACGCACTACAACGCCGCCGAGTTGAACCTCAACAAGAATTACACCAACGACGACGGCAAGACCCGCAACATGAACCTCAACATCCAGATCAGCGAGGGCAAGGGCCCGGGCTTCTATGGACCGTATGGGGGCGGGTACGGCGGGTACGGCCGTGGCTGGGACGGTCCACCCCCGGTGGGCTGGTAACCGGCCCCACACGCATCACCAGCACGGCCGGGGAAACCCGGCCGTTTGCATGTCCGGGCTCAGTCCCACCAGCCATCGCGGCGGCTGCTCAACACGCGGCCATCGTGCCCGCTCATGCGTACATCCACGCGCTGGTTGCGGCCATTGCGCGCTTCCAGGGTCCAGGTGGCGCCGTCACGCTCGACCGATTCGATCTTCGTCAGCCCGGCCTTGCCAGCCAGGGTGAGGATCTGCCCGGCATCGAGCACGGCGCGTCCATCGCGTGGATCGAAGATCTCGCCAGTGGCCGGGTCGATGATCACGTCGTCAACGCTGCCATCGGCACGGGTCACATCCGCTTCCCAGACGCCGTCGTCGCGCTCCAGCTCGTGCACCTGGGTGTAGCCGGCGACGCGCAGCTTGGCCTGCACGTCGGCAGCGGAGAGGTCGGCGGCAAACGCCGGGGCGGTGGTGAAGGCGGCCGCCAGGGCGGCGACGAAGATCAGCTTGGTCATGGAGTTGTTCCTGAAAGGGCCGGACCATCCCGGCGCCGTCAGTCTGGCAAGCGCCCTTAAGCGGACCATGAGCCCGGCTGTCAGGAATCGTTTAGGCGCGTGGCGTATACCGTATGCAGCCCTTCCTGCCCCTCCGCCATGTCTTCCCTGTCGCTGCTCCTGCCCCTGCTGTTGACCGCCGCCGCGCAGGACCCCATGCGGGTCCTCGATGGCGGCGCGCGCCAGCAGCAGGCCGTGCGCCAAGCCGTGCAGCAGGGCCGTTACGTACCACTGGAGACGGTGGTGCGCGATGCCCTGCGCCGGTATCCCGGCCAGTTGCTGGAGGTGGAACTGGACGATGGCAGGTACGAGATCGAGATCCTCGGCGCCAACGGCGTGGTGATGGAACTGGACTATGATGCGACCAGCGGCCGCCTGCTCAAGATGGAGGAGGACTGATGCGACTCCTGCTTGCCGAGGACGATGCCCTGCTCGCCAGCCAGCTGCAGCGGCTGCTCGAGGACGCCGGCTACGTGGTCATCTACAGCAGCGAGGGCCGCGACGCCGAGTACCAGGGGCAGGTGGAAGACATCGCTGCGGCGATTGTCGATCTGGGCCTGCCGGGGCTCGATGGGTTGAGCGTGATCGAACGCTGGCGAGAGGCCGGGCGCGATTTTCCGGTCCTGGTGCTCACCGCACGCACGCGCTGGCACGACAAGCTGGCCGGTTTCGATGCCGGTGCCGATGACTTCCTGACCAAGCCCTTCCAGCCTGAAGAGCTGCTACTGCGGCTGCGCGCGTTGATCCGCCGCAGTGCCGGCCATGCCAGCCCGCGCCTGCAATGCGGCCCGCTGCGGCTGGACGTCAATGCCGGCCGCTTTGAGCTGGACGGTGTGCCGCTGCCGCTGAGCCCACAGGAGCACCGCATCCTGAGCTACTTCATGCACCACCCCGACGTGGTGATCAGCCGTTCGCGGCTGGGCGAGCATGTGTATGAGGCGGGCTTCGATCCAGAGTCGAACACGCTGGATGTGCTGATCGGGCGGATCCGCCGCAAGCTGGGCAGCATGCTCATCCACACCCATCGCGGCCAGGGCTTCCGCCTGTCGGCGCAGCCATGAAGACCCGCTCGCTGCGCAGCCGCCTGCTGCTGGCCGGTGGCCTGGGCATGGTGCTGGTCTCGGCATTGGCCACGTGGTGGCTGGGCGCGATGTACGAGCGCTCGGCGCGTACCGCACTGGACCAGCAGTTGGGCAATGACCTGATCGCGGTGCTGGCGCTGGTGGAGGCCGATGCGCAGGGCGGCGTGCAGGTACGCGGCGAGCTGGGCGACGAACGCTATCGGCGCGTCTTCTCCGGCGCCTACTGGCAGCTGCAGGACGCCCAGGGCCAGGCGCTGGGGCAATCGCGTTCGCTATGGGACGAAACGCTCGCGGTGCCAGCGACGCTGCGCACCGGACCGGCCCAGGCCTTCGACACCACCGGCCCGCTGCAGCAGCCGCTGCGTGCGCGGGTCCAGCAGGTCACCCTGCCGCGCGCGGCCATCCCGCTGCGGGTGGTGGTCGCTACCGACCGCAGCCAGCTGGATGCGCAGGTGAGCGCGTTCCGCCAGCGCACCGCGCTGGCGTTGATCGTGCTGATTGCGCTGTGGTTCGCCGTGCTGGTGACCCAGGTGCATTACGGGCTGCGCCCGCTGGCCCGACTGGGTCGCATCGCCGAGCAGGTGCGCAATGGCGAGGACGTGCGTTTTCCGCAGCAGGGCCTGGTGAAGGAAGTGGCGCCGTTGGCAGGCGAACTCAATGCGCTGTTGGACCACCACCGCCGCATGGTGCTGCGTGCACGGCGCAGTGCCGAGGATCTGGCACATGCATTGAAGACGCCATTGACCGTGTTGACCACCGAAGCGGCGGGCGACGGCACGGACTGGCGCCATACGCTGCGCAGCGAAACCGCGCGCATGCAGGCCAGCATCGACCGCTACCTGGCGGTGGGCGTGGCGGCCGACCACCAGCAGCGCACGCCGGTGGCACCGGTGATGGTGGCGCTGTGTAGATTGATGCAGCGCGTGCATGGCGAGCGGGACGTGGTGTTCGACTGCGATGCGCGGACGGCCGGCGTGTTCGCCGGTGCACGCGAAGATCTGGAGGAGATGCTGGGCAACCTGCTCGACAACGCGGGCAAGTGGGCTGCGCGGCGGGTGCAGGTGGAGGTCGCACAGGTCGGGGACCGCATCCAGATTCAGGTCAGCGACGATGGCCGTGGGTTGCCGGAAGAGGATCTTCAACGCGTGTTGGGCCGTGGCGTAAGGCTGGACGAGCGCGCGTCCGGAAGCGGGCTGGGGCTGGCGATCGTGGCCGACATAGCCGAGAGCTACGGCGGTGGGCTGGTGTTGCGGAACGGCGCGCCGGGCCTGCAGGCGACGGTGACGTTGCCGGCGGGCCAGGCGACGGCCTGACCGAGGGAAGGACCGACCGGGTAGAGCCGACTGTTAGTCGGCTGCCGCGCGGAGCGCGGGTTCTTGACGTTGGTTTTTGGTCGCGAACGGCAGCCGACTAACAGTCGGCTCTACCCAGTCGGCTCTACCCCGTCGTCCTTACAGCGGTGCCCGTCCCTACCGGGTCGAATGCATCCACCAGCAGTCAATCGCATCCAACGCGATATGCACCATCAACCCGATCCCGAACAGGCGCGTCTTCTTCGGCACGCACAGCCCGGCGTACACCGCGATGGCCGGTGCGGTATGCAGCGGGTGGAACCCGATGCTGCAGCGGTTCGGGGCGTAGATCGGGTCGGCCAGCAGGTGGTCCAGGTCGATGATCCAGCCCAGCAGCAACAGCGCCCAGGCCGACAGGAACCGCTTGCGCCAGAACATCCACGCCAGCAATGCCGGCACCGCCGCATGCAGGAACAGATGCAAAATGGCGCGGCTGCTCATCGAGCGGCCGCGCCGTGCGCGTTGATGTCGACCGCGCCGATCAGATCAGCGGCTCGTCGGACAGGTAGGTGTAGCCGGTCAGGCCCGCTTCCAGCGCGTCGGACAGCTCCTGCGCACGCGCCGGCGAAAGCTTCGCCGCCGCGACCCGCTCGGCGTAGCTCGCCCGCAGGTCCGCCAGGCTGTAGCCCACGTAATCCAGCATCACATCGGTGGTATCGCCACGGCGCTGCTGGGTGATCGCGTAACCACCGGCATCGGCCCGCACTTCCACCGCGTCGGTGTCGCCGAACAGGTTGTGGATGTCGCCCAGGATCTCCTGGTACGCACCGACCATGAAGAAACCGATGCGGTAGCTTTCGCCCGGCTTCACCGCATGCAGCGGCAGCGAGGTATCCAGGCTTTCGTTCTCGACATAGGTCTTGACCATGCCGTCCGAATCGCAGGTCATGTCGGCGATGATGCCGCGGCGCTGCGGCTGCTCGTCCAGGCGCTCGATCGGCACGATCGGGAACACCTGGTCGATCGCCCAGGCGTCCGGGATCGACTCGAACACGCTGAAGTTGACGAAATACTTGTCCACCAGGCGCTCGTTCAACTCGTCCAGCGCCGGGCGATGGCTCTTCTCGTCATAGCTCAGGCGCGCGCGCACGGCGTGGGCGATGGCGTAGAACAAGTCGTCGATGCGCGCCCGCTGCGGCAGGTCGATCTGGCCCAGCGCATAGCTGGACAGGCCTTCGGCATGGAAATGCTGGGCTTCCTGGAACAGCTCCACGGCCGGGCGCTGGTCCAGGTCGTCGTGGATCTCGCGCAGGTGGCGGATCGCGGCCGGCTCGTCGTCGTGCTGGTCCGGCACGCGGCCTTCCTGCGCCTCTTCGACCTCGGACACGTTGGCGATCAGCACCGCGTGGTGCGCGGTCATCGCCCGGCCACACTCGGTGACAATGCGCGGCGGGGTCAGGCCATGCTCCTCGCAGGCGTTGGCCAGCGGCTGCACGATGTTGCTGGCGTACGAATCCAGCCCGTAATTGATCGAGCAGAAGCTGCGCGAACGGGTGCCTTCGTAATCCACGCCCAAGCCGCCGCCGACGTCCACGTGGGTGATCTTCGCGCCCAGGCGCGAGAGCTCCACGAAGTAGCGGGTGGCTTCGCGCATGCCGTTGGCGATGTCGCGCACGTTGGAGATCTGCGAGCCCATGTGGAAATGCAGCAGGCTCAGGCAGTCGGCGTATTCGGTGTCGCGCAGCGACTTCCACAGGTCCAGCAGCTGGCGCGGGGACAGGCCGAACTTGGCCTTGTCGCCGCCGCTGTTCTGCCACTTGCCGGCACCGAGCGAGGCCAGGCGCATGCGCACGCCCAGGCCCGGCTTCACGTCCAGGGCCTTGGACTCCTCCAGCACCAGCTTCAGCTCGGAGGGCTTCTCGATCACGATGAAGGTCTGCAGGCCCAGCTTGCGGCCGATCAGGGCCAGCCGGATGTACTCGCGGTCCTTGTAACCGTTGCAGACGATCAGCCCGCCCGGGCGCGACAGCGCCAGCACGGCCATCAGCTCCGGCTTGCTGCCGGCTTCCAGGCCGAAGCCCTCGCCGTGGTGGCTGGCCAGGGTGCCGGCCACGCCACGGTGCTGGTTGACCTTGATCGGGTAGACCGCCGTATAGCCACCGGCGTAGTCCCAGTCGGCCTGGGCCTGGCCGAAGGCGGCCTGCAGCTTGCCCAGGCGCTGGCCGAGGATGTCCGGGAAGCGCACCAGCAGCGGCAGCTTGGCCCCGCCCGCGCGCGCGGCGTCCACGATATTGGGCAAGGACACCACCGGGCCGTCCTGGCCAGTCGGTCTCACCACCATGTGTCCTGCCTGATCCACGTCGAAGTAACCATCCGCCCAATGCGGAATCGAGTAGGTCTTGCGGGCTTGGTCGAGGGACCAATCGGTCATTTCAGTGGGCCTGGTTGGTAAAAAAGGGGGTGCATGATAACGCCTATATGGCGACAGCTCCGTTATCATGCGCGCCCGCGCCCGTGCCCAGGTTGGAACCTGAACAGGGCTGCCGCCTCCATCCCCCCTCCGAACAGGACCGTTACCCCATGACTGACAACAACAACTGGTACATCGAGCACTTCGAGCGCACCGGCTCGGCCATCGGCTACCGCCTGACGGGCAAGCTGGACGAGGTGCAGTCGCCGTTCCAGAAGATCGAGATCTTCGCGACCACCGACTGGGGCAACCTGATGACCATCGATGGCGCCATCATGTTGACCAGCAAGGACAACTTCTTCTATCACGAGATGATCAGCCACCCGGTGCTGTTCACCCATGCCGCCCCCAAGCGCGTGGTGATCATCGGCGGCGGCGACTGCGGTACCCTGCGCGAGGTGCTCAAGCACCCGGGCGTGGAGAGCGTGACCCAGTGCGACATCGACGAGCAGGTCACCCGCATGGCCGAGAAGCACTTCCCGGAACTGTGCGATTCCAACGGCGACCCGCGCGCCGAGCTGATGTTCGATGACGGCGTGGCCTACATGGCCAACTGCCCGGCCGGCAGCGTGGACGTGGTGATCGTCGATTCCACCGATCCGGTCGGCCCGGGCGAAGGCCTGTTCAACAAGGCCTTCTACGAGAGCTGCTTCAAGGCACTGAAGGACGACGGCATTCTGGTGCAGCAGTCCGAATCGCCGTTGATGCAGCTGGACCTGATCAACGAAATGCGCACGGAAATGGGCAAGGCCGGCTTCCAGGCGTTCAAGACCCTGCCGTTCCCGCAGCCCTGCTACCCCACCGGCTGGTGGAGCGTGACCCTGGCGCGCAAGGGCCAGAGCAGCTTCGACTTCCGCCAGGCCGATTCGGCCTCGAAGACCTTCGACACCCTGTACTACACCGCCGCGCTGCACACCGGCGTGCTGGTGACCCCGCCGTTCGTGGCGGCAGCCCTGAAGGGCTGATTGGAACGCAGGAAGAAAAAAACCCGCGCTGGCGACAGCGCGGGTTTTTTCGTTAGAGGGCCCAGATCCCCGCAATGACCAGCAGCACCAGACCCCACTTGATCGCGTGGTAGGCGAACGCGCTGCGTGCGCGCAGCGCCTTGGCCTTCAGGCGCACCTTGTACAGGCCACCGAACGCCTTGTTGACGCCGCCGGTGGGGTCGCCGGGGAAGTTCGGCGAGGCGCCACCGGCCAGCAGCGTGGCAGCCACGGCGCGGTTGAACAGGCCCGGCAGGCCGAACCGCAGCGGGCGGGCGATGTCGCAGAACAGGATCACCCGGTCCGCGTCGGTCTCATTGTGCGCATGGTGCACATAGGTCTCGTCGAACATCATCCACTCGCCATCGCGCCAGCTTTTGCGGATGCCGTCCACCTCGATGTAGCAGCGGTCGTCATTCGGCGTGGCCAGCCCCAGGTGCAGCCGCAGCGAACCGGCGAACGGGTCGCGGTGCGGGCGCAGCTCGCTGCCCGGCGGCAACTGCGCGAACATCGCCGCGCGCACGTCCGGAATGGACTCCAGCAGCGCAGTGGTCTGCGGGCACAGCACCTTGGCCGACGGGTGCGAGGGGCCGTACCACTTCAGGTAGAAGCGCTTCCAGCCGCGACGGAAGAACGAATTGAAGCCGGCGTCGTTGTAGCTGCTGGACGCGGCGATCTTGTCCGCGTCGCGCAGCGCCAGCGCCTCGTCGCGGATCATCTGCCAATTGTCGCGCAGCGGCTGCAGCTGCGGAAACGACTGGCCCGGGTCCAGGAACGGCGTGGTCGGCACCTTCGAGAACAGGTACATGATCACGTTGATCGGCGCCATGAAGCTGGAATGGTCGAGCAACTGGCGGGACCAGCGCGCGCGCACCTTGCCGCGGTAGTGCACGTACAGCACGCACGCCACGAAAAGCGCCACCACAATAATCTTGATCATCGAGCATCCACCGGCCACTGCCGGAAACCCATCGGGTGTGAAGAGGGGAGGTGCCAGGCGCGACGGAGACGTGCCGTCGGGTGCGGGTACTGCCGCGCAGGCCGTATTCAACACCGCTATGGTCGGCACCGATCTGCCCCCGGTCAAGCCAACCGCGCGGGACATTCATGTCCATCCGACAGATGCGGGGCAGCCCGCGAGCCAACTTCCGAGCCCGGACCTGGCCCCGTAAGGTGCTTTCAACACACTGATTAATAAAGGAATAGAGGCTCTTTTCATTCACTTCGCGACACGTTGCCGCGACAAACTGTTCCACCTCCGATTACGACATTTTTCCGACAAATACTGGTTTGGTGTACTGCCGAGTACTAAAATTAACGAAATCTTAGCTCTCCCCCATTCAGCAACACCGGTACGCCTGACGCTTTGCGCCGACCGCCGGGTCGCCCCAGAACGTCATGAATACAACTGCTGCTTCGTGTGTCGACGACACCGCCCCCGCCGAGCTGCTCAAGCGCGGCGAACGCCTGCTTGAACCCGATGTCTACCGGACCTGCCTCAACGGCCAGCCGGCCGTGGTGAAGGACTACACCCGCTACCGGGGCACCCCGCTGTCGCCGGTCGCGCGTCTGCTGGTCCGCCGCGAAGCGCGCATCCTGCAGCGCCTGAGCGGCTGGAAGCACGCGCCGGCCCTGCTGGGCACCATGGTGGGTGGCCTGGCGCTGGGCATGGAGTTCATCCCGGGCCAGACGCTGAGCACGGCCCACTCGGTCGGCATCGAGGTGTTCGAGCAGCTGCAGCACGCGCTGGGCCGGCTGCATGCCGCCGGCATCACCCACAATGACCTGCACGGCACCAACGTGATGGTCAGCGGTGGCGTGCCGGTGCTGGTGGACTTCACCTCGGCCTGGCGCACCACGCGCTGGCTGCCGGTGCACCCGGTCTCGCGCCAGCTGCGCCGCAGCGACATGAAAAACCTGCTGAAGATGCGCCAGCGCCTCACCGGTACCCGCCCCAGCGCCTCGGAGGCGGCCCAGGTGGCCGATCCGCGCTGGGTGGCCGGCGTGCGCGTGGCGTGGAAGCGCTTCTACCGGTGGTTCAAGGCCTGAATGCCTGCCGGGCAGAGCCCGGCACTACAGCGCGTCCGCGTCCAGTTCGCCGGTGCGGATGCGCACCACGCTGCCCAGGTCGTAGACGAACACCTTGCCGTCGCCGATCTTGCCGGTGCCGGCCGCCTTGACGATCGCTTCCACCACCTCGTCGACCTGGCCGTCGGTGACCGCCACCTCGATCTTCACCTTGGGCAGGAAGTCCACCACGTACTCCGCACCGCGGTACAGCTCGGTGTGACCCTTCTGCCGCCCGAAGCCCTTGACCTCGGTGACCGTGATACCGGTGACGCCGCGCTCGGCCAGCGCCTCGCGCACGTCGTCGAGCTTGAACGGCTTGAGCACCGCCATGACCATCTTCATCTGTTGGCTCCTGTCTTCGCGGCAGAGGATAACGCCTGTCCGCCGATGAACGCGATGCAGCCGGGCTCCACCACCCTGTGCGCTGCGGATTATCCTTACCCGTGAAGCCTGACCAGCCTGATGGTGGTCACGGCCGGCAAGGCCGAGAATGCCCCCACCAGCGGAGACACCATGATTGACCTCAACCAAATTGATGACCTTGCCCGCCGCCTGAGCGACATGGTCCCCCCGGGGCTGCGCGAGCAGCGCGAAGAACTGCAGGCCACGTTCAAGAGCGCGCTGCAGGCCGGGCTGGCCAGGCTGGATCTGGTGACCCGGGAAGAATTCGACGTACAGCGTGCCGTGCTGCTGCGCACCCGCGAGAAGCTGGACGCGCTGGAGCAGACCGTCGCCGCGCTGGAAGCGGCCGCCCAACCGCCGGCCGAGCGCCCGGCCCCGTAAAGGAAACCCCATGAGCCTGGCGCTGGTGCACAGCCGTGCCCGCGCCGGCGTCCATGCGCCCGCGGTCCGGATCGAAGTCCTTCTCTCCGGTGGGCTGCCCCACGTGCAGATCGTCGGTCTGCCCGAGGCGGCGGTGCGCGAATCGCGCGACCGGGTCCGCGCGGCCCTGGTCTGCGCCCAATTCGAGTACCCGCAGCGGCGGATCCTGATCAACCTGGCCCCGGCCGACCTGCCCAAGGAAGGAGGTCGCTTCGACCTGGCCATCGCGCTGGGCATCCTCGCCGCCAGCGACCAGATCGACCGCCATCTGCTGGCCGACTATGAGTTCCTGGGCGAACTGGCCCTCACCGGTGAGCTGCGCGGGGTGGACGGCGCGCTGCCCGCCGCCATTGCCGCCGCAGGTCTGGGCCGAACATTGGTGGTCGCGGCCAGCAACGGCGCCGAGGCCGCACTGGCCCAACATGCCGACGTGCGCGTCGCCCGCACCCTGCTTGAAGTCTGCGGCGCACTGGCAGACCGTTCGCTGCCGCATGCGGTACCGGCGCCGGTCACGCCGCTGGCGGTGCCGGACCTGCGCGACGTTCGCGGCCAGCAGCAGGCACGGCGCGCGCTGGAAGTGGCTGCCGCCGGCGGGCACCACCTGCTGCTGATGGGCACGCCCGGCTGCGGCAAGACCCTGCTCGCCTCGCGCCTGCCCGGCATCCTGCCCGACGCCACCGAAGCCGAGGCGCTGGAAACGGCCACCATCGCTTCCTGCAGTGGCGCCGGCATCGACACCGCCCGCTGGCGCCATCGCCCGTATCGCGCACCGCACCATACCGCCAGCGCAGTGTCGCTGGTCGGGGGCGGCGCGCATCCTCGTCCGGGTGAGATCTCGCTCGCCCACAACGGCGTGCTGTTCCTGGACGAACTACCGGAGTGGAGCCGCCACACGCTGGAAGTGCTGCGCGAGCCGCTGGAATCCGGCGCGGTCATGGTCGCCCGCGCCGCGCGCACCGATGCCTTTCCGGCGCGATTCCAGCTGGTGGCCGCCATGAACCCCTGCCCCTGCGGCTGGGCCGGCGACCGCAGCGGGCGCTGCCGCTGCAGCCAGGACAGCATCGCACGCTATCGCGGCCGCATCTCGGGCCCGTTGCTGGATCGCATCGACCTGCATGTGCAGGTACCCCGGCTGGAGCCGTCCGAACTGCGCAGTGACGCCCCACCGGGTGAAGCAAGCGCCTGCGTGCGTGCACGGGTAGTAGCTGCGCGGGAGGTGCAGCTCGCGCGCAGTGGTGGACCCAATGCGCAACTTCTGCCCAGCGAGCTGGACCAGCACTGCCGGCTGGCGGATGACGACCAGCAGTTGCTGGAGACCGCCGTGGAACAACTGCAGCTGTCAGCACGTTCGATGCACCGCATCCTGCGCGTGGCCCGGACGGTGGCCGACTTGGCCGGTTGCGACCAGATCGCGACCGCGCATCTGGCCGAGGCCATCGGCTACCGGCAGGTGGATCGGGGTGGCGCGGGCTGATTCTGTGTCTGGAAGCGCGACTGACCTCGCAATTCCGGGAGTCATTGGGGCGAAAAGCTTCCAACTGTGCGTCACGTTGAAACCTATACGCTTGGGTTATTCTAGGCTCGCTCCATGCCGAACGTCGCCCGAATCAATGGATTGAGAGTGGTCATCTATCCGAATGACCATGGTCCCGCACATGTGCATATCATTGGAGGCGGCTCCGAAGCCGTCTTTCTTTTGAGATGTCCCTCCGGGCCGCCCGAACTTAGGAGCAACACCGGGTTCACTCTAGGCACCCTCCGCGGCCTTCGTCCCCGGCTGGCCGAAATGGTGCCCCGCCTGTGCGCTCACTGGAGAAGGATTCATGACGATATCCGAGCTTGAATACGAACAGGCGAACGCACGCATGCGTCGCCTGCAAAAGAGCGGCGCCGTGGTCTCCGCGAAGTATCAGCGGTCCACACGGCGTGTCGTGGTCGAGCTCGTCACCGGTGTACAGCTCTCGATTCCCGCTGATCGGGTCGAAGGACTTGCCGAAGCCAGCGCGCGCCAACTGGAGAACATCGAGATCAGCCCCAGCGGCCTGGGCTTGAGCTGGCCTCAGCTGGACGTCGACCTTCACGTGCCGTCGCTCTTGCAGGGCGTGCTAGGCAGCAAGAAATGGATGGCTGCGTTGCTCGGCAAGTCGGGCGGCGCGTCCACGAGTGACGCCAAGCGTGCTGCTGCACGTGCAAACGGACGCCTGGGAGGAAGACCTTCAAATGAATCCAAGGTCACGAACCTACGCAAGAGTGCGTCGGCAAAGTAACTTTTCTGGGTCGGAACTTCCGCGATACAGCCTCTCTGCGGCGGGTATCAGAAGCTACAAAGACACCGCACCGCGCACAACAGAATTTTGCTGCGTTCTTCAAGGCATGAGGCCAGAGAATGATGAAGTCCGGAAAGAGTGAGATACAGCGGGAAGCCAGGAGGATGGGGCTGCGCGTCAAGGGCAACTTTCTCATCGCTCTCCACACCGCGGATGTGGTGTCCGGCATTGCAGTCGACGCGCCACCTTCATCCATCTACCTATGGACGTTTGTGCTGCCCACGTACGATGACCTCTCATTTCTCCATATGTCATTTGGCCATAGAGTCGCCACATGCGCGGGTTCCGGGCGTTGCTTTTCCGAGGCCTACGAGGTGTATTCCAGGAAGATGCTTGGCGTAGCGTCTGCCAAGGATCTGGTGGCCTATCTCGATGCAGAGAGCATCCAGGGGGACAACGGGATGTGGGTACGAATCATCTCGCATGTTCGCGCGGGCGATCTCCCATCGGCGGAGGCAGCGCTACGGATACTTTCTTCGATGCCGATGCACAAGGAAACCCAGCGAAAGCTTGGCATGCTGAACGCTTCGCTGGGTGATGGCGGGCTTTCAGCCGCACAGGCAGTCCTTGAAGGCTGGGAGCGCAATTCGGCGACGCTGTTCGACGGATAGTCAGCCTTGGCGCCGCACATACCACCGCCAGCTCGCTGCCGCCTGCTCAAGCGTTCTCGTGAACAGCGAGACGTGTGGTGCTCCCCCTGATGCGACGGAGCACCACCGCCTATGCCTCCACGTTCGGTTACTGGAAGTCCAACGACAACTCCACGAACATCGAACGGCCAAAGGCGTTGTACACGCCCTGGTCGTAGTACGGCCAATTGCCGTTGGTGCCATCCACCGGCGGGCGCTCATTGGTCAGGTTGTTGGCGGTCAACAGGACGCTGGCGAGCTTGTTGATGCGGTAGTTGACCGTGGCGTTCCAGGTCGTCCACGGACCGATGTTGCGTTCCTCTCCCGTCGCATTCCAGGTCCGGGCGTTGCGGACGCCATACACGTTTGTGTTGAACGCACCGATATTCCAGTTCACTCCCAGCGTGGCCCGGTACTGAAGCTCATTGGAGTAACCGCAGCAGAGCATGTCGTATACCGGGTCGCCTTCCTGCTGCTGCAGTTCATGCTTCAGTGGGCGGTAGTAGCCGGCGCTCACGCCGAAATCGCCCGCGCGCCCCGCCTTCCAGCGGTAATCGCCGGAGGCCTGGATACCGGTCTGGCGCTGCTTGGCCAGGTTGATCGGATAGGAGAAGACCTTGGAGACGCCGTTGGGGTTGAGCGGGTCGGTGGCCGGCAGGCGCTGTACTTGGGCGAGGATCTGGCGGCAGGTCGGCGAGTTGATGTCGAACGCCACATCGCCATTCTCCGAGGTTCCCAGACGGCAGTTGGCCTCGGTGGCGAGGATGCTGTCGGTGCCGAGGATGGAGACTTCGTTCTCGATCTTCACCGAGTTGTAGTCGACCGACAGGTTCAGGGCGTTGTCCAGCGCCGACCAGACGAAACCATACGTGAAGGTCTCCGCGGTGATGTCCTTCAGGTCGCGGTTGCCGGTACTGGAGGACAGCACCTGCAGCGATGACTGCGGGCACTCATCGAAGTTCTCGGAGGTGAACCCGGCCTGCCGGCACAGGAAGGTGTCCACGTTGGTGGTGTAGCCGCTGCTCTCGCGGGAGTACAGGTAGAACATGTCCGGCGAGCGGAACGCGGTTGCGTAGCTGCCGCGCAGCAGCAGTGATTCGATCGGGCGGTACTCCAGGCCGAGCTTCCAGGTCGCCTTGCCATTGCCGCCGCCGCCCTGCAGGGAATACTTGTCGTAGCGCCCCGACAGGTTGGCGTTGAGCGTGTCGAAAATCGGCACCTGCAGCTCGGCACCCACCGCGTACAGGTCACGCTGACCCTCTGCCGACGTGCCTGCCGTCTGGCCACGGAACAGGACCGAAGCATTGGGGTCGGCCGATTGGTTGAAGAACTTCTCGCGGGTTCCCTGCAGGATCATCGCAAAACCGACGTCACCGGCCGGCAACCCGAACAGCGACGTGTTGGTCACCAGCGCGGTGACCCCGGTACGCGACGCCGACGAGGCGGCACGGTTGGTGCCGCTGAACTGGTCGTACTGCTGCCGCGTCAGGGGCCGGTACAGCACATCAAGGTTCGGAGCGTAGGCGTCGTAACCGTTGACCTTGCCCAGTTGTGGGCCGAGGTAGTAGTCGTCGATGCCGGCCGTCGCCAGGAAGTCGGTGGACTTGCGGGTGACGTCCGTGCTCGAGCGGTTCACGTACACGTCGTAGTCGAAGCCGGTATCACCCAGGCCGCCACGTGCGCCGGCGGTGATGTTGAGCGAGCGGGTGTAGACCCGCTGGTCCTTCGCATCCATGCCCACTTCTTCGGGTGCGTAGATGCGCTGCCACTGCTCGTAGTTGCCGGTGGTCTGGTTGTAGAAGGTCTTGTTCCAGAAGGGGCTGCCACCGGAATAGGTGGGTCGGCCGAAGCTGAAAAGGATGTCCGAGTACAGCTCGGTGTTTTCACTGAGGTGATAGCGCAGGAACGTGGTGGCGTTGACGTCTTCGCTCTTGTTGTAGAGCGTGGCGGTGCCGACATTGTTTGGGCTGCCACAGTAGTAGCCGGTCCCCGCTGCGTTGCGATGCGCGTAGCTTGTGCTGCCACCGAACAGGTAGGACAGCGGCGCGCAGGTGGCCTGCCCGGGGTCGATATAGCCGTTGGGGGACATCTGCATGCGCAGGAAGGTGCGCGAGGGGTCCTGTGGGCCGGTCGGGCTGTCGTTGACGCTGTCGATGTAGCTGCGGTCGGAGGCGAAGATGGGCTTCTGCCTGGTGTACTCCAGCCCGTAGCTGAGATCCAGGTTGCCGAAGGTATGGCCGCTGCTGAAGATGAAGCGCTGGCTCGACCCGCCACCGTCGCTGTAACCGCCGGCGCGGTAGCGGAAGTGCGTGCCCTCTACCTTGTCCTTCAGGACGATGTTGATCACGCCCGCCACGGCTGAGGACCCATACACCGACGACTGCCCACCGGTCAGTACGTCGATGCGTTCAACCATGCCCAATGGGATGTTGGCGATATCCACGATGCTGGTATTGCCGTTGTACGCAAGCGGATAGCTGTTGAGGGGGCGTCCATTGAGCAGCGTGAGCGTGTAGCTCGGGTCCAACCCGAACAGGCTCACCGCCTTGGCGCCGGGCGTGTAGGAGCCGGTGCCCTGGGAATCCTGTACCGAGCCGTTGGCCATGGGCAACGAGCGCAGCGCGTCGAACACCGTGGTGAAGCCCTGCGCCTCGATGTCCTCGGCGGTGATGGTCGTCACCGGCGAAGGGCCTTCGATCTGCGCGCGGGGGATCAGGGAGCCGGTGACGTTCACTGCATCGAGCTGGCGGGTAGCCGGCGTGGCGTCATCTTCAGCGGGCGGGGATGCCTGTGCCTGTGCGGCCAGGGGATGGAGCAGTACGGACGACACCAGCAACGACAGCAACGTGCGCTTCATCTTGCAGATCTCCAGTACAAGGTCTCCCGGCGCCGCATCGGTGCAGGAGGGTTGGGTGTGTAGAGGGGTTCCGTGGGGCGTGGGGGTGCACTTTTCTAGATCGATCTAAATAGATTGTCAATAATTTGAAATGAAACCATTTTCAAGCGCTTAGATCGAACGAAATGGCACTTGCCATGGACCATGGCGCTGTTGCAGGATCGTCGCGGTTGCCCGTCCCGTCCTGGAGTGCCACGTATGCGTTTGCGCCGTTGCCTGATCGCCCCTGTCGTCGCTGCAACCCTCGCCTTCCCCACCGCGCACGCTGCGGAGATTCAACAGACCCGCGACGGGGTCACCCTCACCTATCAGGACGAGAGCGGCTCAACGGTGGCAGCGGTGCGTGACCGCATCATCGCGACGTTCTTCGCTACCTATCCGCGCGAGCGACGCGACTTCCATCCTTCGGCACCGTCCAGCGTGCGCATCGTCATGGACCCGTCCTACGACGGTGTTGCGTACGTGGGGGAGAAGGAGAAATCGGCCACCATCACCATCAACCCGCGCTGGCTGGAGAAGCACCCCAACGACACCGACCTGGTCACCCATGAGGCCATGCACATCGTGCAGGGCTACCCGGGTTACGCCAGCGAGCAGGCGCCTTCGTGGCTGGTGGAGGGGATCGCCGACTACGCGCGTGATCATTACGGTGTCGACAACGGCGCCGGCGGCTGGGCGTTGCCCGCGCAGGTCAAGGCGGAACACAAGGTGGATACGGGTTACCGCGTCACCGGTGCGTTCCTGAAGTGGGGCGAGGCTGCGCATCCGGGATTGGTGAAGGCGCTGGATGCGGCACTGCGGAAGGGCGCCTACACGCCTGCGTTGTGGAAGCAGCATACCGGCGAGGATCTGCCGGCGCTTTGGGATGCTTATGTCGCACAGCAGGAGGGTGCGGTGCGCGGCGCTTGATAGCAGAAGCGTCGCTCCGTTTTGGGTCCATGCGTCAATGCATCGTGTACTGCCGAGGGCGGTCGTTTAATAACCGACCCTACCGATGTGCACCGCGAAACGGTGGTGATGTGCTGCGTCGTGCAGCACGAAGCGTTATCGATCTGTTGCGTCGCTTAGCAAGAAACGCTCGATGGCCAGGGCCACGCCGTCTTCCGAATTCGTTGCGGTCTGATGTAGCGCCGTCGCCTTGACGGCATCGACCGCGTTGCCCATCGCCACGCTGGTGCCTGCGTACTGGAGCATGCTCAGGTCGTTTTCCTGGTCGCCGATGGCCATCACCTGGGTACGGTCGATACCGAGGTGTTCGGCCAGCTTCTGCAGGCTCGGCCCCTTGCCTGCGCGCTGGTCGAAGACTTCGAGGAAGAACGCGGCACTCTTGAGCACGGCGAAGCGTTCGGTCAACGCGGCGGGCAACTGCGGGATGATGGCGTCCAGAATATGTGGCTCATCGACCATCATCAGTTTGATGAAGGACATCTCCGGGTCCATGTCACGTACGCTGCGATACGACAGCGGCACGCGTGACAAGTGCGAGTCCGCGACGGTGTAGAGGCTGATGTCCTGGTTTGGCGTATACAGCCGTTCGCCATCCAGCGCCTGGAAGTGCACGCCCAGCTCGCGCGCGAGCTGCTCGCAGAACAGGAAGTCGTCGAAACTGAGCGGGTATTCCACCACCGCCTCACCGGTGGCAACGCGCGTGACCAGCCCGCCATTGCAGGCGATGCAGTAGTCCCCGCTCCCGTTGATCCCCAGCTCGTCCAGGAATGGGGCAAGGCCCGACACGGGCCGGCCACTGGTCAGCACGATCCGCACCCCTTGCTCGCGGGCACGGGCAATGGCTTGCTTCACGCGTGGCGTGAGCCGGTGTGCCGGGTCCAGCAGCGTGCCATCCATGTCGATGGCAACCAGCTCAATAGCCGGTGGTCGGCTGCTCCTATCCATCACACTCAACCCTTCGCACGGCGGCTTGCACTGGCATTCCAGCAATCCGGCCCAGTTTACCAGTGGCGTGGTTCAGCGCCGCCCACTCACCTGCAGCCTGCGTTCACTCTGCCTCGATGGCGGCCTTCGTGGAGGCAGCAAAAAAGCCAGCCAGGTCTCCCTGGCTGGCCTCATCACTACACACACGTTACGCGTCGGTCAGACCTCGGGCTCAGCGGCCCATGGCGACCTTCTGCTGCTCTTCCTGCACCTGGTTCTGCTGCTGGCTGTTGTTGCCCAGCAACTGCGCACTGGTCTGTTCGACCGACGGCGCGTGGCTCAGGTCCACCGCGGCACGATAGCCCGGCGTGGTGCCCATCACGAAGGCCTTGCCATCCTGCACGGTCACGCTCTGCAGCTTCTCGGCCGAATCGATGCCGGCCTGCTTGGCCTGCAGCGTCACATTGGCGGCCGCTTCATTGGAGATGGCAGCGGGCAGCTGGCCACGGATCGCATTGTGCAGCGCCGTGTCCGGATGGCCCTTGTCGCCCAGTAGCGGACCGGCGGCGGTGCGGGTATCGGCGCCCTGCGACTGCGCGACGGTCAGGTTGCCGAGCGTATCGCGGCCAACCACGCCGTCTTCCTTCAGGCCCTGCTGCTTCTGGAAGGCCAGTACCGCGTCACGGGTGTTGTCGCCGAACTTGCCGTCCTCCGACAGGCGGTTGCCGTTGGCATCGCGCACGCCCAGGCGGTTCAGCTCTTCCTGCAGCTTGCCCACCTCGTCGCTGCGGTCGCCCTTGCGCAGGGTGCCGGCCGGTGCGTGGTCATGATCGTGCGCATGGCCATGCTTGCCCGCTTCCTGCTGGACGCCCTTGTTCCAGTAGGTTTCCGGGTTGATCAGCTTCCCGGACGGATCTTTCATCTGGTAGTGCACGTGCTGGGCGTACTGGTTCGCGCCCTGCGGGCCACGGCCACCCATGGTGCCGATGGGATCGCCCGGCTGCACGTGCTGGCCGACCTTCACCTTGGTGTCCTGCATGTGCAGGATCTGGTGCGAGTTGCCCTGTGCGTCCTGGATCATCACCGTGCCGTACTTGCCGCCCACCGAGGTCACGGTGCCGGCGATCGGCGCATGGATGGTCGGGTGCTGCAGGTTGCGCCCGGCCTGGCCGCCCACGTAGTTGAAGTCGCTGCCGCCGTGGCTCTTCTCGCCACGGTGTTCACCGAAGTGCCCGGTGATGTGCGGCTTGACGCCATTCTGCGGCGGCAGCATCACCTGCATGGTGTGGTCGTACGAGCGTGCCTGGCCGGCCGCATGGCTGGCCGCGCCAGCACCGGCGACAGCCGCGGCAGCGGGCGCTGCCGGGTGCGGCTGGGCCGGGGCATGCGTCGGCGCATGGGTCTGGCCCTGGGTCTGGCTCAGGCGCTGGTTGACGAACTGTTCGTACTCATCCAGATGCGGGGCGACCTTGCGGTGCGACAGGCCCAGGCCGCCGTAATCCTTGGTCGGGCCGTCATGGTGATACTTGTAGATGTAATCTTCGCCCTGCCCACGGTCGCGGGCCAGGTTGCGGTTGTCGACAAAGTGCGCCACCAGTGCGTCGGACTGTGCGTCGACGTCGAAGCGGTTGGCGTTGTTCAGACCGTAGTGCTTGCCGGTCCTGTCGATGAACTGACCCAGGCCGGAGGCCGAGGTGGTGCCGGCGGCGGCATCGGGATTGAAACCCGATTCGACGCGGGCGATGGCCAGCACGTGCGCGGTTTCGCGCGGGGTGAGGCCGGCATCACGCGAGGACTCGATCAGCGAGTCGATGACGCGCGACTGTACTTCCGGGGATGCGTCGCCCCAGCGGCGCGATTGGCCATGCAGGGGACGGCTTTCGTCGATCGGCTCGCGATAGTGGCTCCACGATTCGATCTGGCTGCTGCGGTACGCCGCGCCGGGCGGCTGCACCATGTTGGTGTAGATGTCGTTAGGCATGTCTGTGCTATCCATTCTATGAGAAAGAGGCTTTCCTTAAGGGGTACCGCTCCTTTGAAGAGTATTGACCAACGGTCAATACCTACCGGACACCATGTTCCGGTCAACGCGCATCGACGTCATGTCGATGTCCAGCTCACTCTTCGATGTAGTCCACCTCCGGATGGGTGATGCCGAGCTTGGCGATCAACTGCGAATACTCGTCGTTGTTGGGCGACTGCGCATCGGCGTCGCCGCGCAGTGGCGGGGTGCTGTGGGTCAGCTGCTTGCCGTCGGCGTCGTACAGATAGAACCATTCGCAGAACGCGCAGCCGAACGGCAGTTCGCCGTACTGCACCACGAAATACGATGCGCCCTTGCTGTCTTCCGCGCAGGCCAGGCCCACGGCGGTGTAGTCACTCATCTCCGCCGGGGCGTCGATGGCACGGCGCTGGCCGTCCTTATCGATCTCCAGTCGGGTGCGGGTGGTTTCACCGTCCTTGGCCGGCAACGCGGTCAGGTGCAACGTTGCACCTGGGCATTCCTTGTGCATGCCTTTCTCTTCCTGCTGTGTGGGTGAAGGGGTAGCGGCCGCTGCGCTCGCAGGCGCGTTGGCGGCATCCGGGGCGGCGGCGCTGCCAGCCGGCCCGGAGGGTGCATTGCACGCGGCCAGCAGCAGGGCCAGCGCGAGCGGGGGAACGAAACGCAAGGTCGACATCACACACTCCGTTGTGGGGCGGCCATGCGCGCACGCGCGCCGGCCGCCTGGATCAGATCGACTCGTCCGTCATGCGCACCAGCTGCCAGCACGGGCGCTGGGCGAAGTAGTACGACTGCTGGTTGCTGGTATCGGGCGTGCGGATGAGCACCTTCATGCTGCCGTCGTCCTGGCGGCTGACCTGCATCTCGCGGCCCATGTCCTTTAAACCGGACGGATTGGGCATGACCGGCCAGGTCACCTCGCTGAGCGGGACCTTCTCGCTGACCAGCGTCGGCTCATCATGTCCTTCGCTGTCGTAGCGCTCGCTCAGCAGGGGATCGGCGACCGACTTCTCCTGCAGGGCGATCTCCCGGCCGAAATGCGGAAGGAAGGTATCGAAGTCTGCATAGGCGCAGGTCGCCGACGCATCGGCGGCGGTGGCCGGCGCGGCAACAGGAGCAGCAGGTGCTGTGGCGACGGGCGCGGCGGCGGCAGGTGCGGCGGGCGCTGCCGGGGCGGCGGCGTCGGGCTTGCACGCGGCCAGCAGGATGCTCAGCGACAGGGCGAGCAACGTCATGGGGCGGGAGTGGGACAACGGATCCTCCTGATTCGTGTCGTGGCGCACATCACACTACGCCGGGGCGCGTAGCATAGCGGCGCGCCAATGCGATGGCGTTCACATCCCGCCCACGACCCGGGGCGATAACGACATGCGTGATGCAAAGCACGTATTTAACGTGATGCACATCACACAATAGTGGGCTGACAGTCCATTATCCCAAGACGCGATGTCAGCCTTTTGACATCTCCTGCTGCTTCCGGTGCCTTGTTCCATGCGAATCCACACGATCCAGCTTCCCGTATCCGATGTTGCCCAGGTAGGCGGTTACTTTGCAGAGGTGCTGCAGCTGCCCGTGCAGGAGGACGTGGTACGGATCGGCTGGACGGCGCTGCAACTGCACGCGGCGGGTAATGATCCGGTAGGCGGGGTGCACCTGGCCTTCAACGTACCGGCGGATCGCTTCAACGCCGCCACCGAGTGGCTGCTGGCGCGCACGCCGCTGCAGCGCAATGCGGCCGGCGAAGCGCATTTCACCTTCGGCGGGCGCTGGGATTCGGAATCCATCTACTTCGACGGGCCCGACGGGCTGATCCTGGAGCTGATCGGGCGACGCCGGCTGCCCGCATCCGGCCGCGTTGGCGCGTTCCACGGCAGCGAGCTGACCTGCGTAAGCGAGGTGGGGCTGCCCACCGCCGATGTAGCCGCACTGGGCGCACGCGCCGAAGCGGCCTTCGGGCTGGGCTACCTCAGCCCGCCCGTTCCGCATTTCGCCGCCGTGGGCGACGACGAGGGGTTGTTGATCGTGGTGGACGCCACCCGCCGTTGGTTCCCCGAGCAGAAGGTGCTGCCCAACGCGCGCGGCATCGCGGTGACGCTGGGCGATGTGCGTACCGGCGAGCTGGATGACCCCGAGCAGGGCTGGCGCGTGGCCGCGCCGGCGGCGGGCTGAACTGGCACCCGCATTCACCTGCGCCCAGTACATTTGCTGATCCCGGGCAGGTAGAAGCGCGGTTGCCGGGGCAACGGGCGGCCAACACAGTGGGAAGGTGCCTCAACACCGGGTAATGCCGTGGAAAACGTCACCTCCCCGCCCACCCCTGATCCCACCCAGGCGGACCCTGCGCTTGCGCCGCTGCTGGAGGTGGATGCCCGGCTGGCCAAGCTGGGCAACAGGATTCGCGTGCTGTCCGGGCTGGCGTGGCCCATCGAGCTGGAGACCCGCTTCCTGGACGCGTGGCGCGCCGGCAAACCGCAGATGCCGGCCCCACCGACCCAGCCGGTCGACCATGCCGACACCATCGGCGCGCTGGACAACATCCTGCAGCACCTGGACCGGGGCCATCCGGTGGGCGACTGGCTGTACCGCACCGCCTGGAGCTACCGCATCGCGGCCATCATGCTGGCCAACATCGGCACGCCACGTTTCACCGAGTGCTCCACGCTGCTGTACGGCCAGCCCGGCACGCAGTACCGCTCGCAGGCAACGACCACCGCGCAGTCGGCGGCGCAAATGCTGACCATTACCGATCGGCTGATCGGCTCGCAGTACGTGCCCCGCATCCAGTACGACATCCCTGCCCCGGACTTCTCCGTGCTGCTGCGCCAACGGATCGAGCCGTTCTTCACCGATGACCCGGTCAAGGTGGTGCTGGATACGGAGCTGGCCTCCAAGGCCGCCGCCGGCAGCAAGGTCATCCGCCTGCGCGCGGACGCCCTGTTCTCGACCCTGGACCTGGACCAGCTGGTCGAGCACGAGGCCTTCATCCACTCGGCCACGCTGCTCAATGGCAAGCACCAGCCCTGGCTGCGCTGCCTCGGTGCTGGCGCGCCGCGCACCACCCGCACGCAGGAGGGGCTGGCGACATTCTCGGAGATCATTACCGGGGCCATGGACATCAACCGGCTGCGGCGGTTGGCACTGCGGGTGGTACGGCTGCAGGAGGCGCTGGAAGGCGCGGACTTCATCGAGGTGTTCCGCGCGTTTCTCGCGGCCGGGCAATCAGAGGTGGACAGCTACCGCAGCGCGGCCCGCATCTTCCGCGGTGGCGACGTGCGCGGCCGCGTGTGCTTCACCAAGGACGGGGCGTACCTGGAGGGGCTACTGCTGGTCACCGCCTTCATCAAGCGCGCCCTGCATGAGAATCGCGGCGATACGTTGCGCCTGATGTTCTGCGGGCGGGTCGATCTCGGCGACCTGGTGACGCTCGCTCCGTACCGGGACACCGGGCTGATCGCCGCCCCCCGTTACGTGCCGCCGTGGGCGCGGCACCCCGAGCGTGTGCTGGCGACACTGGCGTTCTCCACGGCAGCGCAGGCGATGCGGTTGGATACCTTCGACCTGCAGCGCTTCTCGGCGTATGAAGACGAGTTGATGGCGACCGCTGAACGATGAAGGCCCCGCCGAAGCGGGGCCTTCAATGGTGATCGATGCCGCCCGCCGTCACTCTTCCTCGTCCTTCCAACCCTGCTGCTGATTCTGGTTGCGCTGCTGTTCCTGCTGCTGTTGCTGCTGCTCGCGTCCGCGCTCCTGCTGCTCACCACGCTGGCTCTGCGAACTCTGCTTGCGCTGCTGGGACATGTCGGGTCTCCGGATGCCGCGTGCGGAATGCCGCGGTCGGAGCAATCGTGTGCAGCGCAGGGTTAAGGCCGCGTGGCAATTTCCATACAAATTCGTCAAGTCCGCGCAGTACGGCATCGTCAAATGCTGTGTTATCAATGGCCTTCCTGAACTTCCCTTCGCTTATGCCGTGATGTCATTCCCTGATGACGTTCTCCGGCAGCTAGCGTAGTCATCACCCTGAACACGGATCCCGGCGCAGGCCGGAACGACTGCATTCTGCGCACGCGTTGAAACGCGATTGATCAACACTCTGCAGTAATCAATCGCGAGATACGCAGCCTCTCAGGAACCCAGCGATCCATTCCAGTTCCCGGGGGCGTTGTGCACCATTCCGAATGATGCGAGGCGCCACATTGACGCTCATTTCCGCGCCACGCAAGGTTGGAACCCATGAACACCCTGCACCCGATTCTGCGACTGGCCAAGATCGCGAACGCACGCCGAGCGCCCTCCTTCCCGTGCGTGACCGCTGACATGGACGAACTCGTCAGGATCAGAGGATTACTGTCCCTTTGTTCCTTGAGGAACGCGTTTCTTCCTCAAGCTGGACTCCAGCTCAGCCACAACGTCCGGAAGTGATGTTCCGCAGATGCGCGCCAAGTCTCTCAGCTCGATCACATCCAATCGGCGGCTGCCGCGCTCTACGTCACTGACTTTCGATTGCGTGACTCCCAGCCTCTCTGCGACGTCGCACTGTGTGAGGCCTGCCTTCAGACGCATCGCGCGTACCAGATCAACAAGCAGCGCGTACTCGGGTCGATGGATGGTTTTTGGCATGACCGCGCATATTGATAGGGCGGCTTCGAAAGTTATATCTAATTTCCCAATACCTGAAAAATCGATATGATGTCGTACTCCCAACGTGGTGAGCTCTCCATGTCCATATGGTCCAGATCAGCCGACGATTGCTTCGTGTGGAGCCCATGAGCATCCTGCATCCGATTCTGCGCCTGGCCGATATCGCCAGCGTGCGCCAGGGCCACCCGTTCCGGGGTGCGATCGCCGAGGTTGCCGATGGGCCGGTGCGGGTGATCCAGCTGAAGAACGTGACCGCCTCGGGACTGCACGACCCGCACGCGCTGCTGCGTACGCGGCTGCGCCCGCGCAAGGAGCCGGAGTGGGTACGGCACGAGGACGTGCTGCTGACGGCGCGTGGCAATCGCCCGGTGGGTGCACTGCTGTGCTCGCCTGCCCCGGGCACGGTGTGTACCCCGCACCTGTACGTGATCCGGGTGACATCCACCGACACGGTGCTGCCCGCTTTCCTTGCCTGGCAGCTCAACCAGCCGCCGGCGCAGGAACAGCTGCGCCGCCAGTCGGCCGGATCGCGCCAGAAGAGCGTGCGCAAGATCGCGGTGGAGCAGCTGGTGCTGCGGTTGCCGCCCTTGACGCAGCAGCGGCGCATCGTCGCCATCGCACGCGCCGCGCAGCTGGAGTGCTGCCGGTTCGAAGCACTCATCGCCGCGCGACGCCAGGAAATCGCCGCCGTCACCGCGCGACTGCTCTGAAGGAGACCTGCATGAGCCGCATACCCCTGCGTGGCGCGCACGCCACGCTTGCTGCCCTGACCTCGGCGCGCGAAGTGCTGGACGGTACAGAGAACGCCGGTTCGGCTACCCACTTGCTGCTCGCTTTGCTGCTGCTGAAGATCGCCAGCGATACGACGCCCCGTGAACCCTCTGCCGATATCGCAGCATTGGGCGCGGTGCGCTCCCTGCCGCTGCTCGAGGCGCCCACCCAGGCCCACTTCGAGTACCTGTTCCAGCAGCGTTATACGCCCGGCAGCGCGCCGCGGTTCATGGCGGCGCTGCGCGGGCTGGCCCAGGCCAACCCCAGCCAGCTGTGCAACCTCTTTCCGAACCTGCGCCTTGAAGAGGCCCTGCCGGCCGATGCCGAACGACGCGACACGGCGCTCCGGCGGTTGTTCGACCGCTTCTGCATCCCGGCGCTGGACTTCCGTGGACGACCGCTTGCGCACCGGCCCGACGTCGGCGATGCCGTGGATCGGATGTTGGAACGCTCGGCCGGCCGGCGCGGCAGTACAGCCTCACCGCAGGTCCCCGAACCGCTTGCCTGGTTGATGACCGCGCTCACCGACCCCGGCACGGATGAGAGCGTGTACGACCCCACCTGCGACGAGGGCAGCCTGCTGCTCGCGGCTGCCCGCTGGGTCAGCGATGCGCACGGCGGGCATAGCCGGCTGGGTACGCATCAATGGCTGCTCTTTGGCCAGGATCGCGACGCCGGGCGCTGCGCGGTCGCACGGCTGCGCCTTCTGCTGCACGGCTTGTCGAATCTGCACATCCTTGCCGGCGATCCGCTGGAAGAGCCGCTGGTCGACGGCGGGCAGCTCCGGCGCTTCCGGGTCTGCCTGGCATGCCCACCGTTGACCCTGCGCTGGTCGCCGGCACGCGCCTACAACGACCCGCATCTTCGCTTCATGCACGCCGTTGCGCCACGTCAGTGGGCGCACGCCGCCCTGGTCCAGCACATGCTCGCCACGTTGGATCCGCAGCACGGTCGCATGGCCGTGGTGGTGCCGCATGGGGTACTGTTCCGCGATGGCGCGGAGGCCTGCCTGCGCCAGGCCTGGCTGGAGGCGAATCTGGTGGAAACCGTCATCGGTCTGCCCGACCGGCTGTTTGCCGGCACTCCCGTGGCCACTGCGCTGCTGGTGATGCGCGCCGCGCGCCACGATGCCGCCGTGCTGTTTGTTGATGGGTCTGCCCTGTGCAAGCCCGGCACCCGCCGGCCGCGTCTGGACACGACCGCCGCCGAAGAACTTCGTCGCATCTGCGCTGATCGCGCCAGCGTGCCCGGCATCGCGCATCTGGTTCGCACCGACGAGGTAGCGGCGGGCGGCGGCAGTCTGAGCGTCGCGCGCTACGTACAACCGGCACCCATGTCCTGCACTGCCGCCGACCTTGCCGCGCACAGGCAGCATCGGATTGCCCTGACCGCGCAGCTCGACGAGATTCAGCAGGCACTGAATGCAGAGCTGGAGGCCCTGGCGCTGGAGCTCTCCGAGGCTGAGTGATCGGCCACGCGCTACCTGCGCGCACGCATCGATGATTGGCTGTGACTATGTAGTTTGGCAAATGGATCAAACAGAGTAGCTGCGTTGCGGCTTGGCCAACGCAGGAACCGGAATGATGCACACAGCCGACCGTGCATCGGATCGCACACACTGGGCCATGCATATCACCGGCCCGCATTTCCGCACGCGCAGTGCGCTTCATCTTTCGCTTTTCGAAGGCTCCCCGGCATGAGCGGCCCCGTGCCAAACGACGGTGTGCGGCGCTCGGTGTTGGGCTGGCTGCGGCGGCTGGAGTGGAACCACCTGACAGAAGAGGCACTTGCACCCCTGCGCGACGCGCATGGCGGCGCGGTACTGGAGAAACGTCTGCTGCCCTGGCTGCGGCGGTACCGGTTCGATTGGCGGGGTCAACAGGTGCGACTCGCACCGGACTCACTCCCGGCGATCATCGAACAGGTGGCGGCCTGCTGCCACCTGCGCGATTGGCCCAGTGCCAGCAATGCCCTTCATCACCTGCTGTTGGAGGGCGTGCCCTCCGAACAGGTACTGCCTGATGGCAGCCGGGTCCTGATGCAGGTGCCCCTGATCGACTGGACGAATGTGCGGCGCAATCACTGGGATGTTGCCGAGTCCACGTATGGCCTGCCACCCAGCGGCGCACCCGAGATCCGTGAACTGGTGGGCTACGTCAATGGCCTGCCGCTGGTGGTGGTGGCGTGTGTCGAGCGCGACCGGCAGGGACGCTGGGGAACGGCGGTGGCCGGTATTGAGCACCTGTGGCGCGGGATGGTCGCCAGCAGCATCGATCCGCCGCCATTGCAGGCGCAACTGTTGCTGAGCGTGGAGCGTCGGGGGGGCCGGTACGCCACCGTGGGAACGCCGCGGCATGCGTGGGTCCGCTGGCGTGAACACGGGTGGAGCCTGGCGGTGCAGGCACAACGGCGCGACGCGGCGATCCCGTTCATGGACAGTCCCCTGGAATCGCCCCGGGCCGCGCACGCCGAGCTGCTCCACGGCCTGCTGGCACCCGCCCGGCTGTTGGAGGTGTTGCGTCTGTTCGTGCGCGTTACCCCCGACGGCGGCCGTTGCATCGCGCGGTCCGCGCAATTCTTCGCCGTGCAGCACGCGCTGCAGGCACTGCGAACGGTGGACGCCGATGGCCGGCGCAGTGGCGGGCAGCTTTGCCTGGCGGCCGGATCGGGCCTTCGGCAGACCCGGCACTGGCTGCTGAAGGCGCTGGCCGACGACCCGAGCCTGGCCGCGCTGCGCGTGCTGGTGCCGGTGACGCACAGCACCGCGCCTGTACGGGAACCGCGACGAAGGCCGTGCGGCCCGCTTCCCCCTTGCCCGGTGGCCGAGCTGCTTGCCCGGCGTGCGCCGGCGTCGCTGGAAGTGCCGCTACGCGTGCTTTCTGGCTGGGCACGTGGGGTTGTTGACCCGCTCCACAGCCACGACCTGGTGCTGCTGGCGGACGCCGACTTCTGGGAGAGCGGCCCGGCGCTGCTGCGCGGCTTGCGCAACACCCTGCCCGGTGCTGCATGGCTCACCCTGGCCGCTCACCCCATTCCCGCGCTCGCTCCCGACCTCGACCCTGGCCCGGGACTGTTCTCCTACCCGCCGCAGCAGGCGGTGGAAGATGGCGTCGTCGTGCCCGTCTGGACCGACGGCCCGCTCCTCGCAGATGCTGCGCGTCGCGTTTCGCCCCCGCGTGATACCGACACGGCCACGGCACTGCGCACCCTGCGCATGGCGCCGGCCATCGCACAGCACTTCCATCGCTTCGCCCGCCTGGCCAAGCGTGACCTGCGGGCACTGCTGCTGGTGGGGTCCGCGCAACGTGCGCAGGACTACCATCAAGCCTTCGCAGTAGACGGGAACCTGCATGTCCAGGCGATCGGCTACGACGACCACGGCGTGCCACGGGACCGCTCCTGCCGCGCCGTGCCGCCAGAGGTCGAACTGATCATCGCCTATGGCGCGCTGCCCACGGCGCGGGACCCACGGCTGGCGCTGCTGTACATCGACCGTGCCTTGGCAGATGTCGAGCGGCTACGTGCGGTCGGGCTGACCACATCACCCCACCCGGAAAAGCACGCAGGGCTGTTGGTGGACCTCCACGACACACCGGTAGAGCACGCGGTGCAGAACCCCGAAGGACGCATTTCGGACTGGCTGCCCGCGCCGCTGACGGCGGACCCACAGCTGCTGTCTTCCCAACGCAGGCGGCTGCACGTGCTGATGCCCGTTGGTGCCGACGAGGACTTCCATGCCTGCCGTGACCACCTCGCCCCGCACTGGGCGTTGACCCGGCAGGGCGGCGACGTGGACCTGCACCGCCGCCGTCGCGACCTGCTGCACAGCCGCGTCACCGCCTTCGGCCGGCGCCTGCAGATCGTGGCCGCGACCGAAACCACCGGGGGAGGGGTGCCGTCCGCACAGCAGGGCGCCCAATACCGCCAGGAGCTGCACCGGTACTCGCTGCTGCGTGATGCGGCCAGCCACGAGGCGCTGGAGCTGGGGCGTTATGGGGCCGAGGATGTGCGTGTGCGGCACTGGGCACGCGAACAGGCACCGGAGGTGCGCGAGCTGGAGGCCGACTATCTGATGCTGCGCGCCACCGAACGCCCGGACGCTTCCGCCACGCAACGCGCGAACCTGCTTTACACCCAGCTGCGGCTGCGCCTGGACCACCCCGCCGAGGAGCCGCGCTTCGCGGACCAGGCCCGGCACGCGCTGTTGCAGGTGCTGGCAGAGGGCGTTGACCCGAATGCCCGCCTGCAGGCGTTGACGGCGTTGCAAGCCGCACAGCGCCCACCGCTGGGTGCCGGCGATGCCGCGCCGTGCTCGCGCGGCCTTTTACTGCTGGGCGGGTTTGTCGACGTGGCGGCAAACCCGGATCTGTATCGCCGGATTGGCGCTCGGATCGACGCACTGGTGGCGGACGCGCGACGGTTGCCGCCGCAGGTGTTCAGGGACACGCTCCGCGCGGCGTTGCCGCCACTGCTTCAGGGCTGCCTGCAGCCCGACCGGATCCACGCGGTGGTGGACGCGGCACTGGCCCGCGCACCGCACTGGCCTGCCGCCGACTGAGCCGCCTGCACGGTGGCGGACTTATGGCATCACTGGGGGCACATAGGCCAGGGTCATGCCGAGCAGCCAGAGCAGGCCCAACACCAGTGGAATGTGCACCAGCAGCTGGATGAAGGTGAAGCCGACGATATCGCGCGCCTTCAGCCCCAACACGCCCAGCAGCGGCAGCATCCAGAAGGGGTTGATCAGGTTGGGCAACGCCTCTGCGGCGTTGTAGACCTGCACCGCCCAGCCCAGGTGCGCCTGCAATTCGTTCGCCGCCTGCATCACGTACGGCGCCTCGATGATCCACTTGCCGCCGCCGGACGGCACGAAGAAGCCGAGCACCGCCGAGTAGACGCCCATCACCAGCGCGAACGTGTCGGTGGTGGCGATGTGGACGAACACGCTGGACAGCTGGTGCGCCAGCGTCTCGCCGCCGCTGCCAACCGCGTGGGTGAGAATCATGGCGATGCCGCCGTACAGCGGGAACTGGATCAGCACACCGGTGGTGCTGGGCACCGCCTTGGCCACCGCATTGAGGAAGCTGCGCGGGCGCCAGTGCAGCAGCAGGCCGAGCGAGATGAACAGGAAGTTGTAGGTGTTGAGGTTGGCGATGGCGGTGACCACCGGCTTGCTGGCGAATTCGCCGAACAGCCAACCGAACGCCAACAGCGACAGCAGGATGGTCAGCAGCGGGCTGTACTCCAGCCATTCGCCGGCGCGCGTGCGCGGCTGCAGCGGTTGCGGCTCGGCCTGTGCGGCGCCGTCGAACTCACGCGCGGTGCGCGCGGTGGCCGGGCCCGGCGCGGTCAACCAGGCGATCAGCAGCGATACCCCGATCAACGCGGCCGTCAGTGCGATGGACTGCCACAGGAAGATGGTCTCGGTGAAGGGCAGTACGCCGGTGATCTCCACCAGGCCGGGCGGCATGCTGGCGGGGTTGGCCTGCAGCTGCGCGGCCGAGGAACTCAGGCCCATCGCCCATACCGCGCCCAGGCCCAGATAGGCCGACGCACCGGCGGCGCGGTAGTCCATCTTGAGGTCTTCGCGGCGCGCGAGCGCGCGCACCAGCAAACCGCCGAACACCAGCGAAAAGCCCCAGCTGAGCAGCGATGCCAGCATGCTGACCAGGCCCACGTACACCACCGCACCGCGACCGGTACGCGGCACCCGCGCCAGCAGTTCGATGAAGCGGGCCACCACGGGCGCGGTGGCGACCGCGTAGCCGCCGATCACCACGAAGGCCATCTGCATGGTGAAGGGGATCAGCGTCCAGAACCCGTCGCCGAACGCGCGCGCGGTGGCCTGTGGGCTGGCCCCGAAGCCCATGGCCGCGACGGCGACGATGACCACACCCAGCACCGCGAACACGTACGCGTCGGGGAACCACTTCTCCGCCCAGGCCGCCGAACGCAGCGCTGCGCGTGCCATCCACCCGTCCTGTGCCGCCGCCGGTGCGTTGTTCGCCATCCCCTACCCTCCCACATTCATCAATCGGTAGCCCCCGACCGTTGGTCGGGGGGCGTTCAACCTGCGGCCAATGCCGCCGCAATACCGGCGAACAACGCCGCGCCCACCCAGTTGTTGTGCAGGAAGGCCTTGAAGCACGGATCACGCTCGCGCTTGCGGGCAAGCCAGAATTCGTACGCGATCAGCCCGGCGGCAACGGCCACGCCCAGCCAGTAGTAACCGCCCAGCCCGCCCCGCACGCCCACCAGGGCCATGGTGCCGAGGAACAGCGCGTACAGAATGCCCTGGATGACCAGATCCAGATCGCCGAACAGGATGGCGGTCGAATGCGACCCCATCTTCAGGTCGTCGTCGCGGTCCACCATGGCGTACCAGGTGTCGTAGGCCGTGGACCAGAGGATATTGGCGCCATACAGCAGCCAGCCGATCACCGGCACTTCGCCCTGCACGGCGGCGAACGCCATCGGGATGCCCCAGCCGAAGGCCATGCCCAGGTACACCTGCGGCAGGTGGGTGTAGCGCTTCAGGTAGGGGTAGCTGGCGGCCAGGAAGATGCCGATGAAGCTCATGCCGATGGTCAGCGCGTTCAGGGTCAGCACCAGCGCGAACGCCACCAGCATCAACCCGGCAAACAGCACCAGCGCCTCGCGCCCGGACACCCGGCCACTGGCCAGCGGCCGGTCCTTGGTGCGCTTGACGTGCGGGTCGAGCCAGCGGTCGGCGTAGTCATTGATCACGCAGCCGGCCGAACGCGTCAGCCAGACGCCGGCCGTGAACACGAACAGGGTCCACAGCGGCGGCAGGCCGCCGGAGGCCAGCCACAGCGCCCACCAGGTGGGCCACAGCAGCAGCAGGGTGCCGATCGGGCGATCGGCGCGCATCAGTTTCCAGTACTGGCCCCAACGCGACGGTGGGGCACCGGCGGGGGCGTCAAAACGTTCGTAAGCCATGCGTAAAGGATACCGCCAAGGCCGCCGTCGGGCGTTGTACGACGTGTTTCGCACCAGGGGGCAGACCTGCGCCGCGTTTACGGATAGAATGCCCGTCCCGCACCGCTTCATGGCGCTGCGATGCCCGCCCCGGCCTGGCCGGCGGCACGGCGGTTCCAATATGCGCTCGTAGCTCAGCCGGATAGAGTAGTGGCTTCCGAAGCCATTGGTCGGGGGTTCGAATCCCTCCGGGCGCACCATCTCTTTTGAATTCCTGTTGCGCCGGATATGCCGGGCTGTCATGCGTTGCGTGGCGCTGCCGGTGCGTTTCGGCGCGCGTGCAGCCACGCAGGGCGTGGCTCTACCGGCGTCAGGCGTCCGGCGTCGCGGAATTCGCGTCGCCAGATTTGCGAAGGGGTCGGGTTGCGACGGGGTGGGGGTTGCGACGGGGTAGAGCCGACTGTTAGTCGGCTGCTCTCCGTTCGGGCGCCGCGTTGCAGGGCAGCCGACTAACAGTCGGCTCTACCCAGTCGGCTCTACCCCGTCGGTTCGACTCTATTCCATCGGTGCATCGCCGCCGTCCGTCAGTACGTGCCGTCGAACGCGAAGATCGGCTTGCGCTGCTTCCACAGGCCGGCGGTGAAGTCCGGGAATTCCAGCGTCTGGAAGCTGTTGGCGATGGACTGCTCGGACAGCGGAGTGATCGCGCTCCAGGTGACGGCGTCGTAGATGTCGATCGGCATCGGGGCCCTGGCCTTGAGCGCCTCCACGAACGCGTGGATCACAAACCAGTCCATGCCGCCGTGACCGGCGCTGGCCGCGGTGTCGGCGTGCTGCTTCCACAGCGGGTGCTCGTACTGGTCCTGGTAGGCCTGGAACGGCTCCCACTTGTGCGGCGGGCTGCGGCCTTCGATGTGGATGGACTGGTTCACGTCCATCCACAGACCCTGGGTGCCCTGCACGCGGAAGCCCAGCGAGTACGGTCGCGGCAGCGAGGTGTCGTGCTGCAGCAGGATGGTCTCGCCGTTTTCGCAGGCCAGGGTGGTGGTGACGATGTCGCCGAGCTTGAAGTTCACCTTGGTGCTGGGATGGGTGGTGCCACCGCTCTTGGCCACGGTGTACTCGTGCAGGCCGCGCGCCTTGCTGGCGAACGCATTGATGTGGGTGAAGCGGTTGCCGCGGTTGATGCCGGTGTACATCGCGCACGGGCCGATGCCGTGGCTGGGGTACAACTCGCCGTTGCGGTCCACCGAATGCTGGGTGCGCCAGCGTGCTTCGGACCAGGCATGCGGGCCGAATTCCACGCCGCTGTCGTACGGCTGCGATGGATCACCGGAGTTGAACTTCACCCCGCGCAGGTCGTGCTGGTAACCGCCCTGCAGGTGCACCAGCTCGCCGAACAGCCCCTTGCGCACCATCTGCAGCGCGGCCATCACGTCGCGGCGGTAGCAGACGTTTTCCAGCAGCATGTACGGTGTGCCGGTGCTGAGCTGGGTCTTGAGCACGTCCCAGTGGTCCTGCAGGGTAATGCCTGCGACCACTTCACAGCCGACCGCGACCTTGACCTGCATGGCGGCGATCGCCATCGGAGCGTGGTACTCCCACGGCGTGGCGATGATGACGCCGTCCAGCCCGCGTTGCTCGAGCAGGCGCTTCCACGCATTGCGGTCGCCATCCTGTCCATAGGCGGTGGGCGCCTTCTTGCCGGCCTTGGCCACCATATCCATGCCGCGCTTGAGCATGATCGGTTCGATGTCGCACAGCGCGACCACCTCGACGTCGTCGCGGCGGACCAGCTCCTTCAGCAGCACCTGGCCACGCATGCCGGTTCCGATCAGGCCCAGCCGCAGCGTGCGCCCGCGCGCCCAGGCCGGCGTTTCCGGCAGCAGACTGGTGGCGGCCAGAGCCGCGCTGGCGGCAATGAATTCCCTACGCTTCATGGAACGTTACTCCTGTGGAATCGCGCCGGCGTGCGCCGGCGCATTGGAACGATCAGAACGTGTAGCCGACCTGCAGACTGTAGCTGCGGCCGAAGATGCTGGCATAGTCACTGGAGTCACCCAGGAAGCTATTCGGGTCGTAGAACGGCAGACGGTTGAACAGGTTCTTGACCGTGAAGCCCAGGCTCCAGTGGTCGTCCGGGCGCCAGCCCACGCTCAGGTTGGCGGTCCACCACGACGGCACGCCATCGCACTGTGCCGGGTTAACCGGCAACGAGCCGGCGGTGCAGCTTTCCGGGTTGTTGTCCTCGGCGTCCACGCGGTCCCATGCCCACTTGGTGCCGCCCACGTAATTGACGAAGAAGCTGGTGGTGACCTGCTTGTAGGACCAGTCGGCGTTGAACGTGGCACGCAGGCGCGGGTTGCCGTAGTAGCCGATGGTGTTGCCGTAGTACCAGCGATCGGTATCGTCGATGTAGGCTTCCTTGCGCCGCGCAATGGTGGCGGCCACGCCGATGTTCAGCGCACCCCAATCCCCCAGCGAAAAGCGACTGCGTGCGTCGATGTCGAAGCCGTCAACCAGCGTGCGGCCCTGGTTCTTGTACTGGCCCACCACGGCGGCCACGTTGCCCGTGCTGTAGCCGGGCAGCGTGCCGGGGCAGCTCACGCCACTGGCCGGGTCTGCGCACATCTGTGCAAGCGCGGCCTCGCTTGCCCGATCGGTGTCGCTGATCGGGTTGCGGGTCATCGACAGGATGTCCTGTTCCTTGCTGTAGTCCGGCGCGGCGATTTCGTTGCGGCGGTAGATGAACCAGTAGTCGGCCGAGATCGACATCCAGCTGGCCGGTTCGTACACGAAGCCCAGCGTGGAGATCTTGGCTTTTTCCGGCTTCAGGTCCGGGTTTGGCTGGGTCATGCGTGCCACGGTGCGGCTGCAGTCACTGTTGAGCAGCGAGTTGCCCAGATCCACATCCCCAGGCCGGTTGGACTGACGCAGCAGGTTGGCGATGGCATTGGTTTCATCGCAGCGGATGTCGTCCTTGAAGCCGCCGAGCTGGGCGAATACGCCGCCGGTACCGGCTTCGGCCAGGCTGGGTGCGCGGAACCCTTCGGAATACGTGCCGCGCAGCAGCAGCTGCGGCAGCACCTGGTACTTGAGCCCGAGCTTCGGGGCCAGATTGGCGCTGAAGTTGGGATACTTGTCCACGCGCAGCGCGGCGTCCAACTCCAGCTTGTCGCTGAGCGGCGCCACGGCCTCGGCGAACAGTGCATAGGTGTTGCGCTTGCCATCGAACCAGGAGCCGCCCTGCTGGGTGATCAGGCCGTTGGCGGCGTCTTCGTTGCCTGGGGTGTAGAAGGTTTCGCGGGTGGCATTAAAGCCGAACGCGGCGCGCACATCGCCGGCGGGCATGCTGAAGAGTGGGCCTTCGATCTTGCCGTCCAGCGTATGCAGGCGCGTCCACGACTGGATGTCGAAGGTGGGATACGCCTCGCGGATCAGCTTGGCGTTGGCGTCGCTGATGACGCCGAACTGGTAGGCGGGGTTGTCGGAGATGATCACCCGGCCGGTGCCCGGGTCGATGGTATACGGGCCGAACGCGCGCTCGAAGCCTTCCAGGTTCACGTTGACGGTCTGGTAGGTGACCGAATGGCTTCCGGCGGTGGCGAACGCGGTTTCCCAGTTCCAGTCGTCGCCCAGGGCGCCGCGCAGCCCGGCCAGCACACGATAGCTCTGGTCGGTGTTGCGCTGGCCGAAGTGGCCGTCACCCACGTCCTGCATCAGGTAGTTCAGGCCCACCACGCCCCCCATCAGCGCCTTCAGTTCCGGGCTGGCCAGGTTGTAGACGTTGTTCGGACCCAGATACGGGGTGCGGAACTGGTTGACCACGGTGCCGGTGTTGCGCGAGTACCAGCTGGAGGGATTGCCGGTCGTCGTGTTATAGGCGGAGGGCGTGCCACCGTTGGCGGTCAGGTCGATGTCGGTATAGGTGACTTCGGCGAAGGCTTCGGTGCTGTCGCCGATCAGGAAGTGCGAGCTGATGTACGCCGTGGCGCGCTCGGTCTTCGCACCCGCGTCGACTTCGCGGTTCATCCATTGTTCCCACGCGCAGCTCGTGCCGGAGGCCTGGGTGATGGCAGTGGTGCAGCCGGGCGCCGCTTCCTGGCGGCGCGCGTTGGTGACCGGATCGAACGCGAAGTAGGTGCCCGGGTTGAACTCACCCGGTCGGCTGCCGACGCCGAGGCGGAAGTTGGTGATGTAGTTGGGGTTGTTGACGTAGAACTGGCTGGGCCGCTTGTCGTAGAAGTCGCTGATCGGGATCGCGTTGCGGCGGTACAGGTTCACCGAGGCGTAGACGTTGTAGCGGTCTTCATCCAGGTCACCGAAGCCGGCGGTGATGCTGCCCTGCTGCTCGCCATAGGAATGGATGCGCGATGACGTGTCGGCGGTGACGTTGATCTCCGCGCCCTGGTAGGAGCGCTTGGTGATCACATTGATCACGCCGGCCACCGCGTCGGTGCCGTACACGGCCGACGCGCCGTCGGTCAGCACTTCCATGCGTTCGATGGCGGCAGCTGGAATGGCGTCGATGTTGACGAACTGGGTCTGGAAGCCGGCCGGCGCGCCGTAGTACGACAGGCGGCGGCCATTGAGCAGCACCAGCGTGCCCTGCGCCCCCAGGCCACGCAGGTTGGCCTGCGAGGCGCCATCGGAACCGGTGAACAGCGAGCGCGAATCCTGCTGCCCGGGGCGGGCGGCGGGGAGGTTGTCGAGCACCTGCAGCAGCGTGCGCGCGCCCATGTTCTCGATGTCCTGCTTGCTGATCACCTGTACCGGAGAGGAGGTTTCCACATCGCTGCGGCGGATATTGGAGCCGGTGACCTGCACGCGTGCCAGTTCGGTGGCGTTGGCCTTGGCCTTGCCGTCGATGGCGGTGTCGTCGTCCTGGGCAAGCGCCGGACCGCTCACGGCCAGGGCAAGCCCCAGCGCGACGGACAAGGGTGTAGCGGGGATGCGGCGATGGCGATGGCGTTCGTTCAACATCTTTGGCTCCTTGTGCATTCCGCAGCGTGGGGCTGCCTGGGTGGGTTCTTTCGGGCAACAGTCCCCCGCACCACGGCCAGCGGGCCGTAGTCGGGAAACGGGGGGATTTTTTTCAGCGTGGTAGTGCGTGGGTCAGGGCGACACGATGCTGGCGGTATCGCCCTCCTGTCCGATCAAAGCGGCGTTGGCCCAGTTGCCACATACCTGTGCGGGTTGCGTGCCCTGCGCGCCGAGCGTGCGCAGGCTCAGCCGCTGCAGACCACGGATATCCAGCTCGGGTTTGACCACGCCCGGTGCTTTCACCAGGCCGCTGTCGTAGAGCAGGCGGTCGTCGCCCCAGACCTGGAACTGCATACCACCGGCAGCACGGCAGGCATCATCGATACCCAGGTCGGCACGCAGCAGGCGCCACTGGCCCTGCAACTGCAGGTCGATGCGGCTGACCGGTCCGACGCCCAGGCCGCGGCGGAACAGCAGACCGTTCATGCGCATGGGCTGGTCGCCACGGAAGGCCAGGTCGGTACGCACCTGCGCGTTGGCGGCGGCCGGCAGGGTCAGTTCGGACAGGTAGCGCTGCTGCGCCGGGCGCTCCGCCACCTGGTGCTCCAGGATCTGGAACGTGGACAGGGTGATCGGGCCCACATCGCGCGGTTGCAGTGCATCCACCGCACGCGCGACGTTGCCCTGCGCGGCGGTGACCATCGGGTCGCTGCCGGCGGCCCCGTCGCCGTCGGGGTTCTGCACGCTGAGCACGCGGAAGCGCAGCAGGCGGCCGGCGCGGGCGGGGAAGTCGATCTGCTGCAGGTCCTGCTTCAAGGCCAGGCGTCCGCGCTTGATCGGCTCGCCCCATTCGCCGTTGCTGTCCGCCAGGTAGATCTCGTAGTCGCGGATCTGCCCGCTCTTCCAGTGCTGGTCGTTGCGAGGCGCCAGTGCGATGCCATCGATCAGCCGACGTTCGCCGAAACCGATCACCCACTCGTGGGCGCCGGTACGCACGGCCTGGTTGCGCACGGTGCGGAACCAGGTGGCCGGGTCGTCATCGAACGCCTTCTCCAGCTCGTAGCCGCGCTCTTCCGCCGGGCGGTTCACCACCAGCAGGCTGTCGGCCGGCAGCGCGCGTCCCAGCACGGGGGCGGCGGGGAAAACGTCATCAGCGGGCGCCGGTGCCTGCGCGATATCCAGCTGGAAGGCGAGCGGCTGGCGGATGTCGGTCGGCACGGTGCGCACGTGCACGGTGCCCCGGCGTTCGCCTGCGTCGTAGTACCACCCTTCCGGCGCGGCCTGCCACGCAGCGGCATCGGCCACCATCGGTAGCACGCGACCATCGAGGTTGACCGCCGCCGGCTTCAGCCGGCTGAGCACACGCAGCGCATAGCGGCGCTGCGCCAGCTGCCCCTGGTACTGCCCGCGCACACCCTCGATGTTGACCTGCACCGGCCCACTGCCCTGGGCCGGGGCCTGCATGGTGATCTGCTGCTGGCTGGATTCGCCCTTCTCGTAGCGGCGCGTGTTGCCGTCGTCTTCGTACATCGTGTACTGCGAGCTGCCCTGCGGATACAGATCGAAGGTGACCTCATCCAGCGGCTTCTGGCCGTCGTACAGCATCTCCGGGTACATCGGCACGATGGCGCCGGCGCGTACGAACAGTGGAAGGGTGGCCAGGTCGACCGCGCGGTCCAGCTGGCGGCCTTCGGCACCGGCCTGCACCGCACGGCCATCCCAATAGTCGATCCAGCGGCCCTGCGGCAGGTGGATGTCGCGGCGCCAGCCCCGGCTGGCGGCCTGGCTGCGGTACACCGGCGCCACCAGCAGGTCGCGGCCCAGCAGGAACTGATACTTGTAGGTTTCGTTCCAGGCGTTGGGGTCTTGCGGGTAATCCCACATCAACGCGCGCAGGATCGGCGCGCCGGTGGTCGCCGCGTCATGCGCCAGACCGTACATGTACGGGGTCATGCGCATCTTCAATTTCAGGTAATCGCGGTTGACGCTGCGGTAGGGCTCGTCGAACCACCACGGGTGCTTGCGCGCACTGCCCGACCAGCCGGACATGCCCATCAGCACCGGGGTGAAGCTCTTCCACTGCAGGTCGCGGGTGAAGGTTTCGGCGCTGCCGCCAAAAATCGCGTCCACGTCGCCACTGGCGTAGGCCATGCCGGACAGGCCCGAGCCCACCAGGGTGGGAATGTGCCAGCGGATGTAATCCCAGCTGCTGCTCTGGTCGCCGGTCCAGGCCACTGCGTAGCGCTGGATGCCCGCCCACCCCATCACCGTCCACAGGAACGGGCGCGAATCGGAGTTGTGCAGGATGCCGTTGAACGCGGACTGGTTGGCGTCCATCGCGAACTGGTAGCCCTTGCCGGTCCAGGCCACGTCGAGTTTCTGCACACGGCTGCCGGCGGTACCGACTTCCCACTTGATCTTGTCGACACCGTTCTCGGTCCACAAGCCGGTCTTGAAGCCGTACTTCGCCAGGCCCTGCACCGTTTCCGGCAACGCCTTGTAACCGCAGCCGTACCCATCATTGGGCAGGATCCAGCCGCCAGGCATGTCGTGGTCGCGGTACTGCCTGGCCACGCTGTCGACCACGTCCGGCGTGGTGCCGGTGGGGCCATCGCTCCAGCCTTCGGGCACGCTGCCCGGCTTCTTGATGTTGTCGCCGTCGTTGTAGCAGTCGGCATCGCCATACGAGAACGCCCAACGCGGCAGCAGCGCGGCGCGCCCGGTCAGCGCGGTGTAGCGATCAAGCAGCGCGGGCAGGCCAGCGCCGACGAAGTAGTAGGCATCGAAGCGGTCTTCGCGGTGCAGAAGGGTGGCCTGGTCGGCCTGGCGCAGGTCGTAGCTGCCATCGCTCCAGGTGTTGCGCAGCATGCCCCAGCCGCGGGAGCTGAGCAGCATCGGCGCGGGATTGGGGCGGTCGCCCTCCTCCCAGCCGCCGGAATACGACACCTCCAGCTCACGCCCCTTGAAGGCAAAGCGGCCGTTCTGCTGGCCTCCGCCAACAAATTGCTCGTCCGCTTCACTGCTCAGCACCTGCACGCTCTGCGCGGTATCCAGGTCCAGCGGCTGCAGTTCGCGCCACATCGCGACATCGCCGCCGGCATCGCGGCGGTCCAACGCCAGCCGCAATGGTTGGCGCTGGATGTGCAGCACCAGCGCCCCGGTGCGGATGCGCAGTTCGGCGGCGTCTTCTTCCAGCTGGAAGGGCACGGCGGCGGTGGCCTGCGGCAGCACGATCGGGGCCGCCTTGTCGCCGGCCGGCTGCAGCGTGGCGCCGCGCCCGGCCTGTACGCGCAGCAGGTCATCGCGCAGCAGGTCCACGCGGACGGTCATGCCGTTGTCGGTGGCCAGCGTCCAGGCCGTTGCAGTTCCCCCGGGCACGGCGCGAATGGACTGCAGGTTGCCCAGCGGCGCGGCGTGCGTGGGCACGGCCAGCAACAGCGGGGCCAACAGGGAGAGACTGAGTACGGTGCGTCGACAGCGGGTAACCACGTTGCCCCCAAAGCCCGCGTTCGGCGGGTGTCCGAAACCATTGCGGCGGACTATGGGGCAGCTACTCGAAAGATGTCAACAAATTGAAAAGAAAAAAGAATGGGAATTGCGCTCAAACGAAAGATGACGCAAAGCACCACTTTCTATATGCACGCTGAACGCGACAAAATTTCCTTGCGCGGCGTGAAGATAGGCAAGTCCTATAGCGCAGGGAACGACATTGCGATCGAAAACTGTGACCGACCAAACTTATTTTAATCTTTCGATAATTGACATTTCGAAAGAAAACATCGAAATTGCGGTCGCCCAACAGGAATTGCAAATGCACGTCACCCTGCTCCCCGACCTGACCGCCTGGCAGCGCCTTGGCGGCGCACACACTGCGGAAGAAATCGCCCAGCAACCCCGCCTGTGGTTGGCCCTGGCCGACGCACTGGAGTCGGCCCACACGCGTATCGACAGCTTCCTGGCCGATGCGCTGCGCCAGCCCGGGCAGCGGGTGATCCTGACCGGCGCCGGCAGCTCCGGCTTCATCGCCGAGATGGTCGCCGACCAGATCAACGCGCAGTGGCCAGCGGAGGTGCGCGCACTGCATACCACCAGCCTGCTTACCCATTCCGAGCTGTACCTGCAGCGCGACCGCCCGACCCTGCTGGTGTCATTCGGTCGCAGCGGCTCCAGCCCGGAGAGCGTGGCGGCGGTGGAACTGGTGCGCGCACAGGTGGATGACGCGCGCTTCCTGGACATCACCTGCAATGCCGACGGCGCGCTGGCCCAGCGCGGCCAGGGCCGCAGCGACACGCTGTCGCTGCTGATGCCCGCGGCCAGCTGTGACCGCGCGTTCGCGATGACCAGCAGCCTCAGCTGCATGCTGCTGGCCGCGCTGAGCGTGTTCGACAGCGCACCGTGGCCGCAGCGCATCGCACGCCTGCGCGATCTGGCCGTGCACGGCGAGCAGGCGCTGCGCGCGTGGGATGCCCCCTTGGCGGCGCTGGCACAGAGCGGCTGCACACGCGTGATCTACCTCGGCAGCGGCCCGCTGGAAGCGGCGGCGCGCGAGGCCGCGCTGAAAGTGCTGGAACTCACCGCCGGGCGCGTGCTCGCGCTGGCCAACACGCCGCTGGGGTTCCGCCACGGCCCCAAGTCCACCCTCAATGCCGACACCCTGGTGGTGATGCTGCGCAGCGCGCAGCCACTGGCCCGGCGCTACGAGCAGGACCTGCTGAACGAACTGCGCCGCGACGGGATCGCCGCGCGGGTCATCTCGGTCGGGCCATCCGGCGCGGACACCGCCGAGGGTGACTTCGTGCTCGACGCGCCGGCGCTGCCGGACGCGTGGCTGGCACCGCTGTGGCTGGTGATGGCGCAGTGCTTCGCGCTGCAGCGGTCGGCCGCGCTCGGGCTGACTCCGGACAACCCCTTCCCCGACGGCACGGTCAACCGTGTGGTACAGGGTGTGACCATCCACCCCCATGGCTGAGCTCACCCACCTCATGCAGACCTGGTACGGCATCGACATCGGCGGCACCAAGATCGAGCTGGTGGCGTGCGACGCGGCATTGCAGGTGCACTATCGCCAGCGCGTGGCGACGCCCACGGACGACTACCCTGCGTTCGTCCAGGCGATCGGCCAGCTGGTGGATGCCGCCGATGCCGCCTTGGGAACGCGTGCGCACGCCGTCGGCCTCGGCCTGCCGGGGGTGCGTGACCGCGACAGCGGCCGACAGCTCAGCGCCAACGTCCCCGCGCTGAGCGGTCGCATGGTCGGGCACGACCTGCAGGTGCGGCTCCAGCGCCCGCTGGCCTTGGGCAACGACCAGCAATGCTTCGCCTTGTCTGAAGCCCATGGCGGCGCCGCCGCAGGCTATCCGAGCATGTTCGGGGTGATCCTTGGCACCGGCGCCGGCGGCGGTTACTGCCTGAACGGCCAGCTGTTGGCCGGCAACAACGGCATTGCGGGCGAGTGGGGCCACTGGAGCCTGCCCGCAATACTGCAGGTGCGTCATGACCTGCCGCTGCTGGACTGCGGCTGCGGCCTGCGTGGTTGTCTGCAGAACTATGTGTCCGGCGGTGGCCTGACGATGATTCACGAACGCAAGGGCGGTAGCGCGCTGCAGGCCTCTTCGGTGGTCGCACTGGCCCACGACGGTGACGCGATCGCGCTGCAGGCGCTGGCGATCCACCGCGACCTGCTCGGTTACAGCGTCGCCAGCCTGATCCTGGCCCTGGACCCACACGTGATCGTGCTGGGCGGCGGCCTTTCCAAGCTGGAACAGCTGTACCGCGACCTGCCCGCGGCGATTGCGCCCTACCTGTTCAACGGCGCGCGCGTGCCGCCGATCCTGCCGCCGGCCTTCGGCGATGCCGGCGGTGCACGGGGTGCGGCGCTGCTGGCACGCCAGCACCATCCCGCGCGCTGACTCCCCCTCTTCCCCTTCCGCCACGCTGGAGCGTTGCCATGTCTGCCGTCCAATCGTTGATCGCCGCCCATCGCCAGGGCCAGCCCGTTGGCCTGTACAGCGTGTGCTGCAGCAACGAGCAGGTGCTGCTGGCCGCCATGCAGGTCGCGCGCGACTGCGACACCGTGCTGCTGATCGAGGCCACCTCCAACCAGGTGGACCAGTTCGGCGGCTACACCGGCATGACGCCGCCGCAGTACCGCGACTACGTGCTGCAGCTCGCGCGCAGCCAGGACTTCCCGGCCGAACGCCTGATCCTGGGCGGCGACCACCTCGGCCCGAATGCGTGGCAGAAGGGGCTGGCGGAGGCCGCGATGGCCAACGCGCGCACGCTGATCGAAGCCTACGTTGCTGCCGGCTTCCACAAGATCCACCTGGATTGCAGCATGTCCTGCGCCGACGATCCGAGCCCGCTGCCGGATGCCACCGTGGCGGCGCGCTCGGCCGAACTGGCACGCATTGCCGAACGCACGGCCGCCGAGCACGGGCTGCCGCCGCCGGTCTATGTGATCGGCACCGAAGTGCCGGTGCCCGGCGGTGAAGCGTCGCTGGAAGGCGGATTGGCCGTGACCACGCCGGCCGCCGCAGCGACCACCCTGGCGATCCACCGCGAGGCATTCTCTGCACCGGATCTGCTGCCGGCCTGGGAGCGCGTCATCGCGATGGTGGTGCAGCCGGGCGTGGATTTCGACCACAGCAGCGTGCACCGCTACGACCCGGTGGCCGCGCAGGCGCTGTCGGCATTCGTGGGCACCCAGCCGCGCATCGTGTTCGAGGCGCACTCCACCGATTACCAGACCGAAGCCGGCCTGCATGCCCTGGTGCGCGACCACTTCGCCATCCTCAAGGTCGGCCCTGCGGCCACGTACGCCTTCCGCGAGGCCGTCTTCGCGCTCGCGATGATCGAGCGCGAGCTGCTGCCGGCGGCGGACTGCTCGCAGCTCATCGAGGTGCTCGACCGCTGCATGCTGGACAAGCCGGCCAGCTGGCGCGGCTACTACCAGGGCGACGCGCACGAACTGCGCCTGCTGCGCGCGTATTCGCTGAGCGACCGCAGCCGCTATTACTGGGGCGAACCGCCGGTGCAGGCAGCGCTGGCCACCCTGGTGGACAACCTCACCCGGCACGCGCCGCCGCTGATCCTGCTCAGCCAGTTCCTGCCGGAGCAGCGCAAGGCGGTGGAGACCGGCGCGCTGCGCGCCGAGCCGCTCGCGCTGATCCAGCACAAGGTGGGCCTGCGCCTGGCCGAATACGCCCGCGCTTGCGCTCGCAACGTGTTTGACCCCAATAACGAAGCTTTTTGCGCCACGGAGCTTTCGGAACGGTAAGCTTCGGCTTTCCTTCCGAATGGAATCGCCCTCATGCGCAACACACGCCAGCGTCGTCAACAGATCCTGCAATTGCTGGTGGAACACGGCAACGTACAGGTCAGCGAACTGGTGGAGCGCTTCGGCGTGTCGGCGGTGACCATCCGCGCCGACCTGACCCACATCGAGTCGCAGGGCCTGGCCACCCGTACCCACGGCGGTGCGACGCTGGTGCGCAAGCCGCCGCTGGAGCAGGACATCCATGAGAAGGACACCCTCAACCTGCCGCTGAAGGACAGCATCGGCGCGCACGCCGCACGGCTGGTGCGCTCGGGCGACAACATCATCATCGATTCCGGCTCCACCACCATGACGCTGGCGCGGCACCTGCGCGCGCACCGCGACGTGACGGTGATGACCAACGGCCTGAACATCGCCTGGGAGCTGGCCAACGCACCGGGCGTGGAGCTGCTGCTCACCGGCGGGCTGCTGCGCAAGCAGTCGCTGTCGCTGCAGGGCAGCCAGGCCGAGGCCAGCCTCAACACCTACAGCTTCGACACCCTGTTCCTGGGCGTGGACGGCCTGGACCTGCAGTTCGGCCTGACCACCCACCACGAAGCCGAGGCCAGCCTCAACCACCGCATGGTCGAACGCGCCCGGCGCGTGGTGGTGCTGACCGATGCCTCCAAGTTCGGCCACGTCAGCCTGCACCGCATCGCCCGCCTCGAGCAGGTCCACACCATCATCACCGATGCCAGCATCGCGCCCGAATACCTGGAAGGGCTGCAGAAACTGGGCATCGAAGTGATCATCGCCGAGTCCACCCCTTGACCCCAGCCTCGTCCCTGCATGGCCGCATCCTGACCGCGAACGGCTGGGTGCGTGGCGATATCCACTTCGGCACGCATATCGCCGCGATCAGCAGCGACCACACGGACCCGCGCGGCGAGGACGAGGTGCCGCTGATCCTGCCCGGCTTCATCGACCTGCATGTGCATGGCGGTGCCGGGGTGGACATCATGCAGGGCGGGGACACCGCCACCACCGTGGCACGCGCGCATGCGCGGCACGGCACCACCGCGATGCTGGGCACGACCATGACCGCGCATGCCGACGACATCGTGCGCGCCCTGCAGGGTCTGTCGTCGGCCATCGCGCAGCGCGCGCCGGGCACGGCCCGCGTGCTTGGCGTGCACCTGGAAGGGCCGTTCATCAGCGCCGAACGCCTGGGTGCGCAGCCGCCGTTGATGGTCGAAGCCACGCTGGACGAGGTGCGCCACCTGCATGCCATCGCGCCGATCAAGGTGTTGACGCTGGCGCCGGAGATCGGCCAGCACCAGGCCCTGATTCCCGCGCTGTGCGCGCTGGGCATCCGCGTGCAGCTGGGCCATAGCGCCGGCACCTACGCCGATGGCGTGGCCGCGCTGGAGGCGGGCGCGGCCGGCTTCACCCACCTGTTCAACGGCATGACCGGCGTGGACCACTACCACCCCGGCATCGCCACGGCGGCCCTGGCCCATGCCGAGTACGCCGAACTGATTCCCGACCTGCAGCATGTCCACCCCGGCGCGATCCGCACCGCACTGCGCGCCATTCCGCGCCTGTACTGCGTGACCGACGCCACTGCCGCCACCGGCATGCCCGATGGCGAATACGCGCTGGGCGTGCAGCGGGTGCACAAGTGCCTGGGCTGCGTGCGCCTGGAGAGCGGCTCGCTGGCCGGCAGCGCGCTGACCATGGACCAGGCGCTGCGCAACCTGGTTGCGCTGGGACTGGCGCTGGATGACGCGTCCAACCGTGTTTCACGCTTCCCGGCCAACTATCTGGGCCTGCAGGACCGCGGCCGCGTGCAGCCCGGCGCCTGGGCGGATCTGGTCGTGCTCGACCGTGACCTGCGCGTGCAGCAGGTGGTGGTGGAAGGCGAACGCATCGCGCTTGATTGACTGATTCCGCGCCGCAGGCGGCGCGTTCCATCGTAGACAGGACCGCACCATGAACGACGTTTCCGCCGCCATGCCCGTGCCCGCTTCCGACCGCGCCCCGCGCTGGCCGGTGCGCTATCTGTTGTTCATCGGCGGCATGGGCGGCCTGCTCTACGGCATCGACATCGGCATCATCGCCGGTGCCCTGCCCTATCTGGAGGCCACGGCCACCGCCAGCTGGCACCTCACCACCCAGCAGCTGGGTTTCGTGGTCGCCGCCGTGCTGCTGGGCAGTGTGCTGTCCTCGCTGTTTGCCGGCGCCGTTGCCGACCTGATCGGCCGGCGTGGCGCGATGGCGTTGGCCGGCGTGTTGTTCACCGCCAGCATTCCGGTGATGGCCTTGTCCGAAGGCTACGGCCCCCTGCTGATGGGGCGGCTGCTGCAGGGCATCAGCGGTGGCCTGATCGGCGTGGTGGTGCCGCTGTACCTGGCCGAGGTACTCAGCCCCGAACGGCGCGGACGCGGTGCGGCCATGTTCCAGCTGCTGCTGACCATCGGGCTGGTACTGGCGGCCGTGATCGGGCTGTATCACGCCCACAGCGTGGACGTGGCCGCCGCTGCCGTGGCGCATCTTCCAGGCGAGGAGCAGCAGCGCCTGCTCTATGTGGTGAAGGACCACGCGTGGCGCACCATCTTCTGGAGTTGCCTGCTACCCGGGCTGGTATTCACCGGGGGCGTGCTGCTGATCAGCGAATCGCCACGCTGGCTGGTGCGGCGTGGCCGCATCGCCAAGGCCCGCAGCGCGCTGCAGCGCACCGTGGCACCCGCCGAGGTGGAGGCGACGCTGGCGCGCATGCAGGCGCCGGACGCGCCGGCCAGCGACGGCAACCCGGCCAGGCGCGACCCGCTGCTGAGCCGCCGTTACGTGTGGCCGTTCGTGCTGGCCTGCCTGGTGCTGGCCTTCACCCAGGCCACCGGCATCAACTCGGTGCTGGCCTACGCGGTGAACATCCTCCATCAGGCCGGCCTGCCCGGGGCGGCGGCCAACTGGGCCGATGTCTCCATCAAACTGCTCAACGCGTTGATGACCGTGGTGGCGCTGGTGCTGGTGGACCGCAAGGGCCGCAAGTTCCTGCTGATGCTGGGCACCGGCGGCATCACCGTCGCCCTGCTGGGCGCGGCCTTGCTGTTCGTGCGCAGCGAACACGGCCGGCTGGACGTGCAGGCGGCGCTGCAGCAGCAGGTCACCGGACATACGCTGTCGCTGCCGATGGACGCCGCACAGTGGCAACGCCTGGATGGCAATGCCGGTACGCAGCCGCAGCAGCTCACCGTGTCGTACGCATACGGCGGCTTCAGCAACGTGCGCTCGCTGCGCAGCGACAATCCCATTGATGCCATGCTGCAGATCCGCCGCGAAGATGCGGTGTCGGCCGACAGCGTGATCGGGGCGTTCTTCCGCCGCATCCACCTCAATCCGTTCCCGGACCCGGCCGCCGCCGCGCAGGCGCCGCTGGTGATCGAGCGCGCGGTCGTCGGCCCGGTGCCCTCGCCCACCCATGGCTGGCTGGTCGCCGGCTGCATCCTGCTGTTCGTAGCGTTCTTCGCCGTCGGCCCCGGCGTGTGCGTGTGGCTGGCGCTGTCCGAACTGATGCCCACGCGGATCCGCTCCAACGGCATGAGCATCGCGCTGTTGATCAACCAGTTCGTGTCCACGGTGATCGCCGCGATCTTCCTGCCTACGGTCGGCCACCACGGCTACGCCAGCATGTTCTTCTTCTGGGCAGGGTGCACGTTGCTCTACTTCCTGGTCGCCGCGTTCCTGCTGCCGGAAACCAAGGGCAAGACGCTGGAGGAGATCGAGGCGAAGTTCCGCTGAAGACGTACCGGTGGCCAAGCCACCGGGCCTCCCAAGGCTGGACGCAACTACTGCGTCCCGCCGGTGATCTCGGTGTATATACGCTGCGCGTCGGCGGCACCCTCCAGGCCCGAAACCTGCATTGCCTCACCGAACGGACCCCGAATGGTGGCAACCGTCATCACCCGGTCTCCTACGGTAAAGGCAACGCGCCGGCCAATCCGCGCCTCGGTAGCGGCCAGGATGCGTGGCGCCGCGGCCTTGGTCATCTTCAGGTTGAGCACCGGCTGACCTTCGTAGTCTTCACCCACTGCCACTGACGCGACATCGGCAGTGGAAACGAAGGGCGGCTCCCGCAGTGCCAGTGTTGCGCCGTCCCGGTCCTTGAGGTGAGTGGAGCCGGGGGCAGCCTGCTCATCCACCTCACGCATCAGGAGGCGGACATGTGGAAGCGGCGCGGCACCGACGCCCTGGTCGGCGTGGCCGGGCGCATGGGGTGATTGCGCGCATCCGGCAAGTACAACGCTTGCAGCAAGCATCATTGCGATAAGCAGGGTTCTGCGCATGTGCATTCCCAAGGTAACCTGGCTGCATTGTCGCCGCTGCCTGCGTTCAACGCACACAATGACGCGCGCTATTTCAGACGACGCAGCCGGAACGCCACCACGATCTGCAGCACGCCGTAGATCAGGCTGCCGATACCGATCCACAGCGTGGTCACCGCCACGCCGCCCAGCGGGTTGGACACCATCATCGCGCCGAGCACGATGGCCAGCAGCCCGCTGACGATCAGCAGCCATTCGCCTTCGATCTGCTTGCGGACGCGGATGGCGAACACGATGCGGTAGATGCCGGCCATGATCAGCCAGAGCGCCAGCAACAGCACCAGCACCTTGGCGGTCACGAGCGGGTTGATGACGGCAAGCGCCCCGAAACCGATGGAGGCCAGCGCGTAGACCAGTGCCCAGCCGCGCGGCGCGCCGCTGTTGCCGCTGAACACCGCGAACAGGCTGATCAGGCCTTCCACCAGCGCCATGATGCCGATCGCCCACGCCAGCCCGGCGGCGGCGGACAGCGGCCGGGTGATGGCGATCAGGCCGAAGCCCACCGCCAGCAACCCGTAGAGCAGCACCACCCACCAGCTACGGCCAACCAACGACAACAGCGAGGTGCTGCGCAGTTCCGGAGCCTGGCTCATGGCGGTGTTCCTGGCGGAAGGGTCAACCCAGATCCTAGGCCTGCGCCCTGTGCACGCCGCGACAAGGATTCAGGGCGCCCGCGCGCAGACCCACAGCGTGGCCTCCTGCAGCCCGGACCGGCGCAGCGCGCGCACCGCCGCGTCCAGCGTGGCCCCGGTGGTCATCACGTCGTCGACCAGGGTCAGCCGGGGCGGCGGCGTGGCCTGGACCGCAAAGGCGCCGCGCAGGTTCTGGCGCCGCGCGTCGGCGTCCAACGTGGACTGCGCCACGGTCGCCCGGCTGCGGCAGAGCCCTGACCACAGCGGCAGGCCGAGTTCGCGGGCGAGTGGACGGGTCAGCTCCCGCGCCTGGTCATAACCGCGCTCACGCAGCCGGCGCCCGTGCAGGGGCATGGGCAGCAACGGCGCCGTTGCGAAGACTGGTACCGCCTGCAGCATCAGCTGCGCGAGCAGCCGTCCGGCCGCCAGGTCCTGGTGGAACTTGAAGCGCAGCACGAGCCGGTCGATGGGGGGCGCATAGAGGAAGGTGGCCGCCGCCCCCACCTGGCGCGGCGGCTCGCGCAGGCAGGCCCCGCAGGCACCCACTGGATCACCGGGCGGCAGCGGCAAGGCACACAGCGGGCAGGCGTGGTCGTTCCACGGCAGCTCGGCATGGCAGGCCGCACAGAGGTCCAGGCCGTCGTTGCCGGGGTTGGAGCAGACCAGGCAGCGCAACGGCAATACCTGCAGCGCGAGCCAGGACAGCGCGTCCAGTGGGTTCGGGAGCATGCCGTGCAGCGGAACGGAGTTGGGCTGTACAGCATCGCTACGTTGTACGCCGGGCTGTATCAGGGCAACCCGCTCTGGAGCGTGGCGGATTTCCGGACGTGGCGCCTCAGCGCTGGGAGTCGATGACGGCGTCCATCCTTTCAATCTCGGTGCGTCTTGCACCGTGAGCCCGTGCAACGGTTTTCCACGTCCCCACCGCGCGCCGTACTTCGGCCTCGATAGCTGCCGCTCGCCCGGGTGAGAGCTGATAGTAGGCTGCGGTTTCAAGAACGTGTTCCGTGGCCGGCGTGGGGTCTACCGAGTCCAACGCGAGCACATGCGTATCACTTGCTGTGTTGGGGTTGACGTCATAGGCAGGGGACAGCGCCCATCCGGTTTGGTTGCGCAGGAAGCCGTGATTGCGCAGGTGATCATCGCGGTTGCCGATCAGGACATTGAACAGGACCCGTCGAAAGAGCTGATGCAGATCGCCTGTGATCCGACCTTGTGCGCCCCCTTCTTCAATGACGCGCGCGATATCCAGGTAGCTGTGGTCCTCACTGTGCTCTGCGTCGATCAATGTGTGCGCGGAAGCAAAATAGGACCGCTCACCGGCAGTCCGATCAAAACGCTTGACCGCAAAGGTGTGCCCGCGAGGAGACAGATCCAACAGGGCTGCTGGCGGCATGGCGATGGCTGCTGCCACGGCAAGCTTCCAGGTGATGTACTCCCACAGTCCCACGTCATGTGCATCGTCGCGGCCAGGAAACTTTGCCAGCCAAAGCGAACCATCCGTGTCACGGTAGCCCGCCTTTGGCCTTGCTCCGCCAAGAGAAGCACCGGGCGCCACCAGCTGCATCAGCCAGCGATTTTCTTCGTCGTTGGTCAGCGCTGCACCGGATTCCACCTTGCCAGCGATGCTTTCCAGCCGGCGCAGGTCGGTAATGGGAGGCGTGGCGGGCTGACCGGAAGCGATCCAGACTCCCGTGTCGGGATCGCGCAGGCGGAGCGCACCCATGCGGGAGTCGTCGTCGACACCCATCAGGTAGTCCCACGCGCGTAAGCCCTTGGCCTTTCCGCCATCTCGGCGCGCACGCGCAGCTTCGCGGCGATCCATCAACAGGCGGCCCCATCGGTCGGGAGAACTGTCGTGGAAGGCGGGCGACACCTCTGCTGCTCCCTGTCGAGCGTACTGCCAGCCTTCGACGAGAGGCAGGTTCGCATCGATCGCAAACGGGGCAATTCCCATCACGCCGTCCAACCAGAGTTCGGTGTACGCAAAGGCAACGATCTCGCCCGTCCTGCTCGGCCTTCTGCTGAGCCAGCCCAATTGCACGGGGCGACACAGTGCCGGCGCGTCCAGCCAGACTTCCCGGTCAATCTGCTCGGACGTCGCCATGGCTACTTACCGCCACGGGGTTTGTTCCCCTGCCCGAGCGGAACGTTGATCGGCGGGGGGCGACGACTCGCGCGCAGCGCGTAGCGATCAGGCTCGGACTCCGACACGGCGTACGTGTCTTGCGGACGTATCTGGTTGTATGGGTATGCATCGCCCCTCCCCGCCGCGGGATTGGCCTTGCGTCGCCGAGGCGACGGCCGCCGCAGACTGCTGGCGGCGAGCTGCGCCCCCACGTCATCTGTGGCCGCAATCCTGTCGATGTCCTGATCGAGCCCCAGCGTGGACAGTACGCGCAGCACCGTGGAAAGGCTGGTGCTCGGATCGCCGGCCTCCAGTTTTCCAATTGTGGTGCGATCCACGCCTACGCGCTCGGCCAGGTTGGACTGGGTCATCCCTCGGGCGACTCGCGCCGTGCGAAGCCGTTGTCCCAACGCTTCGATCCGCTTGGCATGCTGAGGTCTAACGGGTGGGGTTCGCTTCGCCATGTCAGATATACCCATCACTGGTTGCGGCTATGATGCTTTTATCTCACATATCAACATAATTGGCCAGACAAACTCGCCATATGTTGCATTAAACTGCCTTTCAAGTTCTGTATGACACTTTTATTTGCCATGTGATCGAATAGTCTCTTGATACAAACGCCATCCGTAAACCAATTGATATGCACATTAGTTGACAGTTCAGTGGTGCGTTCACCAGACTGCCGCCCTTTCGTTGCCCAATCTGTCAGGACACTCCCATGGCTTCTGTCATCCGCCACGACTGGCACCACGAGGAACTGCTGGCATTGTTCGACCTGCCCTTCCCCGAGCTGCTGCACCGCGCTGCGGGGGTGCACCGGGCGTACTTCGACCCGGCCGAGGTGCAGGTTTCGACCCTGCTGTCGGTCAAGACCGGCGGTTGCCCGGAAGACTGCGCCTACTGCCCACAGGCACAGCGCTACGACACCGGCGTGAGTGCGCAGAAGCTGATGGCCACCGAAGAGGTGGTTGCCAAGGCCCGCCAGGCCAAGGCGGCCGGCGCGTCGCGGTTCTGCATGGGTGCGGCCTGGCGTTCGCCCAAGGACCGCGACATCCCCAAGGTGGCGGCGATGATCCGCGAGGTGAAGGCGCTGGGCCTGGAGACCTGCGCCACCCTGGGCATGCTCGATGGGGCACAGGCCGTGGCGCTGCGCGAGGCCGGGTTGGACTACTACAACCACAACCTGGACACCGCGCCGGATTACTACGACTCCATCATCCACACGCGCCAGTACCAGGACCGGCTGGACACGCTGGAGCACGTGCGCGAGGCCGGGTTGAAGACCTGCTGCGGCGGCATTGTCGGCATGGGCGAAACCCGCGCACACCGCGCCGGGCTGCTGCTGGCGCTGGCCAACCTGCCGGCGCACCCGGATTCGGTGCCGATCAACCGGCTGGTGCAGGTGGCCGGCACGCCGCTGCATGGCAGCGCCGAGCTGGACCCGTTCGAGTTCGTGCGCATGATCGCGGTCGCCCGGATCGTCATGCCCAAGGCGATGGTGCGGCTGTCGGCCGGGCGCGAGGCGATGAGCGACGAACTGCAGGCGCTGTGCTTCCTGGCCGGGGCCAACTCCATCTTCTATGGCGAGAAGCTGCTGACCACCGGCAACCCCGACACCGAGCGCGACCTGGCCCTGTTCAGCCGGCTGGGGCTGCGCCCGATGGCGGTGCAGGTGGACGCGGCCGGGCATGACCACCCGGATACGGTGCATGCCGACATTACCTGCGATGACCAACGGTCATCGCCCACCGGCGGATTAGCGGCCTGAGCCCTCCCCCGGGCGGTGCAGCGCAACGCCCGGCAAGCGAGTACGCTAGCTGCCCTGCCCGCCCATGACATTGACGACCATGGCCCGTCCCGACCTGCACGACCGCATCCAGTCCCAGCGCAAGCTTCGCGACGCGCAGGGCCGCATCCGTGTGCGCCGCACCGTGACCCGGCGCGATGGCGTGCGCCTGGAGGTCAACGGCCAATGGCTCACCGGCTTCTGCAGCAACGACTACCTGGGCCTGTCCCAGCAGTTCGGCGTGGTCAGCGCGCTGCAGGATGCCGCTGCGCGCGAAGGCGCCGGGGCCACCGCCTCGCACCTGATCTGCGGCCACCATGCACTGCATGAGGCGCTCGAAAAGGAAGTGGCCGATTGGCTGGGCTATCCGCGTGCGCTGCTGTTCGGCAGCGGGTTTGCCGCGAACCTGGCGGTGCAGCAGGCACTGCTCAGCGAAGAAGACGATGTGTGCGTGCAGGACCGGCTCAACCACGCCAGCCTGCTCGACGCCTCCCGCCTGGCCGGCTGCCGCCTGCGCCGCTACCCGCACCTGGATACCGAAGGCGCGCTGCGCCAGCTCAAGCACGCGCCGGACGGCGCGGCAATGCTGGCGACCGACGGCGTCTTCAGCATGGACGGCGACATTGCGCCGCTGCGCTCGCTGTCGCTGGTGGCGCGCATGCAGGAAGCGTTGTTGTACGTGGACGATGCCCACGGCATTGGCGTGGTCGGTGAGCACGGCCGCGGCTGCGTGGCCGAGGCCAGGCTGGGCGTGGCCGATGTGCCGCTGCAGCTGGTCACGCTGGGCAAGGCGCTGGGCGGCAGTGGTGCGGTGGTGGTGGGCGATGACGCGCTGATCCAGCACCTGGCCGAAACCGCACGCCCCTACATCTACACCACGGCCGTACCGCCGGCACAGGCCGCCGCCGCACTGGCGGCGGTGAAGCTGGCACGGCGCGATGACTGGCGCCGCGAGAAGCTGGCCGAACTGATCGGTGTGTACCGCGCCGGTGCACGCCAGCATGGCCTGGAGCTGATGCCGTCCGACACCCCGATCCAGCCGCTGTTGTGCGGCGCCGAGGCCACGGTGATGGCCTTGTCGGCGGCGCTGGAAGCGTCCGGTTTCCTGGTCAGCGCGATCCGTCCGCCGACCGTGCCGGAAGGCAAGGCCCGCCTGCGCGTCACGTTGTCGGCGCTGCACACGGTGCCGCAGGTACGCGCCCTCACCGACGCGATCGCACACGCACGCGACCAGGTACTGCGCCAGCAGTCGCTGGATGCGCTGAGCGCGTGATGCAGGGCGGTTGGGCGTGAGCATGCACATCGAGGTCGTCGGCACCGGTCCGGCCGTGGTGCTGATCCACGGCTGGGCCCTGCATGGCGGCGTGTTCGCGCCGCTGCTCGAACGGCTTTCCGCGCAGTTCGAACTGCACGTGGTGGACCTGCCGGGCCACGGCCACAGTCACGACGATGCCACGCCGCTGCGGCTGCCCTTTGTGGTCAGTGCCATTGCCGCCGCGACACCACCGGCGGTGTGGTGCGGCTGGTCGCTGGGCGGCCTGTTCGCCCTGCACGCGGCAGCCACGATGCCCAAGGTGCGCGGGCTGGCGATGATCGCGGCCACCCCACGCTTCGTGCGTGGCGAGGACTGGCCGCACGCGGTGGAACCGGCGGTGTTCGAGCAGTTCGGCCAGGACCTGGCCCAGGACTACCGGGGCACCCTCGAGCGCTTCCTGGCGCTCGACGCCATGGGCTCCGAACATGCCCGGCAGGAACTGCGCACGCTGCGCGCCACCCTGGTGGCGCGCGGTGAGCCCGCGCCACGGGCCTTGCAGGAAGGCCTGCACCTGCTGGAGAACACCGACCTGCGCGGCGCGCTGCCGGGCCTGCCGGTCCCCAGCCTGTGGCTGGCGGGCCAGCGCGACCGGCTGGTGTCGGCGCGGGCGATGCAGGCCGCCGCCGCGCTGGCGCCTGGGGCGACCGCCCATGTGGTGGCCCACGGCGGCCATGCACCGTACCTGGGCCATGCCGACGAGGTGGCCGCGCACCTGCAACACTTCGTTGCCGCGCTCGGTTGACCCATCCCGCACGCGCATCGCCGATCATGTCCTCCTGCCTTCGCTTACGGAACTGACCCATGGATCTTGGAATCGCCGGCCGCTGGGCCCTCGTCTGCGCCGCCAGTAAAGGCTTGGGGCTGGGGTGCGCGCGGGCACTGGTGCGCGAAGGCGTCAACGTGGTGATCGCCGCGCGTGGCGAAGAAGCGCTGCAGCGCGCCGGGCTGGAACTGCAGGCACTGCCCGGCGCCGGCCGGGTGGTGACCGTGGTCGCCGACGTCACCACCGAAGCGGGCCGTGCCGCCGCGCTGGCGGCCTGCCCGCAGGTCGACATCCTGGTCACCAACGCCGGCGGTCCCCCGGCAGGCGACTTCCGCCAGTTCGAGCGCGACGACTGGATCGCGGCGCTGGACGCGAACATGCTCGCGCCGATCGCACTGATCCGCGCCACCGTGGACGGCATGATCGAACGTGGCTTTGGCCGCGTGGTCAACATCACTTCCTCGTCGGTGAAGGCACCCATCGACATCCTGGGCCTGTCCAATGGTGCACGCTCGGGCCTGACCGGTTTCGTGGCCGGGCTGGCCCGCCGCACCGTCGCCCACAACGTGACCCTCAACAACCTGCTGCCCGGCCAGTTCGACACCGACCGCCTGCGCGGCAATTTCGCCTACATGGCCCAGCAGCAGGGCGTCGATGCCGGGCAGATCGCCGAGCGCAAGCGCACCCATATTCCGGCTGGGCGCTTCGGTACCGCCGACGAATTCGGCGCCGCCTGTGCCTTCCTGTGCAGCGCGCATTCGGGGTACATCACCGGCCAGAACCTGCTGATCGATGGCGGGGCGTATCCCGGCACATTTTGAGTTTCCGCCGCACGACCCACGGTCGTGGGCTACCGCCGGGGGGGGGCCCGGCCGGTGGGGGGGTTTGGGTTTTAGGGGGTTATATAAAACCCCCAAGAAAAACCAAACACACCCCCCCCCCGGTGGAGGGCCC
>NZ_JBLZQD010000002.1:320200-428976 GCF_049199305.1 Stenotrophomonas sp. PD6 | reverse complement strand
GGGGCCGGCTTCGTCTCTGTGGCGGCGCGCTTTTGGTGCCCAATCCCCCCCCGTCTCCGTCCTTTGTGCGGCGGGGGTTTTTTTTTTTTTTTTTTTTTCCCCCCCCCCCCCCCCCCGGGGCGCCCGCTACCGCTCGGGGATGATCCCGGCCTGTTGTCCGTTTTCCGTAGTGAGCCTTTCATGACCACCCACTTCGATTCCCATCACGTCCGCCGCGCGTTTTCGCGCGCCGCCAGCAGTTATGACGCCGCCGCTGCCCTGCAGCGCGAAGTGGAAAAGCGGCTGCTGGAATCGCTGGACTACCTGGAGAACCGGCAGCCGGAGGTGGTGCTGGACGTGGGCAGCGGCACCGGGCACGCCAGTGCGGCCATGAAGAAGCGCTGGCCGAAGGCGCAGGTGATCGCGCTGGATCTGGCCGCACCGATGCTGCGCGAAGCGAAGAAGCAGGCGGGCTGGTGGAAGCCGTTTTCGCGTGTGTGCGGCGACGCGCAGGCGCTGCCGGTGCTGGACCAGAGCGTCGACGTGATCTACAGCAACCTGTGCCTGCAATGGGTGGAAGACCTGCCGGCCGTGTTCGCCGGCTTCCGGCGCGCGCTCAAGCCCGGCGGCCTGTTGCTGTGTTCCACGTTCGGCCCGGAGACGCTGATCGAGCTGCGCGACGCGTTTGCCAGCGCCGACAACAGCCCGCATGTCAGCCGCTTTCCGCCCATCGCCCAGTTCGGCGATGCGCTGATGATGTCCGGATTCCGCGATCCGGTGCTGGACCGCGACCTGTTCACGCTGACCTACAACGACCTGGACGCCCTGATGCGTGAGCTGCGCGCCATCGGTGCCACCAACGCGCGCCAGGATCGCCGGCATACCCTGACCGGGCGTGGTCGCTTTGCTGCGGCACGCGCGGCCTACGAACCGCTGCGCCGCGACGATGGCAAGCTGCCCAGCAGCTGGGAAGTGATCTATGCGCACGCCTGGGCACCGGAAGCGGGTGCGCCGATCCGCGAGCGTGGTCAGGACGTCGCCAGCGTACCGGTGTCGGCGATTCCGATCCGGCGCAAAACCACGTAACCATCCGTAGGGACACGCCATGCGTGTCCGGCGCGGTCAGGAACCGTTCGACGACGGGAACATGTCCCGGTGGAAGAAATAGATTTCCTGCGCCAGGAACTTCCAGCTGGTGTGGAAGCTGCGGAAACGCGTGCTCGGCGTGGATGACGCCAGCGCGTCGATACCCAGCTCCTGGGCCAGGCGCAGCGCGCGGGCCATGTGCAGCGGATCGCTGACGATGATCACCCGGTGCAGCTTGTGCTGGTCCATCAACCGGCGCGCCTCGACCAGGTTCTGGCGGGTGGTGCGCGACGCGGTTTCGATCAGGATCGCGTCTTCCGGCACGCCCTGCTTGAGCGCGTAGCGACGCGCCACCTGCGATTCGGAGAAACGCGCGCCGCTGCCGCCGTAGCCGCCGGTGAAGATCAGCAGCGGGGCGTAGCCCTGGCGGTACAGATCCAGACCGTGGCGGATGCGCTCCTCGAACACCGGTGACGGCTTGGCGTCATAGGCGGCCGCGCCGAGCACGATGATGGCATCGGCCTTCGCGGCCTGGTCGCGCTCGCCCACCCAGACGATCCATGCGGTCACGCACAGCAGCCAGGCGGCCAGCAGGATGCACAGCCGCCATACCCAGCCCATCAGGCCGACGCGCGCGCGCCGGGTCATGCGCCCGTCCAGGGCAGCGCGTCGAGGTCGACATTGCCGCCCGACAGCACCACCCCCACCCGCTGCCCGGCGAAGCGTGCCGGGTCGGACAGGATCGCGGCCAGCGCGATCGCCGAAGACGGCTCCACGACCTGTTTCAGGACCTGCCAGAGCAGGCGCATGGCGGCGATGGTGTCCGCGTCGTCGACGGTGATCACCTCCGCGGCGCCGTGCAGCAGGGCGAAGTTGGGCGCGCCCAGCGTGCCGCGCAGGCCGTCGCAGATCGTATCGGGGGTGAAGTCCACGCGCCGCTCCCCCGCGGCCAGCGAGCGCGCGGTATCGGCGGCCCCGGCCGGTTCGGCCAGCACCAGCCGCGTGCCCGGGGCAGCGGCCTGCAGCGCCAGGCGGGTGCCTGCCGCGAGCCCGCCACCGCCCACCGGCACCACCAGCGTGTCGAACGGGCCGTGGCTGTGCAGCAGCTCCAGCGCGGCGGTGCCCTGCCCGGCGATCACCTGGCGGTCCGTATAAGGATGGACCAGCGTCGCGCCGGTGTCGGCTTCAACGCGGGCGCACATCGCCTCACGCGCGGCGATGCTGGGTTCGCAGCGCCACAGGGTCGCGCCGTGGCGCACGATGTTCGCCAGCTTGGCGGCCACCGCGCCCTCGGGGACCACCACATGGCAGGCGATGCCGCGGGTGCGGGCGGCCAGGGCCAGCGCGGCGCCGTGGTTCCCGGACGAATGCGTCACCACCCCGCGTGCAGCCGCCGCGTCGGACAGCGCCCACACAGCATTGCAGGCACCACGGAACTTGAATGCCCCGCCGCGCTGGAGATGCTCGGCCTTGAAGGCCAGGGTGGCCCCGGCAAGGGCGTCCAGGGTGCGTGACTGCAACACGGGCGTGACGCTGGCGTGCGGCGCGATCCGCGCGGCGGCGGCCAACAGGTCATCGGCACAGGGCAAGGATGAATCGGTCATGACACAAGATTAACGTAAGCCTCCGATCCGCACCGCCCGAATAAGACGTGACACGATGGCAACCATTCATCCGGATGGGCCGAAGTTAAGGGCCGATTCAATGCGCCGGCCTGAAGCTGGGGCTATACCCTTGGGGGGACCCGATCATGAAGATGCGCCTGATGTTTGCCGGCGGCCTGTTGCTGGCCTTGTCCGGTTGCGCCACCTACGACTACGTCGGCGGTGGCGGCGGCAGCGGCTACTACCACGGTGCGCCGTCGGTGGAGTACCGCTACCCGGCCGGCTACCCGTATGGCTACGGCAGCGGCTACTACGGTGGTGGCGGCTACTACGGCTATGGGGGTTACGGTGGCTACAACAGCTACCCCATCTACCGCCCGTACCCGAACTATCGCCCGCCGCACAACCACCGCCCGCCGCCGCGTCCTGGCAACGGCGAGGGTGGCCAGGTCCGCCCGCCGGACCGTCCGCGCCCGCCGTACAACGGCGGCTCGCCGTGGCGGAACATGGATTCGGTGGGCGGCCGCCCGCCGCGTCCGGACCGCCCGCCGCAGCAGGTCCAGCAGCAGCGTCCGGCCAGCGCGCCGCAGTCGCGGCCCAGCCCGCCGCCGCAGCGGTCGAACGGTTCGCCTTGGCGAAACATGGATAGGGTGAACCAGCGCACACAAGATAGATAAAGGCGCTTGATTTTCACGCCCTTGGCAGTCCAATCTAGCCGGGTGGTGACGGCCTCGGTCGAAAAGTGACAAAAACGACACGGGGCGTCACATTGAGCTCTATGTCGATATCCGACAGGAACATCTGGATCCCCCCTGTTCCGGCCCTGTCGGATGTCGGCACCTATAAAGCAGAAGGCCCCGCCATGGCGGGGCCTTTTGTTTGGCGCCCCCTACGTGGCGCGGACACAAAAAAACAGGGCCGACAGTCCCCCGACTGCCGGCCCCTCTGCTTCCCCTGGATGCGCATGAACCGGCCCCTGTTCCAATTCCGGTTCGTAGCGCCCGAAGGCACCTGCCATCCTGGGTGCTATTGGGTTATCTGCAGAAAACGTGCCAACTTGAGGGTGGATATCGGTTTTTTTTCGCCGGGGTGTCCGCTGCCCTGGCGGGCCACGGTTCACGGACCTGCCGCGATCGGCGCTAAAATCATCCGCCACGCCCTGCCCCAGGGCTGATCCGGGCCGTGCCGGCCCGCTCCCGAGCTACCCATGACCGATTCTTTCTACGGCTACGACGTCATCGTGATCGGCGGCGGCCACGCCGGTACCGAAGCCGCGCTGGCGGCCGCCCGCAGTGGCGTGCGTACGCTGCTGCTGACCCACAACGTGGAAACCATCGGCGCGATGAGCTGCAATCCGGCCATCGGCGGCATCGGCAAGGGGCACCTGGTCAAGGAAATCGATGCCCTCGGCGGCGCCATGGCGCATGCCGCCGACCGCGCCGGCATCCAGTGGCGCACGCTCAACGCGTCCAAGGGTCCTGCGGTGCGCGCCACGCGCTGCCAGGCCGACCGCAACCTGTACCGCATGGCGATCCGCGGGATGGTCGAGGCACAGCCGAACCTGACCGTCTTCCAGGCGGCCGTCGATGACCTGGTGATCGACGGCGACGCGGTGCGCGGCGTCATCACCCAGACCGGGCTGCAGTTCAACGCACCGGCGGTGGTGCTCACGGCCGGCACCTTCCTGGCCGGCAAGATCCACGTGGGCCAGACCCAGTACGCCGCCGGCCGCATGGGCGACCCGCCGGCCACCACGCTCGCCGCGCGCCTGCGCGAGCGTCCGTTTGCGATCGACCGGCTGAAGACCGGCACCCCGCCGCGCATCGACGGCCGGTCGCTGGACTACAGCGTCATGGACGAGCAGCCCGGCGACGACCCGCGCCCGGTAATGTCGTTCCTGGGCAGCGTGGCCGAGCACCCGGCGCAGGTGAGCTGCTGGATCACCCATACCAGCGAGCAGACCCACGAGATCATCCGTGGCGCGCTGCACCGCTCGCCGCTGTACAGCGGCCAGATCGAGGGCATCGGCCCGCGCTACTGCCCGTCCATCGAGGACAAGGTGGTGCGCTTCGCCGAGAAAGCCAGCCACCAGATCTTCGTCGAGCCCGAGGGGCTGGACGTGGTGGAGATCTATCCCAATGGCATCTCCACGTCATTGCCGTTCGACGTGCAGCTGGCACTGGTGCGCAGCATCCGTGGTTTCGGCAACGCGCACATCACCCGCCCCGGCTATGCCATCGAATACGACTTCTTCGACCCGCGCGGGCTGAACAACACGCTGGAGACCAAGGCAGTCTCGGGGCTGTTCTTCGCCGGCCAGATCAACGGCACCACCGGCTATGAAGAGGCCGCCGCGCAGGGCCTGCTGGCCGGGCTCAATGCCGCGCGCCACGTGCGCGATGAGGCCGGCTGGTGCCCGCGCCGCGACGAGGCCTACCTGGGCGTGCTGGTCGACGACCTGATCACCCACGGCACCACCGAGCCGTACCGCATGTTCACCAGCCGTGCCGAGTACCGGCTGCAGCTGCGCGAGGACAACGCCGACGTGCGCCTGACCGGCATCGGTCGCGAACTGGGCCTGGTCGACGAGCGTCGCTGGGCCGCGTTCCAGGCCAAGCAGGAGGCCGTGGCACTGGAATCGGCGCGGCTGCGTGCGCTGTGGGCCACCCCGGGCAATGCGTTGGGGCGCGAGGTGGAGGCCACGCTGGGCGTGGCGGTCAGCCGCGAGACCAACGTGCTGGATCTGATCAAGCGCCCGGAACTGGATTACGCCAAGCTCATGCAGGTGCCGTCGCTGGGCCCGGGCGTGGACGACGCCAAGGTCGCCGAGCAGGTGGAAATCGGGGTCAAGTACGCCGGTTACCTGGACCGCCAGCGCGAGGAGATCGAGCGCCAGCAGCGGCACGAGAACACCGCCATCGACGCCGCGTTCGATTACGCCGGCGTGCGCGGGTTGTCGGCCGAAGTGCAGCAGAAGCTGGAACGCGTGCGCCCGCAGACCATCGGCCAGGCCCAGCGCATTCCGGGCATGACCCCGGCCGCGATCTCGCTGCTGCTGGTGCACCTGGAGCGCGCGCGCCGCAGCCGGGTGGCGTAAGTGTGGAGCCACCCATGGGGTGGCTCTACAATCGGGCGGTCTTCCGCCAACACTGCATGCATATGGATATCCACCCCATCGCGCCGGAGAAGCGCGTTGCCGTACTGACCGAGCTGGACCGGATCGAACGCGATCACGACGTCCGCATCCTCATGGCTTGCGAATCAGGCAGCCGCGGCTGGGGCTTCTCGTCCCCCGACAGCGACTACGACGCGCGCTTCATCTACGTGCACCGCCAAGCGTGGTACCTCACCGTCAACGAGGCGACCGGCCCCAACCAGGCGCAGCGTGATGTCATTGAACTGCCCATCGACGATGAACTCGATGTCAGCGGCTGGGACCTGCGCAAGGCCCTGCGGCTGGTGTCGAAGTCGAACCCGACATTGTCAGAGTGGCTGCGCTCCCCCATCGTGTACCGCCAGGACGATGCGGCGGTAGCGTCGTTGCTGGAGGCCGTGGACAGGTTCCATTCGCCGTTGGGGAGTTGGTGGCACTACCGCAGCATGGCCCAGTCCACGCACCGCCTGCATCTGGGCGGCGAAAATGTGCGCACCAAGAAATACCTGTATGTACTGCGGCCACTTCTGGCCTGTCAGTGGATCGAGCGCGACACGACCACTCCGCCTCCGATGGCCTTCGAGCAGCTGCTGGATCGGCTGCTGCCGACCGGCCCCGTTCGCGATGCAATCGAACAGTTGCTGATGGTCAAGCGGGCCAGCGCAGAAGTCAGCGAGCGCCCCCGGATTCCCATCATCAATGATTGGATCGACGCCGCGATGCAGCGTATGGAACAGGCTCCGCCCGCGCTTGCCGCCGGCGATGGCTCGGCGGAGGCGCTGGACCAGCTGTTTCGCCGGATGTTGGCGGAGCACGCGCCGGGTTGACCGGGCCAGCCACGCAGTAGAGCCAGCCACCCATGGGGTGGCTCTACCGCGGTGGAGAATATGGCGCAGAGCGTAGAGCCACCCCATGGGTGGCTGCGCGATGCATGCGGGGGTCCGATTGGCACCCCGGCGTTATCATCATGGTCTGCCTTACGGAGCTCCCCCATGTCCCCCCTGCGTCCCTTCCTCGATACCTTCCCCGTCGTTGGCGCGCGCGCCTACATCGATCCGGCCTGCACCATCATTGGCGACGTGGTGTTGGGCGAGGATGTCTCGGTATGGCCGGGTACGGTGATCCGGGGTGACGTCAACCATGTGCGGATCGGTGCGCGCAGCAACATCCAGGACGGCACCATCATCCATGTCAGCCACCACAGCCCGTACAACAAGGGCGGCTACCCGACCCTGATCGGCGAAGGCGTCACGCTCGGCCACGGCACCATCGTGCACGCCTGCACCATCGGCGATTACTGCCTGATCGGCATGGGTGCCTGCATCCTGGACGGCGCCACCGTGAGCCGCCACAGCTTTGTCGGCGCCGGCGCGGTGGTCGGGCCCGGCAAGGTGGTCGGCGAAGGCGAGCTGTGGGTGGGCAACCCGGCACGGCCGGCGCGCACCCTGAGCAATCAGGAGATCGAGTCGCTGCATTATTCGGCTGACCACTATGTGCGGTTGAAGGACAAGTACCTTGGGATGTGAGGGTGTCGGTTCTGGGGTGGCTCTACCGGTGCGTGCCTGTACACGGTAAAGTCGTTGTCCGACCCAGGAAGCAGTCGAGAACCGCATGCCGTTGGCAGCCGACCGGAGAGGAATCCGGCGCCCCACCTCCCATCGCGTGCGCGCATGAGCGGGCCGATGCTGGATACCTACCGTGAAGTGATCACGCCCGAAGGCGTGCCGCTGCACCTGCCGGCCGCCGGCCCGGTGCCGCGTGCGCTGGCGTGGGCGATCGACTTCGTGATCCGCGTCGCGGCGCTGCTGCTGCTGAGCATTCCGCTGGCCGTGCTGGGCGAATTCGGCCAGGGGCTCTACCTGGCCCTGATGTTCCTGCTGATGTGGGCCTACACCATCGTGCAGGAAGCCTGCTGGGGCCGCACCCTGGGCAAGCGCCTGCTCAGCCTGCGCGTGGTTGCCCAGGACGGCGCGCCGATCGGCTGGATGGCCGCCATCACCCGCAACCTGCTGCGCACCGTGGACATGCTGCCGTTCGGCTATGCGCTGGGTCTGCTGTCGAGCCTGTTCGACCCGCATGGGCGCCGCCTTGGCGACCTCGTCGCCGGCACAGTGGTCATTCACGACACCACCCGGCCGCTCGCGGCCAGTGTTGCCATCGACACGGTGCTGGCGCCGCCACAGCCCTTGCTGCCGGCGGAGCAGGCAGCGGTGGTCGCCTTCGCCGAGCGCGCGCCGCGCTTGTCCGGGCCGCGCCAGCAGGAGCTCGCCGCCGTCGCCGAGCCGATCAGCGGCGGGCAGGGTCAGGTGGGCGTGCTGCGCCTGTATGCCATGGCCAACTGGCTGCTGGGGCGCCGATGAGACAGGAACAGTTCGTCGCCCGGTACCAGAGCGAATGGCAGGCGCTGGAGCGGTGGCTTGCCCTGCGGGGCGACAACGCGCGCCGCGCGCGGCGCATCGTCGACCCGTCTTCCCTCAATGACGAAGATGTCCCGCAGCGCTACCGTCGCCTGTGCCAGCAACTGGCGCTGGCGCGCAAGCGCGGCTACAGCCCGCAGCTGGTGGCGCGCCTGCAGCAGCTGATGCAGGAGGGCCACGGCCTGCTCTATCGCACCCCGGCGCCCCGCTGGCGGCGCGCACTGGAATTCCTGCTCGCCGATTTCCCGCAACTGGTGCGCAGCCAGGCGCGCAGCATGTGGGTGGCCACCGCGCTGTTCGTGCTGCCGCTGGTGGGCAGCTTCGCGTTGATCCAATGGCACCCGGACGTGGTGCACATGCTGATGGACAACAAAGACATCGCGGCGATGGAGCGCATGTACGACCCGTCGTCGCCGCATCTGGGCCGCGACAGCGGCACGGACTGGATGATGTTCGGCTACTACATCATGAACAACATCAGCATCGGCCTGCGCACCTTCGCCAGTGGCCTGCTGGCAGGTGTCGGCACCGTGCTGGTGCTGCTGTTCAACGGACTCACCATCGGTGCGGCGGCCGGCCACCTGCAGCACATTGGCCACGGCGATCCGTTCTGGCGGTTCGTGGTCGGCCACGGTGCCTTCGAGCTGACCGCGATCGTGATCGCCGGCGGCGCCGGGCTGCAGCTGGGCATGAAGCTGCTGGCGCCCGGCCGCCGTCGACGCATCGACGCACTGGTGGAAGGCGGCGTGATCGGCGCCAAGCTGTGCCTGGGGGTCACGGCGATGCTGCTGGTGGCCGCCTTCATCGAAGCATTCTGGTCGTCCATTGCCGCCGTCCCCGCGTGGGGCAAGTACAGCGTGGCCGCCGTGTTGTGGACCCTGGTGTTCGTGTGGCTGTGGCGTGGCGGACGGGGAGATGGCCGTGCGCATTGACCAGCTCAACGTCAACCTGCGCGCCCGCTCGGAATGGGAGGCCGTGGAACTGGGCACCGCGCTGGTGCGTCGCCATGCCCGCGCGATCTGGCTGCCGCTGGTGTGCATTTCGCTGCCGCTGTTCGTGCTGTTCAACGCGGCGGCGTGGTGGGCCGATGCCTTCGGCTGGGCGTGGATCGCCATGTGGTGGATCAAGCCGCTGACGGACCGGATCGCGCTGTATGTGATATCGCGCGGCGTGTTCGGCGACGAACCGCGCCCGCTGCAGACGTTGCGTGCGCAGCGCAGCTGGGGCTGGACCGGGTTCTGGGGCTACCTGGGCTGGCGCCGCTTCAGTCCGTTCCGTGCGTTGCTGATGCCGGTCAATCTGCTGGAGGGCAGCGACGCCCAGCAGCGCGGCGTGCGCCGCCGCGCGGTGCTGGGCGGTGCCTTCGGGCCTGCCCTGCTGCTGACCACCGTCTGCATGGCGTTCGAGCTGGTCATCGTCAGCGGCTGCATCGCGGCGATCTTCCTGTTCGTGCCGTTCGACCTGCTCTCCGACTCCTGGCGCGCCGCGTGGGAGATGGTCAGCGAAACCATGCCACCGTGGGCGAAGCTGGGCGTGAATGCCTTCTTCTGGCTGGCCGCCACGTTGATCGGGCCCTTCTACGCGGGCGCCGGCTTCGCGCTGTACCTCAACCGCCGCACCGAGATGGAAGCCTGGGACGTGGAAATCGCGTTCCGCCGCCTGCGCGAACGGCTGCAGCAGGCGGCCCCCCTGCTGGTGCTCGCGCTGGTACTGTGCTGGCCGATGGCCGCAGTACATGCCACCGAACCGGGCGCGGCACCCAGCTGCAGCGTGCCGAAGGACGCCTTCGACGAGGACGGCGAGGCGTACAGCGACGAAGACGAAAGCGAGGACACCCCAGCCGTGCCGGCCGATGATCCGTCCAACACACCGGCGGTGATCTTCGGCGGTACCGCGCCGGACACGGCCGGCTTCCGCCAGGCGGTGCAGCGTGGCTACGAGGATCCGCTGGTGAGTTCCACCCGCGAGGTCAGCCGCTGGGAGCGCACGCTGACCGACGCGGAAAAGGAAGCCGAAAAGAAAGAGCGCAAGCTGGACAAGAACGGCAATGGCCGACTCAAGGGCCCGCTGCTGCCCGCGCAGATCGCCGAATGGGTCCTGTGGGGCTTCGTCGGCCTGCTCGTGGTGCTGCTGGTCGCCACCGCGCCGCGCTGGGTTCGTTGGCTGCGCGGCACCGGGGTGCGCCGCCGTACTGCCATGGACCCGGTGCTCGAGGAGGCGGTGGAACTTCCCGAGGTCATCCCGCCGGACCCGGCCGCGCGTGCGCGTGACCTGTGGCAGCAGGGCCGGCCGCGGCAGGCGCTGGCGCTGTTGTACCGCGCCAGTGTGGAATCGATGAGCGAACGCGCCGAGGTGGTCCTGCCGCCGGGCGCGACCGAGGCGCAATGCCTGCGCGCGTCGCGGCGCATGCCCCAGGAGGCCGACCGCACGCTGTTCGCGCAGGTGGTGCGGGTGTGGCAGTACGCCGCCTATGCCGGGCGCCTGCCCGAGCCGGAGGACTTCGAGGCCTTGGCCACCACGCTCCAGACCCAGTTCCGGTGGCGCGCATGAGCACGCGTCTTCGCTGGTTGCTGGTGGTTGGCGTGCTGGTGGTGTTGGGCGTGCCCGCGGCGATCCTGTTCCTGCGCACCCATGAGCGCGTGACCCATACCGAGCACCTGCCGCCGCAGGGCGAGGCCAGTTACAACCCGTTGTATGTGCTGGGCCAGGCGCTGCGTGCCGATGGCATCACCGCGCAGTCCGGTCCGCGCATCGACCTGCGGCGCATGCAGCTGCAGCCCGGCGACACGCTGGTGCTGCTGCAGGACAACGCCGATGTACCTGCCCCTACCGCGAAGGCGCTGCTGCAGTGGGTCGAGGGCGGCGGCCATCTGCTGCTGCGCACCCCGCCGTTGAGCAAGGACGCGGAGGCAACGCAGGGGCCGCTGCTGGACGCCCTGGGCGTGGACACCGAGTACTACGACAGTGCGTGCAAGCCGTTCCACATCGCCGACGACCCGGGTCACGTCGAGTTCTGCAGGGGCCGCCGCTTTGGCGTGGATGCGCCTGACGGCATCCGCGTGGAGCGCGAATGGGGCGACGACGACGACGGGCTCGTGTTCGTGCGCCTGCGCAAGGGCGCCGGCACCGTCGACGTGGTATCGGACATGGAGTTCCTCAAGGGAACGCCGCGCCCCTTCCGTGCCGACGACCCGAAGGACAGCCTGGCCGACGGCCTGCATGACACCGCCCACCGCGACCTGACCCGCTACCTGCTGGACCCGAACTACGGCAAGGGCACCATGTGGCTGATCTACGGCTCACGGCCCCCCACGCTGTGGTCGCGCATTTTCTACCAGGGCTGGCCGGTATGGGTGCCGCTGCTGCTCGCGCTGTTGGGCTGGTTGTGGCAGCGCTCGCAGCGGTTGGGCAGCGTATTGCCGGCTCCCGCCACCGAGCGCCGTTCGCTGCTGGAGCACGTACGCGCCAGCGGCGAGCACCTGCTGCGCTACGGCAAGGCCCCGCTGCTGTACGACGCCGTGCGCCGCGCCTTCCTGGCGCGCCTGCGGCGGCGTGCGCCCACGGCCGCCGCCCTGGCCGGCGAGGCGCAGGTGCACGCCATCGCCACCTTGCTGCAGTGGCCGCATTCCCGCGTCCAGACCGCCCTGCAGGTGCCGCCATCGAAGGATGTCGTGGCCCTGCGTGACCGTATCCGCCTGCTGATCCAGATGAGAAACCTGCTATGACCGAGCCGACCGTTCCGCCGCCGCTGTCCCCTCCCGCGCTGTCCGGCCAGAGCCTGGTCGAACGCGTCGACGCCGTGCGCGAGGCGGTGGGCCGCGCGTTCATCGGCCAGCCCGAGGTACTCGACCAGATCCTGATCGCGCTGCTGGCCGGTGGCCACGTGCTCATCGAGGGCGTGCCCGGGCTGGGCAAGACGCTGCTGGTGCGTGCACTGGCCCAGGCCCTGGAGCTGGACTACGGGCGCGTGCAGTTCACCCCGGACCTGATGCCCAGCGACGTCAGCGGCCACGCGGTGTACGACCCGAAATCGGAAAGCTTCAAGATCCGCCGCGGCCCGGTGTTCACCAACCTGCTGCTGGCCGACGAGATCAACCGCGCCCCGGCCAAGACCCAGTCCGCACTGCTGGAAGTGATGCAGGAAGGCCAGGTCACCATCGAGGGCAAGTCGTTCGCGCTGACCCCGCCGTTCCTGGCGCTGGCCACGCAGAACCCGGTGGAGCAGGAAGGCACCTATCCGTTGCCGGAAGCGCAGCTGGACCGCTTCCTGCTCAAGGTGATCATCGACTACCCGGCACTGGAGGATGAGAAGCGCATGGTCGATGCGATCACCACCGGGCGCAGCGCGGCCGACTTCGACCTGTCGCAGGTGCCGCGCGTACTCAACGCCGCCGAGGTGATCGCGCTGCAGCAGGCCACCGCCTCCATCACCGTGGACCCGGAAGTGGTGGATTACGCGGTGCGCATCGTCGCCGCGACCCGCAGCTTCCCGGGCATCGCGCTCGGCGCCGGCCCGCGTGGCAGCATCGCACTGGTGCGTGCGGCGCGCGCGCAGGCGGTGCTGGCCGGCCGCGACTTCGTGACCCCGGACGATGTGCGCGAGATCGCGCGACCCGCCCTGCGTCATCGCATCGCGCTGTCGCCGGAGCTGCAGATCGAAGGGCAGTCGGCCGACGATGCACTGACCGCGCTGCTGGCCAGGGTGGAAGCGCCGCGCAAATGAGGCCAGGGCCGCTGCTGCTGGTGCTGCTGGTGGGCTGGGCGCTGCTCGGCCTGCCGGTGGCGTTCGGCCTGCTGCCCGGCTGGGCCTGGCAGGTCGCGGGCGCGGCGATCGCGCTGCTGGCGCTGGTCGACCTGCTGCGACTGCGCGCGCAGCCCTCGCCGACGGTACAGCGCGACCTGCCCGAATCGCTGGCGTTGAACGTGGAACGGCGCACCACCCTGCGCATCGAATCCAGCCGCCGCCAGCGGGTGGAGGTGTTCGACCGGGTACCCGGCGAATGGTCGCTGCAGGGACTGCCGCGCACGTTGACGCTCAAGCCGCTGGTCGCCAGCAGCATCGAGTACACCCTCACGCCGACCGCGCGCGGCCGCTTCGCCTTCGACGGCATCCATCTGCGCCTGCACGCACCGTGGCGGATGTGGCGGCAACTGCGCCTGCTGCCGCCGGCGCTGACCGTGCGCGTGTACCCCAACTTCGCCCCGCTGACCCGCTTCGCGCTGTTCAGTGCCGAACAGGCCTCGCGCCTGGTCGGCGCGCACCTCAAGCGCCGCCGCGGTGAGGGTACCGATTTCCACCAGATGCGCGAATACCGCATCGGCGACAGCCTGCGCCAGATCGACTGGAAGGCGACCTCGCGCGCGCGCAAGCTGATCTCGCGCGAATACCAGGACGAGAAGAACCAGCAGCTGGTGCTGATGATCGACACCGGCCGCCGCATGATGGCCAGCGAAGGCGGCCTGTCGCACTTCGACCACGTGCTCAATGCCGCACTGGTGGTGTCCTACCTGGCGCTGCGCCAGGGCGACGGGGTGGGCCTGTTCGCCAGCGGCGGCGACAGCCGCTGGGTGGCCCCGCAGCGCGGCATGGGCGCGATCGACGCGCTGCTGCGCGCCAGCTACGACCTGCAGGCGCAGCCGGTGGCGACCGACTACCTGGCCGCGGCCACCGAACTGAGCCTGCGCCAACGCCGCCGTTCGCTGGTGATGCTGGTCACCAACGTGCGCGACGAGGATATCGAGGACCTGCTGGTGGCGGTGCGCCTGCTGCAGCGCCAGCACCTGGTGTGCGTGGCCAGCCTGCGCGAGCGCGAGCTGGACGCCGCGCTCGGCCAGGACGTGGACACGCTGCAGGATGCCGCGCAGGCGGGCGCCATCGCGCGCTACCTGCAGCAGCGCAATGATGCGCATGAGGCGCTGCGCAGCCACCGGGTGATGGTGCTGGATGTCACCGCCGATGCGCTGCCAGGGGCGCTGGTGGAACGGTATCTGGCGGTGAAGCGCGATGGCTTGCTGTAACCGATGCGTGTCGGCTTACCCCTAGTGGAAACCCGCAGGGTGCGAACCCGACATATCCGGACGATGTTGACGCGCACTGGAGCGGACTGTTGTTCCGTGCGCTGCTAGGCTGGGGCAAGAGCATCTACCGGCCTGACCAAGTCAGACAGGTGCCCATCCACGATGTGCACGTTACGAGCAACTCGACCGGCAATCTCCTCGTCGTGAGTGACAATGATGATCGTGGCACCGGCTGTGTTGATCTCTTGGAGAAGCTCCATGACGCCGTGTGCCATTTCCGTGTCGAGGTTACCCGTTGGCTCGTCAGCCAACAGCAGCCTGGGCGTGCCAGCCAGCGCTCGCGCAATGGCGGCTCGCTGCTGTTGCCCGCCTGACAGTGCGCCAGGATAGTGGTGAGCCCTGGAGCCAAGGCCTACCCGCTCCAAGACACCGCTGATCCTCTCTTTACGGTCTCTCGGGCTGAGTCCGCGGTATCTCAAAGGCACATCCACGTTATCGTAGAGCGTCAGATCCGGGATCAGATTGAATCCCTGAAAGATGAAGCCGATCTTCTCATTTCTGATCCGGCTTCGCTCGCGATCGCCCAGGCGGGATACGTCCTGCCCATCCAATACGTACGAGCCGGACGTGGAATCCTCAAGAAGACCCGCGATGTTCAAGAACGTCGACTTACCCGAGCCTGATGGTCCGGTTACCGCCACAAACTCACCTTCGCGGACGTGCAGGTCCAGCCTTCTAAGCGCATGGGTCTGCACGTGTTCAACTTGAAACACTTTGCTAAGTCCTTGCATATTGAGCATATTCCACCTCGGCGTCTTCAGGCGCCCACCACGGGGTGCGCATTGATTGAGTCAGAGCGACCTGATTGCTTGAACGGGAGTGATTGCCGAGGCTTTCAGCGCCGGGACCAGAACTGCGGCCTGGCCCAGCAACCACAACACAATGGCACTGATCGGCAAGTACGCTACCGGAAGCCTCGGCAACTCGTAAAACCGCATCAAGCCAAGATTCATCGCGTAGGACAGGATCAGACCAGCCGCGATGCCAATGCTGACGATAAGGAAATTCTCAATCTGGAAGTAGCGCAGAATGTCCGATCTGGTGGCCCCCAAAGCACGCCGGATACCGATCTGCTTACGACGTTGCTCTACCCAGTAACTTGCCAAGCCCACTATGCCCAGTGCCGTAGCCCCAAGCAGCGCGATGATCACTGCGGCAAGCAGCCCCATCATGACCTTTGCACCGCGGAAGTAATCAGACCTGAGTTCAGAAAGCGGGCGACTGGCGGACTGATCGAAAACAACATCAGGGGCAGCGGCCGATACCACCTTTCCGACCTGTCCAAAGATGCGAGGAAGATCCTCCGGCTTGGCTCGCACGACGTACCTGCCGGCCAGCTGCGGCCCGGCCGCAGCTGGAACGATCAGCGACCAATCATTGCCCAACGCCTCTCCGCCACCCGGTTGAGAGACGACCAGGTGGTCGACTACACCGATTACCGTGAACCGGGTGCCCATTGCCCATAGGCTGCGGCCGATTGCGCTGTCTCCAGGCCAGTAGCGATGAGCCAACTGCCGAGTCGTGAGGACTGGTGCATTGGACGGTACGTACTGCGCAATCGGGGCGTACTCAGTTGGCTCCGGCATACGGCCAGCCACCACATTCAAGCCTAGCGATTTGAGCGCTACGGCATCCCCGAGATAGATGTCCAGAACTCCGCCGACGCGCTCGAGCGCCTCATCGGTGTTCACGCCGGCACGGACCCCCGACTCCCCGAAGGGCACAGCACTCATCACCCCCACAGACTCCACGCCCGGGATAGCCTGAATGGCACCAATCACCCGAGCGTTGATGTCATTGGCGTTCTCCGCGCTGAATCCGGCGAGCTGGACGATCCCAAGGGAAGACTCCTGCACACCGCTGTTGAGATTGAGTGCTCGACGCTTCTCCATGAACATGAAGATGGCATTGCACAGCACGGCACACGCCAAGGCGATCTCCATTGCGATCAAGACCGTGGCCAATCGGTGCTTTCGCAGCGCCGCGATGATGATTCCGACTTGCATAGTGCTCTCCCTCAAAGCAGCTTGAGCTGGGCAACCGGCTGGATGGAACTAGCCCGGTAGGCAGGGATAGCCCCCGCTAAAAGACTGGTGGCCAAGGACAGGATGAACGTGGCAACGAACATGGCGACGTCCAAGTGCACCTGTTCTGCGTATGCCACCGGCTGGATGCGAATCGCCCATAGACCAAACAGCGTCATGACCAGGCCCAACACTCCTCCAACAGCACCAATAACGCCGGCCTCGACCAAGCACTGCATGAAAACAGCCAATCTGCTTGCCCCCAACGCACGCCGTAGCCCGATCTCTCCGCTGTGCCTCATGAACTTTGCAAGCAGCAGACCGACTACATTTGCCAAGCAGATCAGGAGGAACGCAAAGGCCAGTGCCGCCTGCACTTTGACATCACTGGGAACGACCTGGTTGAAGTCCAACCACCCCATCAGGGATCTCAGGCGCGTATTGTCGTCGTGCTTGATGCGTCCAAGGCGCTTCTGCTCAGCGGCATAGTTGCCAAGGAATCGATCGTATGCCTGGACTCGCCCAGCGCCGGCCAACTTCACCCATAGCGCGACGGCCACGCAAGGAGCCCCTTCCAGAACACCAGGGCGATCCGGAGTGGCCCAGCACGTAAAGGGCCGGAAATCGCCTTCGTTGATCTCAAGGCTGGCTGACAGGGGGAGGAACACATCGTCCGCCGCTCCGTAGAATCCTGACGTCTCACCGCCAGAGTAGCGCCCGCCTCTGATCTTGTAGAACAGGGGCGATGGGCGCCATGGTCCAAGGACACCGATGATCTGGAGGTTCGTATCTTTGACTCTGACACTCTGACCGACGCTGTTGCGGCCGCCGAACAACTGCTGGTTGAGACGATCTGAGATGACTGCCACCCGGTTACGGCGCACGTCGTCCTCGTCCACCCACGGACGCCCGTATTGCAGTGGCACGTCGAACATCGTAAAGAAGTCCGACGTTGTCGAGATCGATGAGATCATCAGCGGTACCGCGCCAGGGATCCCTGATCGCACCCTGACCGGGTTCGAAACGACCATCGTTTGACTATCGGCCTGCTTTGAAGACCAAAGGTCATAAGCAGTTCTGTAATCCATAACATCATAAGGCTCCCGCCCCTTGGAGTAGGGATTTACATCTATCTGTGGGTAATAGATGTCGCCACTCTTCCCAGGAAGGGGGTCACCAGACAGCAGATGCATGACTGTAAGCGTTGTCATGCTCGCTCCTATGCCAACCGTGATCGCCAGGATCATCAGCCCGGTGAGAACTTTGTTCCTTGCGACGTTGTGCAGAGCGATTTTCACGTAATAGCCAAACATACTGGCGGTGCTCCTGTACCGTTTCCATATATTCCACGACGCACCCGGCAGCCAAGCTATGCCCGCTGAAGCTCAACAACCGGCGCACTTACCACACGTGGCGACTCCAGATCATGCATCCCGTCGAATAGATCGCGGTACTCGAGGCCGCCGTGCATGATCATCACCAAAGTTCTGTCCTTTGTGATCGCCATGATCTGCTCCATGGCAACCTTCTGCGCGCCGGTGTCCAAGTTCGCAAGTGGCTCATCCAGAACATAGAGGTCGGCATCCTTACTAAGCGCCATAGCCAGCGCAACCTTCTGCTGTTGCCCCGCCGACAGCTCATCTGGATAAACGTCCAGGATTTCCGGAGAACCTACGGACAAGGTCTTCATCAAGCGGATATCAACACCGAGATCTTTCACTGCGAGTGGGGGAAACGCGACCGGCAAGGTCGAAGAGCTAACCCGGGCGGGCAGTAGAACCCTGCCCTCAGTGGGCTGCAAGTGCCTGGCGAGGATGTTGGCAAGCGTCGATTTTCCAGACCCGTTGTCCCCGGTGATCAGGATCCTCCGACCGGGAGCAATGGTAATGGACACATCATGCAGAACCCTGGTCTCGCCGTAGCTGAAGCATAGGTTCTCGACGAGAACACTGTCGGAAGTAGAGAACTCAGCCAGCTCACGCGATCGGAGGAACTCAGAGATCCGATGAACCGTAGCACCATAGCTTTGCAGCTCTGCCCAATGCTTGAAGATGGCGATCAGAGTGGTCGCTGCACGCCAGAATGCGTTCATGAACGCCATGAATGAACCGAAGGTCATCTTCTTCTGCAAGACGAACAATGCGCCAACGAGAATGGAGCAAACGTCTGATAGCACCATGGTCAGGTCACTTGCGCCCTGAAGCGTGCGAACAACCTTGAATCGCCGGTACCCGATATCCAGAAGACCATGCATGCCGCTATCGACTGCCTTCAACGTCTTACCTGCCAGCCCGAACGTCCCAACCATCTTCAAGCTTCCAACGGCCTTGGTGAGAATGCCCAGAACATCGGCTTCCTTCTCGCGCTCTGTAGATGTCAGGCCCCTTATGCGCTTGCCGACCACCAAACTCACCACCGTTGCGACCGGGATGATTGCGGAAAGCACCGCGAATGCCTGCCACGAGATGTAGAGTAGTGCCGTGACCAGAGCGGCGAACATGGACACCTTGACGGCGACGCCACGAACTAGAGCAAGCATTGGAACCAAGCCATCCTTGACATCGGACCTGATTCGCGAAACGTAGTGGCCTACTCCGTTTCGTAGAAAGTCGCCGTAGCGCTCACCGTAGAAGGCGCGAAGCAGATCCTCACTAACTCGCCTCACAATCCGGTTGTCCAACCGCTGCTGCCAAAGCGACGTCACGTAGGCACCCGCGTTCAGCGACAATCCCAGTACCAGGTAACCAAGAACCAGGTGCATCAGCCGCCCAAAGTCTCCATGCAGCGAGGCCTCATCGAGGATCGCCTTGATGAGGAGAGGGTGTATCAGACCTTCAGCTGCGCCTACAACCGCAGCAACGATCGTCACCGCCACATACTCCCGCCGGTTCTCACCGAGCAGAAGCGAAAAGTCACCCCAGCCGGTGCGGCCGTGCCCGGTCTCTCTCGCTGCGCCTTGGCTTGATGGGCTCACCTCGCTCCCCTGACCATCACGCGGGCTCTTCAAGGGGATGGAGTTGCAGCTGAGCTCGCGCCACCGCCTTCAGAGAGGATGCATCCAACACATCCAGACAGAAATCGTCGGGGTGCGGCGAACTGAGTCGATGCAGGGCTCGGATCGCCCCCGCCATACCCGTCGCGTAGTCACAGGAGATCCGGAACAGGTTCTCACCCGGGATAGCCGCCGCATCTCCGTCGTGGAAGACATAGAGATCGGTGAGACCCTCGTAGGGGCGCCTGGCCATATCCAAGTACTTTGCGTCACCTGAGTACACGTAGGCATCGACCAATGTGTCGATCAACCCGGCAAGACCGTACATGAGTCCCGGGAATCCAGAGTACTTGCGATGAAGATCCATCACCAGCGAGTCCACCGTGTCCCAAATGCCGTATCTGATGGCGACCTTGATGATGCCGGCAGTCCCCTGCTCCACGTACGGCTCGTAGGTGGTAACACCGGCTGGCGCTGCAGCGAACGTAGTGATGCCAGGTTCGAGCTCGTATCCATGCGACAGGTCGTACGCCAGGGCTGATTCTCCCAAGGCTCGCCATTCAGCGTCACCTGTGACCTGGGACAGGCGAAGGAAGAACAACGCCACTCCAGATTGTCCATAACCGAACCCTATCCGAATTGCACCATCGTCTTCCCAGTAGAGACCGTTCTCGCCGCGAACTGCAGATGACGCCAGCTCTGCACCGAGCGCCAAGGCCGTGTCCAAGTAGCGTTGACCACCCGACGCCACAAAGGCCGCCAGATTTGCCATGCCTATGCCGGCCGACCCGTAGTAGAACGAGATCTGCGCCGACCGGTGAGGGCTGCCGTTGGCCAAGTCAATGAAGCTGAGGCCGATGGCATTCTGTCCCAGCGCCAGGTGTGCCCATCCAATTCCCGCCAACCCCGTGAGCACGCCGGGAGCGGTGTTCTTCTCCTGCAATCGCGAGATATCCGCAAAGTGCCGCTCTAGCGCCTCAGCGGCAACGTCAGAACCTGCGCGAGTCAACGCATAGATCACACCGGATGAGCCAAACCCCAAACTCCCCGCATTGGTCGACAACGCAAACGGATCACAGGGGAAGAGAGTGCATTTTGAATCCAGTCGATAGTTCCGCTGTACGAACCGCGAGAGCCGCGCGACCAGCGCCTCCACGGGTTCGGATGGCTTCTGGCGCGACCTATACGGCTCTTCTACCGTAGCGGTCTGATGGAGTCGTTCCTCTGCCTGACCCAGATCTACCTTTCCATTTGCAAGATCACGAATCAGCTCCAAGATCGGTGTCTTCTCCCACCCTATGTCCCGAATGACATCGGGCAGAACGTTCTCAAAGAGATCGTCCCGAACGTAGGCCATCGCCACAATCGGAAACATGGCGTACATCATGATCGCGGCAATGGCGTAAATATCGTCCTCAAAGCTACTGACTTTCGCCCTGCTTTTTATCTTGCTCCTGAAGCCAGCCGTATGAATGTCGTCAGCCTCTCCCAACGACGGCTGGAATGCGGCTTCCATATCAATCAGCCGCACCTCCAAGGTGTTCCTCTCAACAAGGATGTTGGGCGGCGACAGATCGCCAATCACCAATCCGGCCTGGTGTGCCAGATGTACGGCTCTGAATATATTGGTGAATATGGTCCTGTACATCGCATAGAAATTCTCACTGTCCGCAACGGTTGGACGCACCGTCATCAACGGGGAGAACTGCAGCATGATCTGCCGCATGTCGTGGGCATCGAAGTGTTCCTCGACCAGATAGAAATTTTCCCAATCCCAGAACGAGTCAAGAACCGCAGGGGCTACACCCAGCGGACTCAGGATGTTCAGGCTTTCCATCTCGCGCTTCAGGCGGGTGGTGGCGTCTCCGCCATTCTCATAGAGTTCCACATGAGGCCTAGCTTCCTTGATGACGACTTTTCGTCCGGTGACGGCGTCCCTGGATAGGTACACACCGCCAGTGTTCGAGAACCCGAGAGCACTCTCGATCGAGTAGCGGCCATTGTTCAAGGCCATCTCTACCGTGTCTTCCTCCTCACCGGGGAATGGATCCTGTGCCCACTCGGGAGTCTCGAAGTATGGAGTTCGGCGGTCAGGGACGTGATCGCCGGACGGCGAAACCAACATCGGAATCATTCTTCCCATGAAATCCAGGCGGGTGACTTGGATGATGCCGCCGTACCGGTAGTAGATGCAGCGACTATCTTTGTAGCGCTTGTCGGACAGTATGTATGATCCGATGTTCGATCCAACTGTCTGGTACAACAGCTCGATGACCGCTATGAACTCGTCTTCCGTGTGCGGATAGACCGTGATGAACTTGCCGGATCCGCCTCGGGGCCAACGTTTGGAGGTCATCATCCTCATGGTGCGACAGTCGTTAGCGAACTTGAACTGCACATCTCGCTGAAGGAGCATCCCAGAAACTATCTTGAGGATATCTCTACAGTTCTCCTCAATTGCCGACAGGTGGATTTTCCAGCCCTGGACAGGAAGCGGGGACGCCGCCGAATCTCCTATCGGCATTACATGAGACCAAACTCCGCTCCGCAAAATCCCCCAGTTTTGGCCGTGCGCTAGGAGCAGCGGAGTCACAATGGAGGAAAACTCCTCACTCGGCTTGTAGTGATCGTAGTTCGGCTCGTAGAAGCGCTCGTCGACGCCTATATAGTTGATTTTGTCGACATGCCGAAGCTCTCGCAGAGTGGGTTTTCCAGTTGAAATCACGTACCTTCCTTATGCGTATACGGCCCGCGATCGCTCTTCAGGCAAATCGCAGCCGTTAGTGAAACGGACAGATTCCTAACCCAGCGGTCCTTTGCGTACTAGTCGCGCTACTTCCTACTCATGCACAGGGCCGCGGCATGAAGTGTTTTCCGCTTGTTTTGGTGCGATATCGACGCGGCTTGCACGCAAGAAGTGCCGCCGTGACACCTAGGAAGTCAACAGCGACACGTCATTTATCACGGTCTTTTACATTTCTTGCTCTTGGCTGCCGCAGCAGCTGTGCGCCGAGCTGCCAGAGCTGTTGCCCAGCAGGCTGATGGCGTTATCGAGGGCCAGTCGCTGCAAATTCAGTACTCGGTTCATATTAACTATCCTTGGTTGACTACGAAGTTTCGATCAGCGTCGGCCACGGGCCGGGCTGTCGGCGGAGCACTGCGCACTGACTGATCAGCCGCGCAGATGGGTGGAAGAGGCAATCAAGCATGGTTAACGCGTGCAAAACTTGACTGCATTTTCGATTCCTTGTCGATACGTAATTCTTCATATGCGCATCTCATGGATCGTCGTGGCCAACGCATACTGATGGATGGGCGTAGAGTGATCTCGATGTTGCATCGAGGCTGGCGCTTCGTCTAATCGACTTTTATGATCAAGCGCCTGCAGTATCATTTTCTCGACTTATCGTGCAAAGAGATTGTTTCTTCTACCCACCTAGAATTGACGCCAACAACCTCAATCCACGCCTTGCTGCCGATCCAAGCGCTGACATTCGGCTTCAAACTGCAGTTGCAAGTGCCCACTCAGACTAAAGCCGGACGTAGCAGACGTTTTCGACTGGCATGAAGAATCGAGCCGCTTTTGCAGTGCTTTGGTACCAGGTTGAGTCTCTGCATCTGTGCACTACTCGGAGCTGCGTCGTGACGCGCATGACGAGTCCTGCATCCATCGAGAGATAGTGTTGGATATGACTGCCAATGCGCTTCGAGGCGCACTTTTTGAGCGCCACCTCGCCGTTAAGCGCGACGGGTTGCTTCAAACAAGTAGCCACCAAAGGTATACCCGTCGCTGGCCAGCCCCTTCGGTTCGTCGACGAGCGACCTTACGAAGGGAGTTCGCCATTCCTTGCGACACCGACTGGAACCTTTGATGCGGCAGATCACGATCCTTGGTCGTGACGCCGGTAGCGAGTCAGACGTAAATGCGCGTTGGCGCTTCGTCGATGATCGCGTGCGGCACGAAGCGGGCGCTGTCGCGGGTGATGCGGCTGTTGTCTTCGCGGATGCCCATGCCGCAGGCATGGTCGCCCACCACCCAGCTGCCGATCAGCGGGTAACCGCCGTCGAACGCCGTGAGCGGATGCGCGGCCTGGCGGATCGCCGGGCCGGTGTACGGGCCTTCGCTTTCCTGCCAGCTGCCATCGGCCAGATGCATGGCCACGTTGGCGCCTTCGCGCGAGAACAGCGGCTTGCGCACCCAGCCGGCCGGCAGCGCGCTGCCGTCGTCGAACTCGGCCGCCAGCAGGTTGGGATGGCCGCGGTGGCGCTGCCACAGCAGCGGCAGCACGCCCTTGTTGCTGAGGATGGCCTTCCAGGCCGGTTCCAGCAGCTGCACGCCCGAGCCGGGCAGCGCCTGGCCGAACGATTCGGTCATCAGGTCTTCCAGCGGGTACAGCTTGAACAGGCTGCCAATCACGGTGTCGTCGAGCGCGGTGAAGCGGCCGTCCTCGGACAGCCCGATGTCCTCGATGGCGATCGCCTCGCCACGCAGCCCGGCCTGGGCGGCGCAATCGCGCAGGTACGCTACCGTGCCCTGGTCTTCTTCGGAACTGCCCACCGCACTGAAGTACAGCGGCGGCGGCAACTGCGCCGACAGCTGCGCGAAGCGCTCCACCAGTGCTTCGTGGATGGCGTTGAACTGGTCGGCATGCGCCGGCAGGCGGTTCTGGTTGCGCTGGTCTTCCAGCCATTGCCACTGGAAGAACGACGCCTCGAACAGCGAGGTCGGCGTGTCGTAATTGAGCTCGTAGAGCTTGGCCGGGCCGGTGCCGTCATAGGCGAAGTCCAGCCGGCCGTACAGGTGCGGCTCGCGCCGGCGCCAGCTATCGGCGATCCAGTCGCGGAAGGCCGCAGGAATCGCCAGCTGGTCCATCAGCTGTTCGCTGCCCACCACCTCGTCGACCAGCTCCATGGCCATCGCATGCAGCTCGGCGCTGGGATCTTCGATGTCCTGCTCGATCTGGCGCAGGGTGAAGGCGTAATACGCGGTTTCATCCCAGTACGGCAAGCCGTCGATGGTGTGGAAGCGGAAACCGGACTCGGCAGCCCGAGCGCGCCACTGGCTGCGCTCGGCAATACGGACACGCTTCATTGCATCAACCGCCGTAGCTGCTGCGGCTGCTGCTGGAGTTGCCGAAGCCGCCACGGCTGGCGGTCACCGCGCGGTTCGGGGTGCTGGTGACCGGGGCCAGGCCGGCCTTGCCCGCGCCGATGCCGCTGGCGGTGTTCAGGCCGCCGCTGCCACCCGGTGCCGGGCGTGCCCAGCCCTTGGCCTTGTCCTGATAGGCCGGCGATGCGGCCGGGGCCTGCGCCAGCCCGGCGCCACGGTTGCTGAGCATCTGCGACATGAAGAAGCCCATCATCATCGGGCCGATGAACGAATGGCCGGTCGAGGTCTTCTGCTCCACGCACTGCTCGGCGTTGTATTCGGCTTCGCATTCGGCACGCGAGGCGTACTTCGGCGCCGCGTCGGCGGACTGCTTCTGCGCTTCGGCAAACGCCGTGCGGCAGCTGGACGGGTCGCCGGTGGCTTCCGTACAGGCCTGCACCGAGGTGTACAGCCCTTCCTGCACCTGTACCGCCTCGTTCTTCTGGCAGGCGGTGAACAGCAGCGGCGCAGCGCTCATGAGCAGCAGTGCGGTGGTCCTGGAACGTTTCATGGCGGCATGCCCCCTGTGTACGGTTATCCCCTCAATCATGCCTGATCGCCGCCAACAACCAAAACCGGCACAGTGGAAAAGATGAACGGCGTTTCAGGATGCGTCGTCTGGATCGTTGCAAACGCAACCGGAATTTTTCGGCAGAATCGAGTGGCAACGCGCCCCCCACCGCCCGCCAGATCCTGCCAGCCCCCATGCCTGAATACCGCTCCCGCACCTCCACCGCCGGCCGCAACATGGCCGGCGCCCGCGCCCTGTGGCGCGCCACGGGCATGACCGATGCGGACTTCCACAAGCCGATCATCGCCATCGCCAACTCGTTCACCCAGTTCGTGCCCGGCCATGTGCACCTGAAGGACCTTGGCCAGCTGGTGGCGCGCGAGATCGAGCAGGTCGGCGGCGTGGCCAAGGAGTTCAACACCATCGCCGTGGACGACGGGATAGCGATGGGCCACGACGGCATGCTGTATTCACTGCCGAGCCGGGAAATCATCGCCGACTCGGTGGAGTACATGGTCAACGCCCACTGCGCCGACGCGCTGGTGTGCATCTCCAACTGCGACAAGATCACCCCCGGCATGCTGATGGCGGCGCTGCGCCTGAACATCCCGGTGGTGTTCGTGTCCGGCGGGCCGATGGAGGCCGGCAAGACCCGCCTGTCCGAGCACAAGCTCGACCTGGTGGATGCGATGGTGATCGCCGCCGACGAGAACGCCAGCGACGAGAAGGTCGCCGAGTACGAGCGCAGTGCCTGCCCCACCTGCGGCTCGTGCTCGGGCATGTTCACCGCCAACTCGATGAACTGCCTGACCGAGGCGCTGGGCCTGTCGCTGCCCGGCAACGGCTCGACCCTGGCTACACACGCCGACCGCGAGCAGCTGTTCCGCCGCGCCGGCCGCCTGATCGTGGAACTGTGCCACCGCTGGTATGGCGGCGAAGATGCCACGGCGCTGCCGCGCGGCATCGCCACGCATGCGGCGTTCGAGAATGCGATGACGCTGGATATCGCCATGGGCGGTTCCACCAACACCATCCTGCATCTGCTGGCCGCGGCGCAGGAAGCGGAGGTGGACTTCGACCTGCATGCCATCGATGCGCTGTCGCGGCGCGTGCCGCAGCTGTGCAAGGTGGCGCCGAACACGCCGAAGTACCACATGGAGGACGTGCACCGTGCCGGTGGCGTGTTCGCCATCCTGGGTTCGCTGGCGCGCGGTGGCCTGCTGCATACCGACGTGCCGACCGTGCACAGCCGCACGCTGGCCGACGCGATTGCGCGCTGGGATGTGACGGTGACGGGCGATGCGGGCGTGCATGCATTCTTCAGCGCCGGCCCCGCCGGCATTCCCACCCAGGTGGCCTTCAGCCAGTCCACGCGCTGGCCGACGCTGGACCTGGACCGCGCCGAGGGCTGTATCCGCGATGTCACCCATGCGTATTCGGCCGAAGGCGGGCTGGCGGTGCTGCGTGGCAACCTCGCCGAGGATGGCTGCGTGGTGAAGACCGCGGGCGTGGATGAGTCCATCCATGTGTTCGAGGGCAACGCGAAGGTATTTGAAAGCCAGGACGCCGCCGTGCAGGGCATCCTCGCCGACCAGGTGGTGGCCGGCGACGTGGTGGTGATCCGCTACGAAGGACCGCGCGGTGGGCCGGGCATGCAGGAGATGCTGTACCCGACCAGTTACCTGAAGTCCAAGGGGCTGGGCAAGCAATGCGCGCTGCTGACCGACGGGCGCTTTTCCGGCGGTACGTCGGGGTTGTCGATCGGCCACGCCTCGCCGGAAGCGGCGGCGGGCGGCACCATCGGGCTGGTGCGCGATGGCGACCGCATTCGCATCGACATTCCGGCGCGGCGCATCGACCTGCTGCTGGATGAGGCCACGCTGGCAGCGCGACGTGCCGAGCAGGATGCGCTGGGGTGGAAGCCGCGCGAAGTGCGTCCGCGCAAGGTTACCGGCGCGTTGAAAGCCTATGCGTTGCTGGCGACCAGTGCGGACAAGGGTGCGGTGCGGGATCTGAGCAAGCTGTGATTCCGCGCAGCCACGCAGGGCGTGGCTCTACGGCAATGATCATCGCGTAGAGCCACGCCCTGCGTGGCTGCGAGGGGATCGATCACCCAATAACCCGCTTGAACGGCGGCAGCGCGTCGATGATGCGCTTGCCGTAACGGCGGCTGATCAGGCGCGAGTCGAGAATGATGACCCGGCCGGTGTCGGTGGACGTACGGATCAGGCGGCCGGCAAACTGGGTCAGCGTGCGCAGCGCATGCGGAACGGCAATCAGGTTGAAGGCATTCAGGCCGCGGCTCTCGAACCACTCGCTGAGCGTGGAGGTCTGCGGGTCGGTCGGCACCGCGAACGGCACCTGGGTGATGACCACCGTGGTGCAGGCCTCGCCGGGCAGGTCCAGGCCCTCGCCGAACGAATTCAGGCCGAACAGGACCGAGCCCTCGCCCGCCGAGGTACGGCGCAGGTGTTCGTCGATCATCTTCTGCTTGGCCGTCTCGCCCTGCACCAGCACCTGCTTGCGCTGCACGGCCGGCATCAGTTCGGCCACCTTCTCCATCTTCCAGCGCGAGGTGAACAGCACGATGCTGCCCTTGCCCCAGTCCAGTTCCTTGACCAGGTACTTGGCGACTTCCTTCGGGTGACGGTCGCGGTCATCCGGGGTCACCGGGAAGTTCGGCACGATCAGCTCGGCCTGGTTGGGCAGGTCGAACGGTGAGGCCAGCGAGACCATCTCGGCCTCGGCGGGAATGCCGTTGTCGATGGCCAGCGCCTGGAAGTCGCCGCCGCCGGTGAGCGTGGCCGAGGTCATCACCACCGAATCCACTTCGTCCCAGAGAAGCTTGCGCAGCACGTTGGCCGCCGACACCGGCGAGCCGTGCAGGATCAGGTCGCCATCGCGCGACAGGGTGACCCAGCGCGCGAACGGCGGCTGGCCGTCCTTGTCTTCGCGGCGCCATGCCGTCCACAGGCTGTGCTGCTGCTCGATCATCTCCAGTGCCATGCCCAGCGTGCGCTGCAGGCGCTCGCGCGCGGCGTCTTCCGGCTTGCCCTTGGCCACCTGCGACTGGGCGGCGTGGGCCCAGTTGAACAGCGCGCGGGTGTCGTCGGCGAGCGCCTCGATGTCGGCCATCCAGATGTCCGGCAGGCGCCCGTTGGGGGCGCGCCACATCGGCTCCTGTGCGGTCGGATCGGGCTGCCAGCTGCGGTCGATCACATCGCGGAACGCGCGCAGCTGCTTGCTGACCCGCGCCGCCACGTCGATGGCTTCGTTGGGCAACAGGTTGCCGAGTTTATCCTTGTCCACCGCACGGTACGCGGCGGCGATCAGGATCTGCAGGCGGCCGGTGCGCTTGGCCATCTCGTCCAACGCCAGGCTGGCCGCGCCCTGGTCGATGGCCACATTGCCGATGTGGTGGCCTTCGTCGAGCACCAGCAGCATGTCCGACGGCGGCGCGATCAGCGGCTGCCCGCTATCGCTCTCGCCGATGGACAGCGCCGACAGCAGCAGCGCGTGGTTGGTCACCACGATCTGCGCATCGCGCACGTTGTTGCGCGCACGCAGCACCGCGCATTGCGCCGAATACGCGCACTTGCGGCCCGCGCAGCCCGAGGCCGGGGTGGTGATGCGCGAACGCAGCGAGGCGCTGATGGTATCCGGTGCGTTGTCCAGGTCGCCGTTCCAGCGCCCTTCGACGAAGTCCTTGCTCAGCTTCTGGGCCAGATCCATCTCGATCGGCGCCAGCGGCCGGTCGAACAGCGGCTGCTCATCCTCGAACATGCCTTCCTGCGCGCCATCGCCATGCGCCTCGGCGGCATTACGCGTGCACAGGTAGCGGGTGCGGCCCTTGGCCAGCGCCACGGTCGCCTCAATGCCGGTGGCCTTGAGGAAGTTGGGAATGTCGCGTTCGACCAGCTGCGACTGCAGCGCCACGGTGCCGGTGCTGATCACCAGCTTCTTCTTGGTGGCCAGGGCGATCGGCACGCCGGCGGTGAGATACCCCAGCGACTTGCCCACGCCGGTGGGGGCCTCGACCACACCCACCCCGCCGCTCTGCGACAGCGCACGCGAGACCACGCCAATCATCTGGCTCTGCGAACGCCGCGTGCTGAAGCCGGGGGTATTGGCCTGCAGCTTGGCGTAGGCATCGCGGATGACGGCCTTGAGCTCGTCGTTCAGCGCGCGCGGGGCTTCAACTTTTTCGGTCACGCCGGGGAGGTCCTGCCTGGATCAGGCGGGTATTTTCTCATGCTCCGGGGCCGCGGCCGGCGCGGATTTCCGCGCCGGTTCAGATCCGTGACCGGGGTCGCCCGATCAACCGGCCGGGAGGGCGCGGTTGCGCAGCGCGCGGGTCATGGCCCATACCAGCAGCACCATGCCCAGCGCGTCCACCAGGCCCAGCACGAAGTGCCCACCGCGCAGCCACCACGACAGCATCTCCACGTTGCCGTAGTTGCCGGTCTGGACCAGGTAGGCCGGCACGAAGTTCAACACCAGCCCGGCCAGGGTGGCCACCACCAGCAGGCCGATGGCCCACAGGGCGACGCTGCGGATCGCGCCGCGCGGGGTGTCCACCACCCACACCACCGAGATGGCCAGGGCGATCAGCACCGGCAGGCGCAGCGCGACCATGCCCAGCAGGCTCAGCAACAGATCCATGCTGGCGTTCACTCCTCACCCGCCATGGCATTGCGGGCGCGCAGTTCGGCGTACACCGGGTCGGTCTCCGGGCGGACTTCGTGCCACTGCTGGAAGCTGGTGGCGGCCTGCTCCACCAGCATGCCCAGGCCATCGACCATGTTGCGGCACTGCGCCGAGCGCGCCCAGGCCAGGAAGGCGATGGCCGCCTCGCCATAGTTCAGGTCCACGGCGGTGGTCATGCTGTTGACCAGTGACAGCGGCAATTCGAACTCCACGCTGCGGTCGCGGCCGGCCGAGGTGGCGTTGACGATGAGTTCGAAGTCGCCCAGCTCGTGCATGGTTTCCCAGTAACGGGTCAGCACGCGGCCGGGTTCGCCGATGGCGTCGCTGAGTTCATCGGCACGCTCGGGGGTGCGGTTGACCACCACCAGCTCGCGGATGCCGGCATCGAGCAAGGCCGGGGCGACGCTGCGCGCCGAGCCGCCGGCACCCAGCAGCAGCACACGGCGGCCGCGCAGGTCCAGGCTGTGGCGGTCGGTCAGGTCGCGCACCAGGCCCACGCCGTCGGTGGTGTCGCCGTGCCAGTAGTCGCCCTTGCGCAGCAGCGTGTTGACCGAGCCGGCCAGCTTGGCGCGCGAGGTGTAGGTCTTGCACAGCCCGAACGCGATTTCCTTGAGCGGCGCGGTGACGTTGGCGCCTACCCCACCCTCGGCGGCGAACGCCTCCAGCGCGGCCGGGAACGCGTCCGGTGCTGCTTCAATGGCGCGGTAATCCAGCGCGATGCCTTCCTGGCGGGCGAAGGCGGCATGGATGTGCGGCGACTGCGAGTGGGCGATGGGCTGGCCGAATACGGCGTAACGAGCGGTCATGGTGTCTTAAACTCCGGGCCTGGATTGGAACGCAAACCCCAATGGAAGCGACTATGCGCACTCCCTTGTCACTGCTCGCGCTGAGCCTGAGTTTACTCTCCGCACCGGAGGCGATGGCACTTTCCGAGTTCGGCATCGAGGGCATGGGGGTGGTCTCGACCAAGGCCAACGAGGCCCAGGCCACGATCGCCCCGGACGGAAAGCGCATCGTCTGGGCCTCGGACCGCAGCGGTGGCGCCGGCGGCTGGGACCTGTGGCAGGCGGTACTGCGCGACGGGCGCTGGCAGGACCCCACGCCACTTCCCTTCAGTACCGCCGGCGATGACGTCGACCCGTTCTTCAGCCACGACGGTGCGTGGCTGTACTTCGCCTCCAACCACGCCGGCGGGCGCGGCGGGTTCGATCTGTACGGGGTGATGATCCGCGCCGACGGCAGCTTCGGGACCGTGCTGGCGATGCCGGTCACGGTCAACACCGCGGCCGACGAGCGCCGCCCGGCCGTGCGCCCGGGAGACCGCACACTGCTGTTCGCGCGCAACGGCAAGGGCACCCGGGGCGGCTACGACCTGTTTACCGCGACCGCGCAGGGGCGTGGCTTCAACACCGCGACGCCGCTGCCGCCGCCGCTCAACAGCGCCGCCGACGAGCTGGGCGGCGACTGGCTGGGCAACGAGGGGGCGTTGGCGCTTACCCGCGTGGTCGATGGGCATTCGCAGGTGTGGGTGGTGGGCTGCGATTACAGCAAGGCGGCGGTGCCGTTGGCGCTGTCGTTCAACACGCCCGACGGGCAGACCGGGGCGCCGGTGGTGGATGCGTCCAAGCCCAGTGAGATGGTGGTGGCGGGGCAGGCGCGGTCGCCCCGGGCCGGTGGGTTGGATCTTTATCGGTTGCGTGCGCCAGAGGCGCCCGGGTGCCGGTGATCGCGCAGCCACGCAGGGCGTGGCTCTACCGCGGCGACCCACCGGCGTAGAGCCACGCCCTGCGTGGCTGCACCGTGCGGCAATCGGTAGATCAATACGCGCGCAACAGCGCGGCGCGCTGCTGTTCGTACTCGGGTTCGCTGATCTCGCCGTTGTCCTTGCGCTGGTTCAGCGCGGCCAGTTCGGCCTGTACCTTCGGCGGCAGGTTGGCCTCGCGGGCCAGGCGGGCGGCCGCCGACGGCTGCTCCGGTGCGCGCCGTGCGGCACGCACCACGCCGCGGATGACCAGGCCGATCACCACCGCAAAGGCCAGCACACCGGTGCCCCAGGTCAGCCACTGCACCCATCCCATCGTCTGCATCATCGTCTTCCTGTTCGCGTGTTGGCGCGTATTGTCAGCGCTCGCGCAGCCAGCGCGCCACCTGCGGCGCGAAATAGGTCAGCACGCCGTCGGCACCGGCACGCTTGAAACCGATCAGCGACTCCAGCACGCAGGCGCGTTCGTCCAGCCAGCCGTTGGCGAAGGCAGCCTTCATCATCGCGTACTCGCCGCTGACCTGATACGCGAAGGTCGGCACGCCGAACTGCTGCTTCACCCGGCGCACCAGGTCCAGGTAAGGCATGCCCGGCTTGACCATCACCATGTCGGCGCCCTCTTCCAGGTCCAGCGCGATCTCGCGCAGGGCCTCGTCGCCGTTGGCCGGGTCCATCTGGTAGGTCTTCTTGTCGGCCTTGCCGAGGCTGGCCGAACTGCCCACCGCATCGCGGAACGGACCATAGAACGCCGAGGCGTACTTGGCCGAGTAGGCCATGATGCGCACGTTGACGTGGTTGTCCGCGTCCAGCGCGCGGCGGATCGCGCCGATGCGGCCGTCCATCATGTCCGACGGCGAGATGATGTCGACACCTGCCTCGGCATGCGACAGCGACTGCTTGACCAGCGCGGCCACGGTGATGTCGTTGAGCACGTAACCGGTGTCGTCGATGATCCCGTCCTGGCCGTGGGTGGTGTACGGATCCAGCGCCACGTCGGTCATCACCCCCAGCTCGGGGAAGCGCGACTTCAGCGCGCGGATGGCGCGCTGGGCCAGGCCGTTCTCGTCCCAGGCGGCCGCCGCGTCCAGCGACTTGCCGGACGGGTCAATGACCGGGAACAGGTCGATCACCGGGATGCCCAGCTCCAACGCTTCTTCGGCGACCTTGAGCAGTTCGTCGATCGACAGGCGCTCCACGCCCGGCATCGAGGCCACCGGCACGCGACCGGCCAGTTCATGCACGAACACCGGGTAGATCAGGTCGTCGGTGGTCAGCGTGTTTTCGCGCATCAGCCGCCGCGAGAACTCGTCATGGCGCATGCGGCGGGGGCGGTAGTCGGGGTGTGCCATGGCGGGGCTCCGGGCGGTATTCGGTTACTGCAGCAGGTAGCGCTGCGGTTGCAGGGGGGCCGGCAGCGGGCGAACGCCGAGGCTGTCGAGCAGGTCGATTTCGATGGTGCGCACCATCGCATCCAGCGGCAGGTCGTTGGGCTCCAGCCCGAACGGCTCTTCCATTTCTTCGCCCAGCTGGTCCAGGCCGAAGAAGGCATACGCCAGCACCGCCGAGACCACCGGGGTGGCCCAGCCCAGCGAGCTGGCCAGGCCGAACGGCAGCAGCACGCAGAACATCCACGCGCAGCGGTGCAGCAGCAGGGTGTAGGCGAACGGCAGCGGGGTGAGCAGGATGCGCTCGCAGCCGGCCTGGATGCTGGACAGCGCGTGCAGGCGGGTCTCGAACTGGGCATACAGGATCGAGTCGATCTCACCGGCACGCAGCGCGGCGGCGGTTTCCAGCGCGATCATCGCCAGCAGCTGGTCCGGCACGTTCTGGCGTTGCGCATAGCGCTCGTGGTCGGCCTCGGCCACCCAGGGCAGGCCGGCCAGCGCGGCGTCCTGCCCGCGCAGGCGGGCGGCCAGCGCGTGTGCGAAGGCGATGGCCAGGCGGCAGATGCGGTCGGCCCGCGCCGGTTGTCCGGTCAGCAGCGTGCTGCACAGGCGCGCCAGGCTGCGCGATTCATAGATGAGCTGGCCCCACAGCTTGCGCCCTTCCCACCAGCGGTCGAAGCAGGCGTTGTTGCGGAAGCTCAGGAAAATGGACAGCACCAGGCCCAGCAGGGTGAATGGCGCGACCGAAACCCGCTCGATGCCCGGTGGGTGGGCCAGCTCGGCGAAGGCAGCCACGGCCACCGCCAGCACGAAGATGGCGGCCACCTTCGGTGCGATGGCCGGCACGATGGAGCCGCGCAGGATGTACAGCAGCTGCCAGCCGTGTGGACGAGGGCGAATGATCATGGGGGGCTCATTCTACGCCCTTGCCTGCGGCCGCTTCGCCGGTGCGACCCATCGTCGCACCCCGATTTACAGGATGCCGCCGCCCAGGGAGAGACGCACGATCCCGACCACCACCACCACGGCGTTGAGCAGCAGGCCGGTCCATGCCCTGCCCCGCTTGCTGGGATGGGTGAACAGGATGCCGAGCGCGCCGATCACCGCGCCCACGGCGGCGAAGGGAATCAGGAACCAGTTGCCCCAGCCAAGCAGCGGGATGAGCGCCAGGACCATCCACAGCAACGCCACCACGCCCCACAACAGACTGATCAGCCCCATGCCCCTGTTCCTTGCCGGATAAATGCTGGCCGCAGGGTAGCGACAGGCGCGCCAGCAACGCGTGATGGCGGCGGCAAGACCGGGGTGGCAGCAAGCTCACCCCGCCGGTGCTACCTTCATTGCAGGGGGTTGGCACCGATTCAGCGGCCAGCCCGGATGATCCAGGCGCAGGCCGACCAGGCCGATCAACAGGGGTGAACCCATGAACGTTCGAATCCTTCCGCTGCTCGGTGCGCTGCTGGTCGTGACCGGCTGCGCCAGCACCTCACGCGTGATGCTGGGCCAGACCCGCGCGCCCACCGATCCGGCGCTGGTGCAGATCTATTCCACCCCGCCGCCGGGCTCGATCGAAATCGCGCAGCTGGAATCGTCCAGCGCGGTAGGCTTCGGCACCCAGGGCCAGACCGATGCGGCCGTGGCGCGGTTGAAGAAGGAAGCCGCCGCACTCGGCGCCAACGGCGTGATCCTGATGGGCGTGGAGTCCAGCAGTTCAGGCGGCGGCGTGTCGGTGGGTGGCGGCAGCTACGGCTCGCACAGCGGCGGCGGTGTAGGCATCGGCATTCCGACCACGCAGAAGCGCGCGGCCGGCGTGGCGATCTGGGTGCCGAATCCACCGCCGGCGAATCGTCTGCCGGTGCAGACGATTACGCCGACGCGGTGAAAGCGGGTCACGACCAACGGCCGTAATCCGATACCGTTGGTAGGCCACGACCGTTGTTCGTGGCCCACGCGGAACGGATTACTTCGCCTTGTACCGGGGAATGAACACCTCGTTGACCGCCTTGGCCAGCTGGTCCGGCGGCAGCAGGCCCTGGTCGAGCAGGAAGTTGTTGAACGCCAGGCGGTCGAACTTGTCGCCCAGCGCCAGCTCGGTCTGCATGCGCAGTTCCAGGATCCGGGTGTAACCGTAGAAGTAGCTGCCCGCCTGGCCCGGCATGCGCACCATGTAACGGTCCAGTTCCTGGGTGGCCATCGCCTTGGACAGGCCCACTTCGTCGATCAGCACGCGTTCGGCCGTGACCCGGTCGATCAGGCCCAGGTTGAGCATCGGGTCAAGCATGGCGCGTGCCGCGCGCAGCAGGCGGAACTGCAGCGCGATCAGCTGCCCGTCCAGCGGCTCATACGGCACCATTTCGGCTTCGGCATACAGCGCCCAGCCTTCCACGTTGACCGAGTTGAACGCGAACATCGTGCGTGCCAGCGACACCCCGCGCTCCACCATCGCGGTGAACTGCAGCTCGTGGCCCGGGCGGCCTTCGTGCGCGCTCAGTGTCCACGCGGCCGAACCAAAGTTGAAGTCGTCGTACTGCGCGGCCTTGTCGCCGGCGGCCGGGTTGCCCAGCGGCAGCACGAAGGTGCCCTGCTGGCCGGTGTTGCCCACCAGCGGCGCCGGCAGGAAGTGCGGCGCCGGCGAGGCGGCGCTTTCGGCGGCCGAACCCAGGCGCATCTGCATCGGGCGCTGCGGCACGTCCACGATCTTCTGCGCGCGGATGATCGGGTCGATGGCATCGATCACGCCACGGTAGTGGTGCTCAAGCTGGTCGTCGGCGATCTTGTCGCCCTTCAGCGCGCGGATCACCGCCACCGGGTCGGTCGGGTCGGCCACCTTCAGGCCCTTGGCCTGCACCACCAGCGGCGCCAGCTGGCGCATCGCCGAACGGGTTTCCATGAATTCCAGCTGCGCACGCTGCATCAGCAGCTTCGGGTCGATATCGATGCCCACGCCCTTGAGCTGGAACGCATACAGCGGCTCGGGCAGGCGCGCATCGGCACGTGCCTTGGGCAGGACCTCGGCCTTGGTCCAGTCGCGGTACTCGCGCAGCTGGGTGGCAATGGTCTTCAGGGCCTCGTCGGCGCCGGCGATCTTGTACTTCTCGAACAGCTTTTCGATGCCGGTGATGTAGGTGTCGACGTTCTCGAGCGACTGCTCGACCTCGATCTTCGTCGGCTGCAGCAGGCTCTTGTCGGCCAGGCGCTCTTCATAGCGCTGGCGCGACAGCGTGGTGATGGCGGTCGTACCCGGGGCCAGGCCGGCATAGGCCTTCAGGCGGTCCAGCGCCTTGGCGCGGCGCTCGGCCGGCACCTGGTCGGACAACAACAGGTTGATGCCGCTGAACACCGTCTGCGGGGTATCACTCCACGGCAGCAGGTACTTTTCGTTGAGTTCGCTGCCTTCGATGCTCTGGCTGGCTGCGGCAATCATGATCGCCAGGTCCTGGCGCACGTTCGGGTCGCGTTCGGTGGCCAGCTTGGCCTGCAGTTCGCTGCGTGCCTTGGCCACGGCAGCGCGGTAACGCTTGCCGTTGTCCGGCCCGAAATCGGCAACCTTGTCGTCGTAGCCGGGCACACCGAAGAAGCCGGTTTCTTCCGGCTGGAACGGGCCCTGCGCATCCAGCAGGATCTGCGCCAGTTCGTTGCTGCGGGTCACCCAGGCCGCACCGGCCGGGGCCTTGGTTGCGGCAGGGGCTGCAGCGAAGGCCGGCGGCGCACTGAGCGCGGCGGGAACGGAAAGGACCAACGCGACGGCTAGGGCAAGCGGCTTCATGCAGAACTCCTGTGAGCGGATGCCTGCGACCCTACGCACTCAAGGCGGCAGCGGCAATCGGCCGGAGGTCATGGCCGCCCCTCAGCTGCCCCAGCGACCGCCGGGGAGCGGGCAGTGGCCCTGTTCGCGGCACTCACGCAGGGCACAGACCGTGGCCGCCTCGGCATCGTCCAGGGCGGTCAGGTCGATCGCCTCGTCGTTGCCGGTGATCGCATACAGCAGCGGATAGTCCCATTGGCCGCGCTCGCGGTGGGCCTCCAGGAACAGCTGCGCCTCGCCGCGTGGCCCGGTCAGCGACACCACGAACTCGCTTGAACCGCCGCCGCCGGCGGTGCGTTCCTGGCTGCCGCTGGGCAGGTACCCGTCCCGGATCGGCTCGCCCAGCACCGCCACCAGTTCGATGCTGCAGCGCGCGCGGCGCATCGCCTCCTGGTAGGGCTCGCTGGCGCGGCTCCAGCGCGACCACTGCGCCAGCACGAACCAGACCAGCGCAACGGCCAGCAGCAGCAGCGCCAGCACGCCCAGCGGCATCGCCCAGCGCCAATGGCGGGACCACCAGCCGGCGCGCGTGGCGCCGGCAAGCGGGGGTGGCAGGGTCATCGGTGTCCTCCTTGGCAGCCCGATCGGATCCGTTTGATTATGGCGTCAGGCAACGCGCCAGGAAGTTCTCGGCCAGGCGGTAGCGGTGCAGCGCGTTGCTGCCCGACAGACCGTGCTTGGCGCCGGGGTAGGTCATCAATTCGAACGGTTGCCCGCGCTTCTGCAGCGCGCTCATCAGCGACGTGGAGTTGGTGAACAGCACGTTGTCGTCGGCCATGCCGTGGATCAGCAGCAGCCGCGAGCGCAGGCCGTCGATGTGGGCCAGCACGCGCGCTTCCTCATACCCCTTGGCGTTGCGCGCCGGCAGATTCATGTAGCGCTCGGTGTAGTGGCTGTCGTACAGGCCCCAGTCGGTCACCGGCGCGCCGGCGACACCGCAGGCGTACTGGTCCGACGCCTTGGCCAGCAGCATCAGGGTCATGTAACCGCCGTTGGACCAGCCCTGCACGCCGATGCGCGCCGGGTCCACCCACGGCTGCTGCTTGAGCCATTCCACGCCCTTGAGCTGGTCGGCCACTTCCACCGTGCCCTGCACGCCGTACAGCGCACCGCCAAAGTCGCGACCGCGGCGCGGGGTGCCGCGGTTGTCCAGCGAGAACACCACGTAGCCCTGCTGGGCCAGGTACTGGTTGAACAGGTGATCGCCACGGCCGGGCCAGCTGTCGGTGACGGTCTGGCTGGCCGGGCCGCCGTACACGTACACCACCACCGGGTAGCGCTTGGAGGGGTCGAAGCCGGCGGGCTTGATCAGGCTGTAGTTCAGCGGGGTGCGGCCATCGGCGGCGGTCAGCGTGCCGAACACCACCGGCAGCTGCGCGTCCAGGTAGCGCGCATAGGGGTGCGCCGGATCGGCCAGGTTGTTCTCCACCAGCGTGGCGATCTTCTCGCCGTTGGCGCGGAACAGCGCGATCTGCGGCGGCGTAGTCGTGTTGGACCAGCTGTCCACGTAGACGCTGGCATTGCCGGCGAAGCTGGCGGTATGCATGCCCGGCGCCTGCGACAGGCGCTGCAGCGGCCCGCCCTGCAGGGGCACGGCGTAGATCTGGCTTTCGCGGGCCGACTCGACGCCGGCACGGAAGAAGACCTTGCCCGCCTCCTCATCCACGGCCAGCAGTTCGTCCACCGGCCAGTTGCCGCTGGTCAGCGCCATGACCGCCCGGCCGTCTTCGGACACGCGGTACAGGTGCTGGAAACCGCTGCGTTCGGACGACCACAGGAAGCCGCCCTGCTTCAGGAAATGCAGGCTGTTGTGCAGCGGCACCCAGGTGGGCGAGGTTTCGGTGATCAGGGTGCGCTGCCTGCCGCTGGCCAGGTCGGCCTCGATCAGGTCCAGGGTCCGCTGGTCGCGCGACTGCCGCTGGAAGGTCAGCCGCTGCGGGTCGCGCCAGTTGACGCGGGCCAGGTAGATGTCCGCATTGCTGCCCAGGTCGACCCAGCGCGGGGCGGCATCGGCGCGCGGCGCGATCACGCCCAGCTTGACGGTGACATTGTGGTCGCCGGCGGCCGGGTAGCGCTGTTCGATCATCTCGGTGCGGTCGGCATACATTTCGTAGCGCTTCTGCACCGGCACCGGCGATTCATCGATGCGCGCGAATGCAATCGCCGAATCGTCCGGCGCCCACCAGTAACCGGTGTGGCGATCCATTTCCTCGTCGGCGACGAATTCGGCCACGCCGTTGCCGATAGTGGCACTGCCGTCGCGGGTGAGCTGGATCTGCCTGCCGCTGGCCAGGTCGATCACCCACAGGTTGCGGTCGCGCACGAAGCTGACGAAACCGCCCTTGGGCGAGAGCTTGGCGTCGGTGGTGAAGCCTTCACCGTGGGTGAGCTGGCGCACCGCCGCCTTGCCCTGCTTGCCCAGGTCGTACAGGTACAGCTCGCCGCCCAGCGGGAACAGCAGCGTGCGCGCATCGGGCGACCACTGGTAATCGACGATGCCGGTCATGGCGGCAATGCGCTGGCGTTCGCGACGCGCCTTTTCGGCATCGCTCAGCGTCTCGTTGCCCGGCAGCACCACCTTGGAATCGACCAGCAGCCGGGTCTGCCCGCTGGCGATGTCGTACGCCCACAGGTCCAGCTGGTTGCGGTCGGACTCCTTGCCACGCAGGAAGCTGACCCGCGAGCCGTCCGGGGCCACCTTGGGCTTCATTAGGGTCGGCCCGGACAGCGGCAGCGGGCCGGTGATGGCATCCAGGGTGAGCTTTTCGGCGTGGGCGATGGTGGTCGTGGCGAGCATGAGGGCGAGCGAGGCGACAAGGTGGCGCATGGCGAATTCCGGCGGCGTCAGGGCATTCCCGCTCCGGTTGGGGCTGGCGCGGTGGGCCACATCCTAACCGGTAGAGCCGACTGTTGGTCGGCTGCTTTCCCGGGATGCCGTCTAGAGCAGCCGACTAACAGGCGGCTCTACAGGCGGCGTTGCCGCGGTGAAACCGGCGGCAATGCCGCCCGTTTCACCGCTGGCCGAACAGGTGCTTGCGTTCCTCATCGCTCAACGGCTTGCCCGCATCCGGGTTCACCTGGTGCTTCAGCGCGTAGGCGCGCTGGGTGGCCGGGCGGGCGGCGATGGCGTCGTGCCAGCGCTTCAGGTTGGGGAACGCGGCGAAATCGGCCGGCAGCTTGTCGTACGCGCCAATCCACGGGTAACTGGCCATGTCGGCGATGCTGTACTCCTCACCGGCCAGGTAGGCGCTGCTGGCCAGGCGCTTGTCCATCACCCCGTGCAGGCGGCGCACTTCGTTGCCGTATCGCTCGATCGCATAGGGAATCTGCTCGGGCGCATACACATTGAAGTGGCCCATCTGGCCGCTCATCGGCCCTAGCCCGGCCATCTGCCAGAACAGCCACTCCAGCACCGCCACCCGGCCGCGGCTGTCGGCCGGCAGGAAACGGCCGGTCTTCTCGGCCAGGTACAGCAGGATCGCGCCGGACTCGAACACGCTCTGCGGCGCGCCGCCGTCGGTGGGCTGGTGGTCGACCAGCGCCGGCATCTTGTTGTTGGGGGAAATGGCCAGGAATTCGGGCTTGAACTGGTCGCCGCTGCCGATGTTCACGGGTTTGATCGTGTACGGCAGGCCCAGCTCTTCCAGCAACAGGGTGACTTTGTGGCCGTTCGGGGTCGGCCAGTAATACAGATCGAACATGTCGGAGGCCCAGCGGTTCAGGAATCCAGAGTCTAGTGCGTCAGTCGGGTTGGCAGCGTCATGCAGGCCCGGTAACCTGCGGCGTCCCCCGCAACGCAGCATCCCAGCATGAGCTCGACTGAAAAGCCCATCAGCCCCCTGTCGTCCCTGATCTTCGCCTCGCGCTGGCTGCAGCTGCCGCTGTACCTGGGCCTGATCCTGGCGCAGTGCGTGTACGTGTTCCTGTTCGGCAAGGAGCTGTGGCACCTGCTGCACAAGGCCAACAGCATGGGCGAGCAGGAAATCATGCTGCTGGTGCTGGGCCTGATCGACGTGGTGATGATCTCCAACCTGCTGGTCATGGTGATCGTGGGTGGCTACGAAACCTTCGTCTCGCGCCTGCGCCTGGAGAACCACCCCGACCAGCCCGAGTGGCTGAGCCACGTAAACGCCAGCGTGCTGAAGGTGAAGCTGGCGCTGTCGATCATCGGCATCTCCTCCATCCACCTGCTCAAGACCTTCATCGGCGCGGGCAACCTGGACGGCCTGCCGATGTGCAAGACCGAGGCCTACTATGCTGCCGCGGCCGATGCCCTGGCCAAGTACGGTCCGGACGCGCAGCTTGCCTGCGCCACCATGACCTCCAACGGTGTGATGTGGCAGACCATCATCCACGCCGCATTCATCCTGTCGGCCATCGGCATCGCCTACACGGACAAGCTGATGGCCCACACGCCGAGCAAGGCGCTGGCGCACTGAGCCCATCCGGGCGGCCTGCTGCGCAACGCCGCCCTGCCCTTCCTGCCGCCCTGCAAAGCGGGGCGCGGGGATGCTAGATTGAGCACCTGCAACACAGCCTGGGCGCCGGGAAACGTCCATGGCCTCTGGTTGGCCTGACCGCATCAGGCCTTACGTATCGTCGTTCTTCAAAGGGGGAGTTGGATGTCGCACGTCAACACGAAAGCCAAGGTGCGCCTGCTGGCACCGCTGACCCTGGTGGTGGCCCTGGCCGCCTGCTCGGGCAAGGACGAACCGGCGCCTGCCGCGCCGACGGCACCGGCCACGCCGGCTGCCACACCCGCCGCCACGCCGGCACCCGCGGTGTCGGCCAAGGTCCAGTCGATGGGCACCGAGGAACTCCGCGACCTGGCCAGCAAGGCCCTGCGCGAGAACCGCATGTACGCCCCGGCTGGCGACAACGCCATCGAGTATTACCTCGCCCTGCGCGACAAGACGCCGGACGACGCCTCAGTGAAGAGCGCGCTGACCGACCTGCTGCCCTACACCCTCATCGCCGCCGAGCAGAGCCTGGGCCGCGAGGACTTCGCCGAAGGCCAGCGCCTGGTGGCGTTGATCGAGAAGGTGGACGCCACGGCACCGGCCCTGCCGCGCCTGAAGACCGGCATCACCAACGGCATGCAGACCGCCCTCAAGCGCACCCAGGAAGAGACCGACAAGGTCAAGAAGGACGCCGAGAACAAGACCAAGCAGCTGGCCGACCAGCAGCGCCAGCAGCAGGCGAGCGAGGCCGAGGCGGCCAAGCAGATCGCCGCGCAGCAGGACGCCGCCCGCCGTGAAAGCGAACGCCAGGACGGCGAACGCCAGGCCGCCGCCCGCCGTGAGGCCGAACAGCGCCAGCAGGCCGCCGCCGCCGCCCAGGCCGCCGCTGCCCGCCAGCCGGCAGCCGCACCCGCCGCTGCCGCCGCCCTGCGCGCGATCAGCACACCGGCGCCGCGCTACCCGGCCGACGCCCTGCGCGCCGGCACCTCGGGCGAAGTGCTGGTGGAAATCACCGTGGGCACCGACGGTTCGGTCACCAGCTCGCGCGTGCTGCGCGCGACCCCGGCCCGCGTCTTCGACCGCGAGGCGCTCAACGCGGTCAAGCGCTGGAAGTTCGAGCCGGTCAGCGCCCCGGTCACCACCCGCCGCACGTTGTCGTTCGCACCGGGCGGTTGATCCTGGTAGGTACCGAAAAAAAAACCCCGGAGCGATCCGGGGTTTTTTTATGCCTCAACCTGAAATCGCCAACCGCTCCTGGTGGTAACGGCGCACTGCCGCGAACCACAACAGGGCTGCCAGGCCGAACCCCGCCGCCAGGTACACCGCCCACATCGCCGCGCTGATCGGCTCGTGGCGGATGATCTTCAGCAGCATCTGGTTCTGCGCCAGGAACGGCACCGCCAGCTGCCACAGCTCACTCTTCACCGGGTACACCATCAGCGCGTAGCCGGGCAGCATCGGCAGCAGCATCAGCCAGGTCATGTGGCTCTGTGCTTCCTTCATGCTCTTGGCCGCTGCCGAGAGGAAGGTGAGCAGCGAGGTCCCGATGAACAGGATCGGCATCATCACGAACAGCATCTGCAGCATCGACAGCAGGCCCATGTTGAGCTGCCGTGCCGCCGCGCCGGTGGACAGCTGCGCGCTGAGCTTGAATGCCGTCAGGGTGAGCAGCAGTGACACCACGCCGACCACGCAGGCCGCTGCGATCTTGCCGCTGACGATGGCGCTGCGCTTGGCCGGGGTGGCCAGCAACGGCTCCAGCGACTGCCGCTCACGCTCGCCGGCGGTGGTGTCCATCACCAGGTAGGCACCGCCCAGGAACGAGGTGATGGTGAGCAGGATCGGCAGCAGCAACGAGAGCATCACGCCGCGTTTGGCCTCGGCCGTGGCCAGGTCCTGCGTGGCCACATCCAGCGGGCGCGCCACCTGCGCGTCGATACCGCGGGCGAGCAGCCGCAGCGAGCCCACCTGCTGGCTGTAGCCGGTGAGTGCCGCCTTCAGGCGCGCGGTGGGGATGTCGGCATCGCGACGGGTGCTGTCCTGCACGATCTCCACCAGCGCGGGTCGGCCCTCGGCCCAGTCGGTGCCGAATTCCGGACTGATGCGCAGCGCAATGTCGATCTTCTGGTCACGGATGGCGGCGGTCAGGTCCTTCGGCGGGTCCACCGCGTTGAGCCCCTGCGAGGCCAGGAAGCGCACCAGGTTGGGGGCATTTTCACGGCCGATGGTGGGAATCTCCAGCGGCTTGTCGATCTGGGTCTTGACCCGGCTTTCAGCCAGCTTGCCCATGCCCAGGATCAGGATCGGGTACAGCAGTGGCCCCAGCAGCAGGGTGAGCGCCAGCGTACGGCGGTCACGCGAGAGATCGCGCAGTTCCTTGCGCATGACAGTCAACAACGTGGCAATCGCGCTCATGCGTGCAGTCCTTCTTCATTGCCGATGACCTTCACGAAGGCATCTTCCAGGTTCGCTTCGCCGGTCAGCGCGCGCAGTTCGTCAGCGGTACCCGCCGCCATCACCGTGCCCTTGGCGATGACGACGATGCTGTCGCACAGTGCAGCCACCTCCTGCATGATGTGGCTGGAGAAGATCACGCAGCGCCCTTCATCGCGCAGCTGGCGCAGGAAGCCACGGAGCGCGCGGGTGGTCATAACGTCCAGGCCGTTGGTCGGCTCATCCAGGATGACGTTGCGCGGGTCGTGCACCAATGCGCGCGCGATGGCGGTCTTGGTGCGCTGGCCCTGCGAGAAGCCGTCGGTCTGGCGGTCCAGGATGTCTTCCATGTCCAGCGCCTTGGACAGCACCTTGGTGCGCTCGCGGATCTGCGCGCCGCTCATGCCGTGCAGTTCGCCGAAGTAGGCGATGTTCTCGCGTGCGGTCAGCCGCTTGTACACACCGCGCGCGTCGGGCAGCACGCCCAGCCGGCGGCGCACGTCCACCGCGTGGGTAGCCGCGTCCAGGCCGTCCACCATGACCCGGCCCTGGTCGGGCGTCATCAGGGTGTAGAGCATGCGCATGGTGGTGGTCTTGCCGGCGCCATTGGGGCCCAGCAGGCCGGTGATGCGGCCGTCCTCGGCCTGGAAGCCGACGTTCTCCACCGCCTTGATCAGGCCGGTCTTGGTCTTGAAGGCTTTGTGCAGGTTCTCGGCGACGATCATGGTTCCCATCCGTTGAACGAGGTGAAGGCCGGCACCGGGGTCAGCGTATCCAGGCAGGTGGCGTCGAGCGATGTGGCGTTGGCCGTATCCATGAACTGGCCCAGCAGGCGCGGCATGCAGCCGGCGCCGATGGTGCCGTGGCCCTGGCCCTTGGCGATCAGGTGGCGCCCGTTGGGCAGGTGCTTGAGCACCTGTTCGGCATAGCGCGGCGGGGTGACCGGGTCGAACTCACCGGACAGCAGCAGTACCGGCAACGGTGCGCTCAGCGGTGCGGTGAAGTCCTTCGGGCGCGTGCCCACATTCCACACCGGGCACGCAGCGAAGAACATGCGGGCCACGTCCGGGCCCAGCAGGCGGTCGCCGGCCGGGGCCTCCTGGAAGCGGTCGTAGTCCTCGGCGCAGATCACCGACCACTGCATGCCACGGTTCATCTGCCCGCCCATCGAGCGGCTGACCAGGCTGTTGAGCGACATCAGCGGCGCGTAGCGGCCCTGCGCCGCTTCATCCAGCATCACCGGCAGCAGCGAAGACAGTTCCGGCATGTACGAGAACATGAAGGCCAGGCCGGTCACCGTATCGGCACTGATCGTGTCACGGCGGACCTGCGCGGTACCGGGGTCGCGATATTCCACGTCGACCGGTGCCTTGGCCAGCGATGCCATCACATTGCGCAGCTGGGTACGGGTATCGACCGGGAAGCGCTTGGCGCACGCCGGATCCTTGCGGCACTGGGCGGACTGCAGTTCGATCGCCGCTTCGAAGGTATTGGCGAAGTCGCCGCCCACCACGATGTCGTTCGGGGCTACGCCGTCGATCACTACCGCACGGGTGTGCTGCGGGAAGCGTGCGGCGTACTGCTGGGCCACGCGGGTGCCGTAGGAGGCGCCGACGAGGTTGATCTTCTCCACCCCGAGCGCCGCACGCACGGCGTCCAGGTCGCCGATGGCCTGCGTGGTGGTGTAGAAACGCGTATCGGCACGGTCCACCAGCGTGGCCGCGCAGCGCTGGGCGTACTCGGCAATCACCGCCGGCGTGGGCGCGGCCTTCTCGTCGAAGGCCAGTTCCTTGCCGTCCGCGCCCAGGCAGCTGAGCGGGTTGGACTTCCCGGTACCGCGCTGGTCCACCAGGATGATGTCGCGCTTCTTGCGCACTTCGCGCAGCGCCTGGTTGACGATGGCCGCCACCTCGGTGGCCGACTGGCCCGGGCCGCCGGCCAGGAAGAACACCGGGTCCTGCTTGCCCTCGCCCAGGTTCTCGGTATCGAGCAGCGCGATGTTGAGGCCGATCTTCCGCCCATTCGGTGCGGCAGGGTTCTCCGGCACCTGCAGCGTGGTGCACTCGGCCTCCACGTTGCTGCTGGCCTGGCTGCTGGTGAGGGTGCAGGGCTTGAACGTCAGTGTTCCGTACTGGCGCTCGGCGGTCTCCGGGGGTGCATCCGGAGTGGCCTGGCAGGCGGCCAGCAGCAGCAACGCTGCGCTGGCTGCCAGGGGACGGCGGGAAAGTCGCATTTCGATCACGTCCTTGGTTGAAGGGCTTCAGCATGCCATGACGAGCGGGCGAGCTGGATGTGACCGAAGGGGGAGAGCCGGTCGTCCGTCGCAACGGGCCGGTCGTCGCATCGAGACGACGCCGACTGCCCCGGCTCGGCTATAACGCAGGCAATGACAACGACGAAGATTCCGGCGCGGCAGATCCGCGCCCAGTACGACAGCGCCACCCTCCGCGTCTACCAGGCCTACTCGGACACCATTGCGGACAGCGCCCTAAAGCACCAGACGTTCGTCTCCCCGCCCTTCAAGATGGAGCGGATGACGTGGATCAAGCCGTCCTTCCTGTGGATGATGTACCGGGCCGGGTGGGGCTACAAAGATGAAGGCCAAGCGCGAATTCTGGCCATCGACATCACCCACGAAGGGTTTGCGTGGGCGCTGGCCAACAGCTGTGCCAGCCATCCAGAGCCCGGCATGGACGCACAGGCGTGGGAGGCGCTCAAGCACCGCTCGCCCGTTCGTGTGCAATGGGATCCTGAGCGCGATCTGCACCACCGACCGCTTGAGCATCGCGCCATCCAGATTGGACTGAGCGGAGAGGCTGTGCGGTTGTATGCCGGTGAGTGGATTCGGCAGATTACCGATGTCACGCCGCTGGCGCATCGAATTCATGCGCTGGTGAGTGAAGGCCGGCTTGACGATGCAACCGCAGCTCTGCCGAGTGAATCGGAGTACGCGCGAGACTAAGCCGGGTAAGTACCAGGATCACGACAGATCGTCGCTACGCCGGGCACTGCCCAACTCCGCCAGGAGTTCTGTGAACAGCGCTCTGTCACCGTCCGACCGGGCACCTTCGCGCATCACCACCTCCAAGTGGTAACGCAACAGCTCCGCCTTCGATTCGTCACTGGGCAGAAATTTCCTGAGCTGCGCCACGAAGACGTCGGCTGCCATGAATGAAAGAAACACGCGGTAGGGCTTGGCCGCCGCGAACGGAAGCCTGGCGAGATAGTGCTCGGCAAGGCGAATCTGATCCCGACGCTTCCACGACCGTCTGGTCAGAAGATTGAATGCCGCCCCATAGTCCGGCGCTCCAACTGGATAGGTGCTCATCAACCAGTCTGCTGCTGCTTGAGAGGACAGCTCACGAATTAAATTCGCCTGCTTGATGACCTCGATGTCAACCATCGGTTCCCTTAAGGAAAGATATGCCCGAACAACGCGGACCTGGAAATTCCCAGCAACCAGCTAAATGCATCGCTCTCGAACCTCAGCAGAGTTCCCTCAATCAGAACTGCCATCTGAACCTCGCCGGCAAGCAATCACAAATTCCTTACGCCAGTCAATGAATGCAGTTCGACGGGGATCTCCTTTCAGCACAAGGTAGTAATGAACTCTCAACACCATTCCGAGCACGCCCTCATGAAAAAAGAACTCATCGTCCTGCACCCACACCCCTATCGATTCACAGAAGATTGGATCGGTGAATTTCTCATAGTATTCCCTTGCCAATCGTTCCGAGTGCGCTGCTGGGTAACCAAAATTTAAACTCAAACTTTGGACGATCATATCGAAATAGTCGTTCACATCCTCATCCACGCATATACTTGGATTCACCCTATTTCTCCGCATATCAGTGATAGATCCGCCGCCGCTATAGTTCCTCGCCACACCCTGTGAAAGTTGACGAGGCAGGCCGCCAGCATGTTCAAGCGTGATTTTTGTCCTGAAGATACGTACCGATCCCCATGAGACGCCTCCTTATGGACTCAATTCCCAACACCTCCCTTCCGCCCTCCGGGCGATAGCAGGCAAGCATCTCGATGGTCTCTTGAAGGTAATCGTCGTCAGGAAATGAATCGTCGAGCAGCATTTCCATCCTGTTCGCAGCTTCAATACCGACGTCATTTCCTGAGACAAACGCCTTGATCAACGACAGCAGCTCTTCCTCCTTCATCTCACTTCCTCCGTCAATTTATAGCGGCACCGCACGCTGACTAGTTCCACCCTCATTTGACTTCCGACCACTTGGCGTCATCGTAGTTCCCAATAGGTACCTTGTCGCTGATTGTCCATCAAACGTTGCCGTTGCACCGGCGTGTGGATACAGCGCATTGCCCACTTCACACTGCTGGCGCATCGCATACAATCGCTCGGGAAGAGGGCCGGTTTGATGACGCGACCGCAACGTTCCCGACCGCATAGGAGTCCGCGCAAGACTGAGCTGGGGACTTCCCCAGGACCAGTGCGGGTTCCAGCGCTATCGGCGACATCGTAGCGATTGGTGCCAAGTGGGAGTGCATAGCGTTGCCCGCATAAGGTAATGTCGCCCAGCCTCTCACCCACTCCGGAATCGCCCATGCACTTCCGCTACGACGCTCGGTTGCTGCGCCCATTTGCAACCTGCCTTTTGGGCACGCTTGCCCTGTGCATCGGAGCGGCAATATCGGCAAAGGAAGCGTCCAGAACGGCGGAAGCCCGCGTCGCGCGCGTGGAGGCAGGGCTTTCCACCCCAGTGATGGTCAAGGGCGCGGTTGGCGGGAAGATGGACCTCCGGGAGCGCATGGCCTTCCACAACGTGCCGGCCGTCAGCATCGCACTCATCGACCAGGGGCGGGTCCAGTGGACCCGCGCTTACGGCGTGACCAGCGCAGAAGGAAAGAACACCACTCTGGTGACGCCGGATACCCTGTTCCAGGCGGCCTCTGTCAGCAAGGCCGTCAGCGCAGTCGGTGCGCTCGAGCTGGTCCAGCAGGGCCGGCTTTTGCTGGATGCGCCGGCCAACGACCAGCTGACCGCGTGGAAGATTCCGGACAACGACTTCACCCGCGCCAAGCCGGTGAGCCTACGCATGCTGCTCAACCACAGCGCCGGGACGACGGTCCATGGTTACTTCGGCTACGCGCAGGGACAGCCACTGCCGACCCTGGTGCAGGTCCTCGACGGCACTGCCCCGGCAAACTCTGACCCGGTGCGGGTGGATGTCCTGCCCGGCAGCCTGTGGCGCTATTCGGGCGGTGGCTATGGCGTCGTGCAGCTGCTGATGGCCGAGGCCGCCGGGCAGCCGTTTGATCGGTACATGCAGCAGTCCGTGCTGGCGCCGCTGGGAATGAAGCACAGTACCTTCGCCGTGGCGCTCCCGCCCAGCCAGGACACCAAGGCGGCATCGGGTCACACCGCCGACGGCCACGCGGTTGCGGGTCGCTGGCACCGCTATCCCGAGTCGGCGGCGGCGGGCTTGTGGACCACGCCGAGCGATCTTGCGCAGGTGGTGCTCGAGATCCAGCGCGCCGCCGATGGCAGCGCAGGCACGCTGCTCTCGCACGACACCGCACAGACGATGCTCACGCGTGGCCTGGGCGAGTACGGGCTCGGGCTGTACGTCGAGGATCTGGGCGACCGGACCAGCTTCAGTCATAGCGGCGGCACAACGGGCTTCCGCTCGCAGCTGTACGGCTATACGCATAGTGGCCAGGGCGCAGTGATCATGACCAACAGCGACAACGGCGCGGCCCTGATCGGCGAGATTCTGGCCAGTATCTCGGCCGAGTACGGCTGGCTGGAATTCAAGGTGATCGAGAAGGTCGCCATTCCGGGCGATGCCGCACGCAACCGTCAGCTCGCCGGTCGCTACGCGCTGCTGGGCAAAACCGCAGAGCTCATTGCCGAGGGCGAACGGCTGTACCTGCAGAGTGACGTGCTCGGTTCAGGTCGCAGGGAGCTGCACGCGCAATCTGCGACGAGCTTCTTCATGACCGAGCAGAACATGGTGCTGAAGGTCATGCCCAGCACGGGTGGCCGCGCGAACGGGTTCGAGCTGGTCAGCGGCGCCACCACCTACGCCGCGACGCGAACTGAGTGATGCCTGCGGCGCACCTGTGATTGGAAAGCCAACGCCCGCCAAGGGCGGGCATTCGTTGAAGCTGTGTTGCGGGCTTCGGAAGGCAGGATGCGCCTCACTCCTGAAACTGTGAGACAGATCCGTCGTTGGCGCGTATGGCCCAGCGTTTCTGAGGGAACTGTCACAGCACCCGACGAAGAGTTATGGAATCTTATGAGCGAAACCATAATTATGGCTTTGTCCATAAAAGTTCATAATGAATACGCTAGCCGACATCCACTACTTCCCACGCGAGGACCTTGTCCACACGGTCCATCAGGCGCTGGGCTCGGGGCTGACCCATGCCATCACCATGTTCGCGGCGCGGCGGATGGGGAAGACCCTGTTCGTGAAAAACGATCTCGTTCCGGCTGCCGAGGCGTGGGGCTGGCGGGCGTGCTACATCGACCTATGGGTCAGGCGTGACCATCCTGAAGTGGCACTCGTGGAAGAACTGGAAGCGGCCGCGCGACCCAAGGGCCTTCTGGCGAAGGCGATCGCACCCGACAAGGTGACCGCCAAGGCGGGTTACGCGGGCTCGGGGGTGCACGCCGAGTGGACGAAGCGCGGCGCTGAAGCAGACCTGCAAGGTAGGCTCAGAAGCGCAATGCAAAGCTTGGCCCAGGCGAGCAACAAGCCGGTTCTTCTTATCCTGGATGAGTTCCAGACGCTCGCTGCCGGGATGCACGAGGATTTCGTCGCCTGCTTCCGTGCATCGATGCTTGAGCTGCAGCCCAAGTTGAAGCTGTTCTTTACAGGCTCTTCCCGGGACGCACTCAATGAAATGTTCCGCAAGCGTAGAGCGCCGCTTTTCGATGCGGCACTTTCATTGCCCCTGCCGCAGCTGGGCGAAGACTTCGTGCAAAACCGCGCCCACCTCTTTGCTCAGATGACCGGTCGCAAGGTTGACGAGAAGGCGTTGGCAGACGTCTTCGAACGCATTGCGCGGGTACCGCTCTACCTCAACCAGATCATCCTGCACATGGTGGTGGGCATCACGTCCGACCCATGGGACGGACTGCGCCGCTGGCAGCAGGAGATAGGCGAAACGGGCCTACGCGAGCAATGGCTGAGGCTGAAACCGGTCGATAGGATCATCCTGCAGCACCTGGCCACGAATCAGCCGAAGAGTCTGTTCAGTGCGGACTTCAGCGCCATGGTGACCAATCAGCTCGAGGAGAAGAATGCGTACAACCCGCAGCGGGTTCAAACCGCCGTCAATCGACTGGTGAAGAACCTGGTCCTCGCGCCAAAGGGCGAAAAGGGCGAGTACGAGATCGAAGACCGCGCGCTTGCAACGTACCTCGCGAGCGGTCCGATTGCAGCCCACTGAGATATCCGACACAGATGCCCGTACAAGGCGGGCATCCGGTGAACCGCGCTGCAGCATTACTTGCTGCTGACGTACTTCTCCCGCCGCACCTGCGGGGTCGGCAGCCCGGCTTCCTTCAGTGCCTCGAAGGTGGCATCCACCATGTCCGGGTTGCCGCACAGGTAGGCGATGTCCGTGGCCGGGTTGGGCGCGAATTCGGCCAGGTGCTGCTGCACGTAGCCGTGGCGGGCGTCCGGGTGCGGGTTCTCGGGCAGCTCGCGCGACAGGCACGGCACGTAGCGGAAGCCCGGGTGGGCAGCCGCGAAGGCGTAGAAGTCGTCGCTGTAGAGCAGCTCGGCCGGGGTGCGGGCGCCCTGCAGCAGCACCACCTCCACCCCGCGCTCGGCCATGGCGGTGACCAGCAGCGGCAGCATGGAGCGGTACGGGGTGACCCCGGTGCCGGTGGCGATTAGCAGGTAGCGGGCGTTGTGGTCGCCCGGCATCAGGCAGAACCGGCCGAACGGGCCGCTGGCGGTCACGTGGCCGCCGATGTCCAGGCCCTCGAACAGGGCCGTGGCGGCGCCACCGGGCACGAAACTGACTGCAATATCAACGGCTTCGCCCGGGGCCAGGGCATGGTCGTGGATCGTGGCCAGGGAGTAGCTGCGCTTGGTGGCGGTGCCGTCGGCGTACTCGAAATGGACCTGGATGAACTGACCAGGCTGGAAATCCAGCGGTTGGCCGTCGTCACGCAGGAACTGGTAGTGGCCGACGGTGGGGGCCAGCATGCGCCGGTCGATCAGCTTGAGGGGGAATTGAACAGGCACGAATTTGGGAAACAGTGTGTAGCCGGGGCAAACCCTCGGGGCCTTCTATAATAGCCGCTCCCCCGCCCCTATCCAGCGCCGTCCCTTGGGCGCGAAGGCAAGAGCTTGGCATCCCAGAACACTCCCGCGACCAGCACCGCCCCCGCCCTGCGGGTGCGTGACCTCCGCAAGACCTATGACAACGGCACCCAGGCGCTGAAGGGCGTTTCGCTGGACGTTGCCCCGGGTGACTTCTTCGCGCTGCTGGGCCCGAACGGGGCCGGCAAGTCCACCCTGATCGGCATCATCAGCTCGCTGGTGAACCTCAGCGAGGGCCAGGTCGAGGTCTTCGGCAGCGATCTGGTGCGCAACCGCAGCGCCACCATGCGCCTGATCGGCCTGGTGCCCCAGGAAATCAACTTCAACCTGTTCGAGAAGCCCTTCGACATCCTGGTGAACTACGCCGGCTTCTACGGCGTGGCCCGCGCCGAGGCCGAGAAGATGGCCGAGGAGGAGCTCAAGCGCGCCCACCTGTGGGAAAAGGCGCAGGTGATGAGCCGGACGCTGTCGGGCGGCATGAAGCGCCGGCTGATGATCGCCCGGGCGATGATGACCCGCCCGCGCCTGCTGATCCTGGACGAACCCACCGCCGGCGTGGATATCGAGATCCGCCGCGACATGTGGCGGGTGCTGAAGGAGATCAACGCCGCCGGCACCACGATCATCCTCACCACGCACTACCTGGAAGAGGCCGAGCACCTGTGCCGCAACCTGGCCATCATCAACCACGGCCAGATCGTCACCCAGGGGCCGATGCGCGAACTGCTGGCCAAGCTGGACGTGGAAGGCTTCCTGTTCGATATCGACGGTGAGCTGCCGGCGCAGCTGCCGGTGATCGAAGGCACCACCATCACCGCCATCGACGGGCACACGCTGGACGTGGACATGCCGCGCGCGATGGACCTCAACCGGGTGTTCGCGACGCTGAACGCGTCGGGCATCCGGGTGCGTTCGATGCGGACCAAGAGCAACCGCCTGGAGGAGCTGTTCGTACGGCTCACCGGCAACCAGGAGAATGCGGCATGAGCAGCACCCCGACCCCGGTCCTGACCGACGGCCAGCGCAACCGCATTGCGCTGCTGACCATCGTGCGCCGCGAAGTGGCGCGCATCCTGCGCATCTGGGGCCAGACGCTGGTGCCGCCGGCGATCACCATGACGCTGTACTTCCTGATCTTCGGTGGGCTGATCGGCTCGCGCGTGGGCGAGATGGGCGGCTACAGCTACATGCAGTTCATCGTGCCGGGCCTGGTGATGATGAGCGTGATCCAGAACAGCTACGGCAACATCAGTTCGTCGTTCTTCGGCGCCAAGTTCGGCCGCCACGTGGAAGAGCTGCTGGTGAGCCCGATGCCGAACTGGGTGATCCTGTGGGGCTATGTATCCGGCGCGGTGCTGCGCGGGCTGATGGTGGGCGTGATCGTGCTGATCATCGCGATGTTCTTCACGCCGGTGCGCATTCCGCACCCGCTGGTGACGCTGACCACGGTGCTGCTGGGCGCGACGATCTTCTCGCTGGCCGGCTTCATCAATGCGGTGTACGCCAAGAAGTTCGATGACGTGGCGATCGTGCCGACCTTCATCCTGACCCCGCTGACCTACCTGGGCGGCGTGTTCTATTCGGTGAAGCTGCTGCCGACGTGGGCGGAAGCTGCGACCCATGCGAACCCGATCTTCTACATGGTGAACGCATTCCGCTACGGCCTGCTGGGCACCAGCGACGTACCGCTGTGGGTGGCCTATGCGCTGATGATCGGCTTCGTGGTGGCGCTCACGGCGCTGGCCCTGTGGCTGCTCAAGCGCGGCGTGGGGATGCGCAGCTGATGCGCATTCTGGTATTGGGCGCAGGCGGCACCGGCGGTTACTTCGGCGGGCGCCTGGCGCAGGCCGGCGTGGACGTCACCTTCCTGGTGCGCCCAGCCCGTGCGGCACAGCTCGACAGCGAGGGGCTGGTGATCCGCAGCCCGCTCGGCGATGCCACCTTCCCGGTGGCACATGTCACGGCCGATGCACTGCCAGCCTTGGCCGCGGAGCAGCCGTTCGATCTGGTGATCCTGAGCTGCAAGGCCTACGACCTGGACAGCTCCATCGAGGCGATTGCCCCGGCCGTGTCCTCGCGCACGACGGTGCTGCCGATCCTCAACGGGCTGCGTCATTACACGGCGTTGGACGCGCGCTTCGGCCGCGATGCAGTGCTGGGCGGGCTGTGCTTCATCAGCGCGACCAAGGCCGCGGACGGGGCGGTGCTGCACCTGGCACCGCCGGCGAAGCTGACCTTTGGCGAGCGCGACAACACCGACAGCAGCGCGCGGGTACTGGCGCTGGCGGCGGCCTGCGTGCAGGCCGGCGTGGACTACGTCGCCAGCGATGCGATCGGCCAGGAGCAGTGGATCAAGTACACCTTCCTGACCACGTTGGCCGCGTCCACCTGCCTGATGCGCGCCGATGTCGGCACCATCGTGGCCACCGATGATGGCGCGGCCATCGTGCGCGGGCTGTACGACGAATGCCTGGCGGTGGCCGATGCGGCCGGCGAGCCAATCCCGGACAAGGCGCGGCAGATCGCACTGAACGCCACCACGCAGGCCGGCTCGACGCTCAAGGCGTCCATGCTGCGCGACCTGGAAGCGGGCCAGCAGGTGGAAGCCGCCCACATCGTGGGCGACATGCTGGCCAGGGCCCGCGCCGCCGGCCAGGCCGCACCGCTGCTGGCGGTGGCCTACAGCCACCTGCAGGCCTATCAGAACCAGCGTTCGGGGTAATACCGGGCCACCTGCGGGGACAGCGCCGGGTACATCGCCTCCAGCTGGAACAGCGGCGTCATGCCCTGCGCTGGCGGGGTGACCTGCGGTACCGCGTAAGGCGGGGCACGCGTCAGCGGCGGGAGCGGCAAGGCCGGCACGCCGTCCGGGGATGCGGTGCTCGCCACCATCGAGCGCACCGCGCGCAGGGGCCGTGGCGCCGCGTCATAGGGGCGCTCCGCGTGTCGCGGGTAGCGCACGCGTTGCACCACGTTTTCCAGGGCACGGTTCCTGTGCAGCAGGCGCAGCGCGAGCGGTTGCGGCGCGACCGCAGGAAAGGGACCCAATTCCGCAGTACCAAGAACGAGGTCGGTCTGCGTGCCGATGGTGCGGGTATCGGCACAGCGGGTGAGATCCACCAGCACGGGCTTCCAGGGGAAATCAGGCTGCGCCCCCGACTGCGGCACCGCAACCCGGCTGGCCGGCAACAGCGTATTGCCGATGTAGTTGGGGCCTGCATCGCGGCGCAGCGCCTGGCCGTTCCAGGGCTGCCAGACATCCGCTGCCGGCACGGCGTGCCTGCGGCGGGATGGGCCGACGCGGGAGGGCAACGAGGGCGATGGGGATCCAGCGGCGGGTATATACACGGCGTGCACCTTGGGCGTCGAGTGATTCACGCCCATGCTGACCGTGCCGTCAGCCGCTGCCCATCAGAACTTCATGAATTGCCGTCGCCCAACGCGGGCAGGCGGAAGAACGCACGCGCCGCTGCGGTGGCATTGGCTGCAGCCACCTCGACCGGCTCACTGCGATCACGTGCCAGTTCCTCCACGATGTGGGACAGGAACATCGGCTCGTTGCGGCGATCCTTCGGCATCGGCTTCAGGGTGCGGGGCAGCAGGTAAGGCGCATCGGTTTCGATCATCAGCCGGTTGGCCGGAATGTGCTTGACCAGCTCGCGCAGATGCGCGCCGCGGCGTTCGTCGCACAGCCAGCCGGTGATGCCGATGTACCAGTCCTGGTCGAGGTAATCGAACAATTCCTGGCGTTCGCCGGTGAAGCAATGCACCACCGCCGCGCCGATCCTGCCATCGAAGTTCTTCATCTGCGCCATGAAGTCCGCATGCGCGTCGCGCTGGTGCAGGAACAGCGGCTTGCGTTGGCCGTCGGCGGCCAGCACCTCGCTGGCCAGCTGCAGCTGCCGCTCGAAGGCGCGGTGCTGCGCCGGGTGCGGGGCGAAGTCGCGGAAGTAGTCCAGACCGCACTCGCCGACCGCCACCACCTCGGCGTGCGCGTGCAGCGCGCGCATCTCGGCATCGCACTCGTCGGTGTATTCCACCGCGTGGTGCGGGTGCACGCCGGCGGTGGCGTACAGGAAGCCCGGATGCTGGCGGGCCAGCTCCAGCGCCAGCGGCGAATGCTCGCGGCTGGCCCCGGTCAGCACCATCTGCACCACCCCGGCCTCGCGGGCGCGCGCCAGCACGGCGTCGCGGTCGCGGTCGAAGGAATCGTGGGTGAGGTTGGCGCCGATATCGATCAGTTGCATGGGGCAGCTACAGGGCGGTTGATCGGCCCATTGTAGCGTGCGGCCCGCGCGCGCCCGGCCGCCACGGCTCGCCGCTGCTGCCTGCGGCCCGTATCCTTGCCGCCATGAGTACCCCGATGTTTCCCATTTCCGCGCTGCTGCCAGAGATTGCCGCGCACCTGGCCAGCCACCCACGGCTGGTCCTGGAGGCGCCCCCCGGCGCCGGCAAGACCACCCAGGTGCCGCTGGCGCTGCTGGACGCGCCGTGGCTGCAGGGCCGAAAGATCATCATGCTGGAGCCGCGCCGGGTGGCCGCGCGCAGCGCCGCGCAGTTCATGGCGCGGCAGCTGGGCGAAGACGTGGGTGAGACCGTCGGCTATCGCATCCGCTTCGAGAACAAGGTCTCCGCGCGGACCCGCGTGGAGGTGGTCACCGAAGGCATCCTGACCCGCATGCTGCAGGACGACCCGATGCTGGAAGGCGTGGGCGCGCTGCTGTTCGATGAATTCCATGAGCGCCACCTGGCGGCCGACCTGGGCCTGGCCCTGGCACTGGACGTACAGGCGCAGCTGCGCGACGACCTGCGCATTGTGGTGATGTCGGCCACGCTGGACGGCGAACGGCTGGCGCAGTTCCTGGATGCGCCGCGCCTGAGCAGTGCGGGCCGCAGCTTTCCGGTGGTGGTGAGCCACTTCCCGGCACGCCGCGACGAGGCGCTGGAAGCACAGGCGCGGCGCGCGGTGCAGCAGGCGCTGACCGAGCATCCCGGCGACGTGCTGGTGTTCCTGCCCGGGCAACGCGAGATCGGGCGCACCCAGGCCGCGCTCGAGCAGGTGCTGCCGGCCGATATCCAGGTGCTGCCGCTGCACGGCGAGCTGCCGGTGGACCAGCAGTCGCGCGTGCTGCAACCCGATCCGCAGGGCCAGCGCCGGGTGGTGCTGGCCACCAATGTGGCCGAGTCGTCGGTCACGCTGCCCGGCGTGCGCGTGGTGATCGATGCGGGGCTGGCGCGCGAACCGCGTTACGACCCCAACAGCGGCTTCGCACGGTTGGACGTGGTGAGCATCGCGCAGGCCTCGGCCGACCAGCGCGCCGGCCGTGCCGGCCGCGTGGCGGATGGCTGGGCGTGGCGACTGTGGCCGCAGTCGCAGCGGCTGGAGTCGCAGCGCCGGCCAGAAATCGCGCAGGTGGAGCTGGCCGCGCTGGCGCTGGAACTGGCCGCATGGGGCAGCGACGACCTGCGCTTCGTGGATGCGCCGCCGGTAGGCGCGATGGCCGCCGCACGCGAACTGCTGCAGCGCCTGGGTGCGCTGAGCGACAGCGGCGGGCTCACCGCGCTGGGCCGGCGCATGCTCACGCTGGGTACTCACCCGCGGTTGGCGGCGATGCTGCTGGCCGCCGGCAGCGGCGCCGAGCAGGCGCTGGCCTGCGACCTGGCGGCGCTGGTGGAGGCGCGCGATCCGCTGCGCCAGGGCGGCGATGCGCTGGCGGCCCGCTGGCGCGCGCTGGCGGCCTTCCGCCAGGGACGCGCGCCGCACGATGCCAACCGGGGTGCCTTGGCCGCCATCGATGCGGCCAGCAAGCAATGGCGCCGGCGTCTGCGCTGCGACACGGCCGCACCGTCGTCGGTGGAGGCACACCAGCTGGGCGACCTGCTCGCGCATGCGTTCCCCGACCGGATCGCCGCGCGCCACCCCACCGATCCGCTGCGCTACCTGCTGGCCAACGGCCGCAGCGCGCGCCTGTTCGATCCCAGCGATCTGCGCGGCGAGCCGTGGCTGGTGGCGGTGGAACTGCGCTACGAGGCGCGCGACGCGTTGCTGCTGCGTGCCGCGCCGGTGGATGAGAACCGGTTGCGCCGCGATTTCCCGCAGCGCTTCGTGCAGCAGGACGTGGTGCGCTGGGACGCGGAGAAGCGCGCGCTGGTGGCGCGTCGCGAGAGCCGCTTCGACCGCATCGTGCTGGACAGCCGCTCGGCCGGCCGGGTCGATCCCGCGCAGGCCGCGCAGGCGCTCACCGAGGCGGTGCGCGAGCTGGGCCTGGACGCGTTGCCGTGGACCGAGGGCCTGCGCCAGTGGCAGGCGCGCACGGTGGCGCTGCGCACCTGGATGCCGGAGCTGGAGCTTCCTGACGTGTCCGATGCCGCGCTGATGGAAACCCTGTCGACCTGGCTCACCCCCGCCTTCAACGGCAGGACCCGCCTGGATGCGCTGGACGAGTCCGCGCTGGGTGAGGCGTTGAAGACGCCCCTGCCGTGGGCCCAGCGCCAGCTGATCGACCGCCACGCGCCGGTGCGCATCGCGGTGCCGTCGGGCATGGAGCGGCCCATCACGTATGCCATCGACGCCGATGGCAGCGCGCCGCTGCCGCCGGTGCTGGCGGTGAAGCTGCAGGAACTGTTCGGGTTGGCCGACACGCCGCGCATCGCCGACGGCCGCATTGCGCTCACCCTGCACCTGCTCTCCCCCGGGGGCCGCCCGCTGCAGGTCACGCAGGATCTGCGCAACTTCTGGGCCAACACCTATGCGGAGGTCAGGAAGGAGATGAAGGGGCGCTACCCCCGGCATCCGTGGCCGGACGATCCGTGGACGGCGGCCGCGACGCACCGCGCCAAGCCACGTGGGACGTAACACCGTGGGCTGCTTGGTGTTTGGTGCGGCCGGAGCCGCGAGCAGCCACGCAGGGCGTGGCTCTACCTGTGCGCATTCATGGCTGGGGGCTGACCGCGCGATTCGTGCGACCTGAATCGATGCCGCAGATTGGTTATCGTCGTGACTGGACCGTGGGCGATGGATAACACGCCCTACACGGCCGCCGGGCGACACTGGATTCCGAACCGAGGCAAAGGACCCCCCATGAGCAGACTGACCGTTATTACCGACCGCGCTCTTGAGCGCGCACTGGATCTGGCAAGCAGCGCGGGCGATGGCCTGAAGCACGCCGGCACCAATCTGCGCCACTTCGGCCCGCAGGCGACCGACTGGATCAAGACCGGTGCGGCGCTCGGGGCAGTGAAGACCGGCAGCAAGGTGGCCGCCAAGGTGGTTCGCCGCAACCCGGCCGCGACGATCGCGGTAGCAGCGGTGGGCGTGGGCCTGCTGGGCTATGCGCTGTACCGCAAGCAGCAGAAGAAGAAGCTGGCCAATGGCAGCGTGGTGAACGGGCAGGCCGAGCGCATCAGCGCGCGCAACCGCCGCAACACCACCGTGGTTGATGAGCACAGCGACATCGGCAGCGACGCCTGATAACCAGGGCGTTTGGCTGATCAGGAAGACCGCCGGCATGACCGGCGGTTTTTTTTGGCGGCGTCTCCGCCAAACGTAGAGCCACCCCATGGGTGGCTGCTCGTGATCCGGCACCGCGCCGCAGCCACCCATGGGGTGGCTCTACGTTGCATGGTTCAGGCGATCTGCCGCCATTGGCCCGGCTGCAGCGCATCCAGGCCATGCGGGCCCATTGAAACGCGCACCAGCCGCAGTGTGGGCAACCCCACCGCGGCGGTCATGCGCCGCACCTGGCGGTTGCGGCCCTCGCGCAGGGTGATCGCCAGCCACGCATCCGGCACGGTCTTGCGGAACCGCACCGGCGGATTGCGCGGCCACAGCTCCGGCGTTTCCAGGCGCGCCACGCGCGCCGGCAGGGTCGGCCCATCGTTCAGCTGCACGCCGCTGCGCAATGCCTGCAACTGTTCGTCGCTGGGCGAGCCTTCCACCTGCACCCAGTAGGTCTTGTCTTCCTTGTGGCGCGGATCGGTCAGCCGGTGCGCCAGCGGGCCGTCGTCGGTCAGCAGCAACAGGCCTTCGCTGTCGTAGTCCAGCCGTCCAGCGGCATACACGTCAGGCGGCAGCCCGAACCCGGCCAGGGTCGCGCGGGGCGGCTGGCTGCTGTCGGTGAACTGGCAGAGCACGTTGAAAGGCTTGTTGAAGGCGATGAGCATGGCGCAGGAGAGGGCGACGATGCGCCATTGTCCCATTCCGTGCACCCGGATGCCGGAGTACCGACCAACGGTCGGTACCTGCCGGCGTTCCCGCGTTACTTCACGAAGCGCAGGGTCATCCGGTCGCTTTCGCCGATGGCCTTGTACTTGGCGTCGTCCGCCTTGTCGTGGCTGTTCGACGGCGGCAGCGTCCACACGCCACCCGGATAGTCCTTGGTGTCGCGCGGGTTGGCGTTGATCTCGCTGCTGCCCGCCAGCTTGAAGCCGGCCGCTTCGGCCATGGCGATGACCTGCGCCTGGCCCACGTAGCCGCTCTTGTCGTCGGCCGGCACGTCGGCCTTGGCGCGGTGTTCGACCACGCCGAGCACGCCGCCGGGCTTGAGTACGCTGTAGAAGCCCTTGAACATGCCTTCGGCCTGGTTGGCGCTGCGCCAGTTGTGCACGTTGCGGAAGGTCAGCACCACATCGGCGGAGTTGTCGGCGCCGAATTTCGGCGCGTTCGGGTCATACGGCACGACCTTGGCCTTGTCATAGGTGCCCGGGACCGCATCGAACTTCTTCTTCAGGCCATCGATCTGGCGCTGCTGGTAATCGCGGCCCTTGCCTTCGGCCACGGCCTGCGGATCGACCACGGCGGCCACATAGGTGCCCTTGTCACGCAGCAGCGGGGCGAGGATTTCCGAGTACCAGCCGCCACCGGGGGTGATTTCGACCACGGTCTTGCCCGGTTCCACGCCGAAGAACGACAGCGTCTGCGCCGGATGGCGGTAGGCGTCGCGCTTCACGTTGTCCGGGGTGCGGCCCTTGCCGTCGACGGCCGCCTGCACCGCGGCGGTGATCGCCGGCTGGGCGTTGGGGCCGGCCGGCTTGATGGCCATGGCGGGGGCGGCAAGCAGCAGCGTGGAGACGGTGAACAGGCAGGCACAGCTGAGCGAACGGGCTTTCATCGGATCACCTACGGTGGCGGGATGCGGCGAGACTAGCAGCCGCGATGTCAAAGGTGTTCACAAAACGTTAGTGCAGTGCAGCGAAGCGGAACACTGTTTTGTGCCCGCCGCCGCAGCGGTGTCATGGGCAGGCACTTATGCTGTTGCATTGGATTCGATTGGAGGAGATGCCCATGACTGCACCGCGCGAACTCGGCCGTTCCGGCCTGAAAGTGCTGCCCATCGCATTCGGCGGCAACGTATTCGGCTGGGGCGCTGACGAGAAGACCTCGTTCGCGCTGCTGGACGCGTTCGTCGATGCCGGCTACAACCTGGTCGACACCGCCGATGCCTATTCGGCCTGGGTGCCGGGCAACCAGGGCGGCGAATCGGAGACCATCCTGGGCCGCTGGTTCCAGCGCAGCGGCAAGCGCGACAAGGTGGTGCTGGCCACCAAGGTCGCCAAGTGGGCCGAGCACCCCGGGCTGTCGGCAGACAACATCGCCGCCGCCGTGGACGATTCGCTGCGCCGCCTGCAGACCGACGTGATCGATCTGTACCAGGCCCATGAAGACGACGAGTCCACGCCGCTGGAGACCACCCTGGCCGCGTTCGGCCGGTTGATCGAGCAGGGCAAGGTGCGCGCCATCGGCGCGTCCAACTACAGCGCCGAACGCCTGCGCGATGCGCTCAAGGTGTCGGCCGACTACAAGCTGCCGCGCTACGAGACGCTGCAGCCGGAGTACAACCTGTACGACCGCGCCGGGTATGAGGCGGGGCTGGAAGCGGTGGCACGCGAGAACGAACTGGGCGTGATCAGCTACTACTCGCTGGCCAGTGGCTTCCTCAGCGGCAAGTACCGCAGTGCCGACGATGCGGCCAAGAGCAGCACGCGTGGCAGCAGCGTGGTGGCCAAGTACATCAATCCGCGCGGCCTGCGCATCCTGCAGGCACTGGACGACACGGCCAGCACGCACAACGCCACGCCGGCGCAGGTGGCGATCGCCTGGCTGATCGCCCGCCCGGGCATCACCGCGCCGATCGTCAGCGCTACCAGCGTGGCACAGCTCAATGACGTGCTGGCTGCCGCGCAGGTGGCGCTGTCGGCCAAGGACATCGCACAGCTCGACGAAGCCAGCGCGGAATGAACGTGGTAGCGCCGGCCGTTGGCCGGCCCAGGCGGTCTGTGGCGCAGGCGAACAGCCTGCGCTTGCATGACGCAGTTGCAGACGTAAACGAACCCGCGTAAGGTTCGCGCCCATCGCCGCCCCGTGCGGCACCCCTTCCCTTCAACCGAGACCGTCATGCCCTTCTGCTTCCCCGCCATCGCCCACCGACTGCCGCGCACCCATGCCGCGCTGCGTTCGTGCGATGCCGCGGATCAGGCACTGACGCTGGCCATCGACTGATCTTCCTGCACGGAGATCGGTTCCCGATCTCCGAGGTACGCAAACGCCCTCGGATGCTGCATCCGGGGGCGTTTTCGTTTGCGCACCTTCAATGGACTGATGTCATGACTACACAACACAATTTTGATTTCCTGCATGCCGAAGGCAGCACGCCCATCAAGGGCTGGGTGCGCGGCGTGCCCGTGGACACACAGGCGCAGGAACAGCTGCGCAACATCGCTGCGATGCCCTTCGTGGGCCCATGGGTCGCGGTGATGCCCGACGTGCACGTCGGCAAGGGCGCGACCGTGGGTTCGGTGATTCCCACCCGCGGTGCGATCATTCCTGCCGCCGTCGGCGTGGACATCGGCTGCGGCATGGCCGCGGTGCGCACCACGTTGCGCGCCGACGACCTGCCGGACTCGCTCGCGCAGCTGCGCAGCCACATCGAGCGCGCCGTGCCGGTGGGCAATGGCAAGGGCGGCGAACACCGGCAGCTGCCGGACAGCATCCGCAGCCGCATCGAGTGCTCCGGGCTGGTCCAGCGGCTGAATGCCATCAAGGAGCGGCATCGCCAGGTGCGCACCGACAAGCTGGCGTGCCAGATCGGTACGCTCGGCGGCGGCAACCACTTCATCGAGATCTGCCTGGATGAAACCGGCGCGGTGTGGGTGATGCTGCACAGCGGCTCGCGCGGCACCGGCAACCTGATCGGCACCTACTTCATTGAGCAGGCGCGCGAACAGCTGGCCCGGCGTGTGCTCGGCTTCCACCTGCCGGACAAGGACCTGGCGTTCTTCATGCAGGGTGAGCCGTTGTTCGACGACTACGTGCAGGCGGTGTCGTGGGCGCAGGAGTACGCCCGCGAGAACCGCGAGGCGATGATGGCGCGGGTGTTGGCCGAGATGCGCCAGCGGCTGCCGAAGTTCCAGCTGGAGAAGCTGGCGGTGAACTGCCACCACAACTACGTGCAGACCGAAACGCACGGCGGTGAGGAACTGCTGGTGACGCGCAAGGGCGCGGTGAGCGCGCGGGCCGGCGAGCTGGGCATCATTCCGGGCAGCATGGGCACGCGCAGCTACATCGTGCGGGGCAAGGGCAATGCAGAGAGCTTCCACAGCTGCAGCCATGGCGCCGGGCGCGTGCTCAGCCGTTCTGCGGCGCGCCAGCAGATCACCCTGGCCCAGCACCGCGAGGCCACCGCACATGTGGAATGCCGCAAGGATGCGACGGTGATCGACGAGTCACCCGCGGCCTACAAGTCGATCGATGCGGTGATGGCCGCGCAGAGCGACCTGGTGGAGGTGGTGCACACCCTGCGCCAGGTGGTCTGCATCAAGGGGTGAGCGCGCTGTCTTCGGCCACCAGGGCGTGGTGCAGGCTGACCCCCGCACGCACGCCTTCGGCGCTGGCCAGCGTGATGTTGCCCATCACGGTGGCATCGCCTGCAGCGTACACGCCGGGCACCGTGGTCTGCTTCTGCGCGTCCACCCGCACCAGCACGCCCACCGGACTCTCATCCAGCGCGCAGCCCAGCTGTTCTACCAAGGGTGACGCCATGTGCTGACGCGAGGCCACGAACAGCGCGCGCAGGTCGATGCGGCGGCCATCGGCGAGCAATGCCGCGCTGAGGTCCGGCGCATCGCCTTCCAGCGCGACCACTTCGGCCGATTCGATGCGCACGCCGCGGCGCTGCAGGGTGGCGAGCTGGTCGTCGTCGAGCGTCATGCCATGCGCGAACAGCGTGACCTGCCCCCAGTCGGCCAGCAGCCCGGCCATCATGGCGGACAGCGCATGCCCACCGAGCAGGCCGATCTCGCCGCCGCCGATTTCGTAGCCGTGGCAGTAAGGACAGTGCAGCACGCTGTGGCCCCAGCGTTCGGCAAGGCCGGGAATGGGCGGCAGTTCATCGCGGATGCCGGTGGCCAGCAGCAGCTTGCGCGTGGCCCAGGTGTCGCCGCCGGCGGTGTGCACGGCGAACCCGTCCACGGTGGGGTGTGCTTCGATGGCGGTGTCGCTGCACCAGCGCACGCTCGGGTAGTCCAGCAGCTGTGCCTTGGCCTGCCGAAGCAGCTCGCCGCCGGCCATGCCGTCCAGCCCGAGCACGCCGTGCGAGTGCGCGGCGTAACGGTTGCGCGGCAGCCCGCTGTCGATCACCAGCACGCTGCGGCGGGCCCGCGCGAGCATCATGGCGGCGGAGAGACCGGCGAAACTGCCGCCGACGATCACGGCATCAAAGCTCATGCGGAACTCCTGTTGCGTGGTGGGCCAGGTGCTGGGCGAAGGCCTCGCCCAACGTGGCCAGCGTGGTGGCGTGCAGGCGTTTTTCGAGCAGCGCCTGCGCCTGTTGGTAGCTCTCGTCCAACGCGGCGTTGACCACCTGCTGTACAGGACAGCCACGTCCGGTTTCGCGCGCACCGGTATGCAGCAGTGCCGGTGAGCCGATGGCCACGTAGACGTCGTGCAGGCTGATCGTGGCCGGGTCGCGCGCCAGCTGGCTGCCACCGCCATGACCGCGCACGCTGTGGACCAGCCCGCCCTTCTGCAATGCCGCCAGCAGGCGGCGGATCACCACCGGGTGGGTCGGCAGGCAGGTGGCGAGCTGTTCGGAGGTGCGGGGACCGGCCTGGCCGACCAGGTGGGCCATGATGTGGAGGGCGTCGGAGAATTGGTTGCTGGATTTCATGTAACGCCAATAGTTACATATAGAGCGGGGAACGGACAACCCTGCCAGTTGTTCCACCGGCGTCGCCTTTGCAACGGTAATAAAAGCTTCACATGCGTGAATGAGACAGAAAATGTGCGCTACATCGCACTTCAGAAGGTAACTGCGGAGTCCGATACCGCCATCGCCCCTTCCCTCTTTCAGTGATCCGCGATGCCCCTCTCCTCCGTTGCGCCCGCGCGCGCCCTCAGCCTGCAGTTCAAGCTGCTCGGCGCCCTGTCGCTTGGCTTGGCCGTGGTGGTGCTGTGCGCCCTGGCCGGGCTGGGATCGGCCTGGCTGAATCTCTCGACCACCATCCCACCCGAAGTGGCCCGCAACGCGCAGGCCGAAGGATTGCAACGCGAATTCCGCATGCAGGTGCAGGAGTGGAAGAACGTACTGCTGCGCGGCAGCGACGAGGCGCTGCGGACCAAGCACCTGGCCGCCTTCGATGCGCAGGGCGACAAGACCCGCACCTTGGCCAAGGCGCTGGCAAGTGGCGGCGATGCCGAAACGGTGCGGCTGGCGCAGGCCTTCCTGGCCCAGCACGCCACGCTGGAAGCGGACTACCACGGTGCGCTGGAGGCGTTCGCCGCCAGCGGCTACAGCCCGCTCGAAGGCGACGCATTGGTGCGCGGCAAGGACCGGGCGCTGGGCACCACGCTGGATGCGCTGGGCAAGCAGACCGCGGCGGTTGCCGAACGCGCCGTGCAGGCCCGCTCCGAGCAGGCCCGCCGCATGCTGGTGCTGTGTGCGGTACTGACCGCCTTGGCGGCAGGCATCCTGATGGCGGTGCTGGCGGTGTGGCTGCGGCGCTCGGTGATCGCACCGGTCGTGGCGGTGGAGGCGGCCGCCCGCGCCGTCGCACGCGGCGAACTCAACCACACCGTGCAGGTCCGCAGCCGCGACGAAATCGGCCGTCTCGGTCTGGCGATGACCGCCGTCACCCAGACGCTGAAGGACGTGCTGGCCGCGCAGGCCAGCATGGCCCAGCGCCATGACGCCGGCGAGATCAGCTACCGCATGGATGCCAGCGCATTCCCGGGCGGCTACGGGCAGATGGTGAACGACAGCAACGCACTGGTCGACGCGCACCTGCAGGTGCAGCTGCGCGCGATCGAGATCATGGGCCGCTATGCGGTGGGTGATCTTTCGCAGGACATGCAGCGCCTGCCGGGCGAGAAGGCGGTGATCACCGAGTCGCTGGACGCGGTCAAGCACAACCTCGGTGCGATCAACGCCGAGATCAAGCGGTTGGCGCTGGCCGCCGCGGCCGGTGACTTCAGCCAACGAGGCGACGCCAGCCGCTACCAGCACGACTTCCGCGACATGGTCGGCGGCCTGAACCAGCTGATGGAAACCACCGAACGCGACCTCGGCGAGGTTTCCGGCGTGTTGCAGGCCATCGCGCGCGGCGACCTCAGCGCGCGCATGCAGGGCCAGTTCCACGGCGTGTTCGCGCGCATGCGCGACGACGTGGCGATGACCAGCGGCCAGCTCACCGGCATCGTGGGCGACATCAAGCGCGCCGCGCAGGCGATCCAGACCGCCGCCAGCGAGATCGCGGCCGGCAACAACGACCTGTCGCAGCGTACCGAGCAGCAGGCCGCGAACCTGGAAGAGACCGCCGCGTCGATGGAAGAGCTGACCTCGACCGTGCGCCAGAACGCCGAACACGCGCGCCAGGCCAACCAGCTGGCGATCGGCGCGGCCAGCGTCGCGGCGCAGGGCGGCGAAGTGGTGAGCCAGGTGGTGACCACCATGAGCGCCATCGAGGCGTCGTCCAAGCGGATTGCCGAGATCATCTCGGTGATCGACGGCATCGCCTTCCAGACCAACATCCTGGCGCTGAACGCCGCCGTGGAAGCGGCGCGTGCCGGTGAACAGGGCCGCGGCTTTGCCGTGGTCGCCAGCGAGGTGCGCACGTTGGCGCAGCGCTCGGCGGGCGCGGCCAAGGAGATCAAGACGCTCATCGACACCTCGGTCGGCGATGTCACCAGCGGTTCGCGGCTGGTGCACCAGGCGGGTCAGACCATGGGCGAGATCGTCAGTGGCGTGCAGCGGGTGACCGATATCATGGCCGAGATCTCGGCGGCCTCGCAGGAGCAGACCGCCGGCATCGAGCAGGTCAGCCAGACCGTGATCCACATGGACGAGGCCACCCAGCAGAACGCCGCGCTGGTGGAAGAAGCCTCGGCTGCCGCGCGCAGCATGGAGGAACAGGCCATCGCGCTGAACGATGCGGTGGATGTGTTCGTGCTGGCACCGGCGGCGCCGTCGTTGTCGCGCGCTGCTTAGGTCAAGGGCTGCCAACCCACGGTTGGCCCCTAGCGCACAAACGGCGGCCCGACCATCGCTTCGGCGAGGTAGTCCAGGAACGAGCTGATCCGCGCCGATACCGCCGTGTTGCGGTAGTACACGGCGTGGATGGGCTGGCGTACCTCCACGGTCAACGCCGGCAGCACCTGTACCAGCGCGCCCGCCTCACGGTCGCGGTGGGTCATGAAGTCGGACAGGCAGACGATGCCCGCGCCCTCCAGCGCCAGCCGCAGGAGGGTTTCGCCGCTGGAAACGGCCACGGCCGGGCGGATGTGCAGCAGCGCGTCGGTGCGCCCGGGCAACGGCCAGTGGTTGAGTGAATCGGGTTCGTTGAAGCCCAGCAGTGCGTGAGCGTCCAGATCCTCCACGGTGTTCGGGGTGCCATGCGCGGCCAGGTAGGCCGGGCTGGCCAGCACGCGAAGGCGGCTGTGCGCGAGCGGGCGCGCATGCAGGGTGGAATCGGCCAGCGGACCGATGCGGATGGCAACGTCGGTGCGGCGTTCGAGCAGGTCGATGTAGCGCTCGCTGCTGTTGAGCTCCAGCTGCACCTCCGGATAGCGCGCGCGGAAGCCGGCCACCAGCGGGGCGATCACGTGCAGCACGAACGGGGTGGCGGCATCCACGCGCAGCCGGCCCGCCGGGCGCTGGCGGCGCGCGGTCATCTGCTCTTCGGCCGCCTCCACCGAGGCGACGATGGCGCGGGCCTGGGCCAGGAACGCGTCGCCCTCTTCGGTAAGCTGCAGCCGCCGGGTGGTGCGGGTCAGCAGGGTGGTGCCCAGCTTTTCCTCCAGCCGGCCCAGCGCGCGGCTGACCCCGGATGTGGTTTGGCCCAGTGCTTCGGCGGCGGCGGTGATCGAGCCGCTGTCGATCACGGCGATGAACGCCTGCATTTCATCGAGGGTGGTCTTCATGGACCCATTATTGACCATGAAGCAAGAGTCATTGGCGTGAAGACCGGTTTTTCGGCAAGAGTCGGGCGCGCAGACTGCGCACCTCCTCTTCCACCGGTTACGACCATGTCCCGTGGCATTCCCTTGGCCCTGCTGGCGCTTACGCTGGGTGCGTACGCGATCGGCACGACCGAATTCGTCATTGTCGGTTTGATTCCGACCATCGCCGCCGATCTCGGCGTGTCCCTGCCCTCCGCCGGCCTGCTGGTCTCGCTGTACGCCCTGGGTGTGGCGGTCGGCGCGCCGGTACTGACCGCGCTGACCGGGCGGGTGCCGCGCAAGACGCTGCTGGTGGCGCTGATGGTGTTGTTTACGCTGGGCAATGTGATTGCCTGGATGGCACCGAGCTATGGCTCGCTGATCGTGGCGCGCGTGCTCACCGGCCTGGCGCACGGCGTGTTCTTCTCGATCGGCTCGATCATCGCCACGTCGGTGGTGCCGAAGGAGAAGGCCGCCAGTGCGATTGCCATCATGTTCACCGGGCTGACCGTGGCGCTGGTGACCGGTGTGCCGCTGGGCACCTTCATCGGCCAGCATATGGGCTGGCGCGCCACTTTCCTGGCCGTGGCCGCGCTGGGCGTGATCGCCCTGATCGGCAGCCTGCTGTTCGTGCCGCGCAACCTGCAGCGCAGTGAACCGGCCACATTCGGCCAGCAGTTGTCCGTGCTGGCCCAGCCGCGCCTGCTGCTGGTGTATGCCATTACCGCGCTGGGGTATGGCGGCACGTTCCTGTCCTTTACCTACCTCGCCTCGATCCTGCAGGACGTCACCGGCTTCTCGCCGAACGCGGTCAGCGGGGTGCTGCTGGTGTACGGCGTGTCGGTGGCGTTCGGCAACCTGTGGGGCGGCCGCCTGGCCGACCGGCGCGGCCCGATCCCCGCGCTGAAGCTGATCTTCGGGTTGCTGGCGCTGGTGCTGTTCGCGCTGACCTTCACCGCACACAACACGTGGCTGGTGCTGCTCACGGTGCTGGCGCTGGGCGCGGTGGCGTTCGGCAACGTGCCCGGGCTGCAGGTGTATGTGGTCAAGCAGGCGCAGCGGTTTGCCCCGCAGGCGGCGGACGTGGCCTCGGGCCTGAACATCGCCGCGTTCAATGTCGGCATCGCGATGGGTGCGTCGCTGGGCGGGCTGGTGGTGGATCACCTGGGCCTGATGCATACGCCGTGGCTGGGCGCGCTGGTGGTGCTGGGTGCGCTGGGGTTGACCGTGCTGAGTGGGCGGTTGGACGCACGGGACGGTGTGGATGCGCGTGCCGACGGGATTTCTGTGGCGGCGCATTGATGCCAACGGCAGCGGACTAACAGTCCGCTCTACCGTCCGCTCTACCGTCCGCTTGTTTTCATTTGATCCGCTTAACGGTGCACGGCGTAGCCTGCACTTCCCCCACTGAAGGAGTTTTTCATGAGCATTCCCGCATTTGGTCTTGGCACGTTCCGGCTGAAGGGCCAGACCGTCATCGACTCGGTCCGCAACGCACTGGACGTGGGTTACCGCGCCATCGATACCGCGCAGATCTACGGTAACGAAGCGGAGGTCGGCCAGGCCATCGCCGACTCCGGTGTATCCCGCGACGACCTGTTCCTGACCACCAAGGTCTGGATCGCCAGCTTCCAGCACGATGCACTGCTGGACAGCCTGCGCGAGAGCCTGCGCAAGCTGCGCACCGACCATGTGGACCTGACGCTTATCCACTGGCCGTCGCCGAACGATGCGGTGCCGATGGCCGAGTACCTGGGCGCGCTGGCGCAGGCGAAGGCCGAAGGGCTGACCCGGCAGATCGGCATCTCCAACTTCACCATCGACCTGACCCGCCAGGCGATTGCGATCCTGGGCGCCGAGGCGATCGCCACCAACCAGATTGAAGTGCATCCGTACCTGCAGAACCGCGCGTTGATCGCGTTCCTGCGCGAACAGGGCATCCATGTCACCGCCTACATGAGCCTGGCCTACGGCGAGGTGCTGAAGGACCCGGTGATCCAGACCATCGCCGAGCGCCACGCTGCCACCCCGGCGCAGGTGGCGCTGGCCTGGGCACTGCAGCAGGGCTTCGCGGTGATCCCCTCCTCCACCAAGCGCGAGAACCTGGCCAGCAACCTGCTCGCCGAAGACCTGCGCCTGACCGATGAAGACATGGCACAGATCGCCACGCTGGATCGTGGCCAGCGGCTGGCGAACCCGGAAGGCATCGCGCCAGCATGGGATTAATCGACTGAGGTAACGCCGCCACTGGCCCCTTGTGGACGCACGGAAAGCGCCTCACACGCGCTCAGGCCTGCAGCCACTCGCGCATGGCGGCGCTGACCTCGTCCGGCTTTTCCATCGGGGCCAGGTGCCCGCAATCGGGCAGCACCACCAGCGTGGATCCCGGTACCAGCGCCTGCATCTCCTCGCTGATCGCCAGCGGGGTGATGCGGTCGTTGGCACCGCACGCGATCAACAGCGGGTCGCGGTACGCGGCCAGCACGGCGCGGCCGTCGGCGCGGTCCAGCGCGCTCTGGCGCAGGAACACCTCGGCGCCCAGCCGCGTGGTCATGTCGCGCACGCGCTGCACCAGCACGTAGTCGTCCAGGCGCGAGGCGTCGATGTAGCTGCGCATCAGCGTGTCGCCGAAGCCGTGGAAGGTGCCCGGCAGGCGCACGCTGGCACGTTGCGATTGCCGCTGGGCGGCGCGTTCGGGCGAGTCGGCATGGAAGGAAGTATCGATCAACGCCAGCCGCATGACCCGCTCCGGGGCCACGCGCAGGATGTGCTGGGCCACGAACCCGCCCAACGAGAAGCCGGCCAGCGCGAAGCGTTCCGGCGCCTGGGCCAGCACGTCCTCGACCACGCCCTGCATCGTCTCGCCACGGGTCTGGTCGCCGACGGTGCAGTCGGCGATGTCGGAAAGCGCGGCCACCTGCGCGCGCCACAGTTCGGCGTCGTTGAGCAGGCCCGGCAACAGCAGCAGCGGTATGCGTTCGGTCATGCGGCGTATTGTCGCGCCGGGGCCGTGTACGGACCATGCCGGGTGTGGGTCAGTGCGTTGCACCCTCTGGCGGCTCGGGCACCTGCACGCTCTGCACCGGCAGGGTCACCACCATCACCGTGGGATCGTCGGGATCCAGCTTCGTCTTGAAGCCCAGGCTCTGGCACATCGCCAGCATGGTGCTGTTCTCGCGCAGCACCTGGCCTTCGATCAGGTTCAGGCCCAGCCACTGCGCGTATTCGATCATGATGGTCATCAGCCGCCAGCCGATCCCGTGGCCCTTGAGATCCGAGCGGATCAGGATGCCGTACTCGCCGCGGTCGTAGTCGGCGTCGGCATGCAGGCGCACGGCACCGAGCATGTCGCCGCTGCGCGGGTCGATGGCCACCAAGGCGATCGAACGCGCGTAGTCCAGCTGGGTGAGGCGGGCGATGAACTCGTGGCTGAAATGCTTCACCGACTGGAAGAAGCGCAGGCGCAGGTCGTCGTCGGTGACGCGGGCGAAGAATGCACGGAACAGCGCGTCGTCCTCCGGCCGCACCGGGCGCACGAAGGCGGGCGCACCATCGGACAGGGTAATGGTGCGCTCCCATTCCTTGGGATACGGGAACACGGCGAAGCGCGGGTGACCACGCCCCTTGTGCAGCTTGCGCGAGGGGGCGATGGCCACGCGTGCGTCCAGTGCCATGACGCCGTCGCGGTCGGCCAGCAGCGGATTGATGTCCAGCGTGCGCACTTCGGGAATGTCGGCGGCGAGCTGGGCCAGCTTGACCAGGATCAGCGCGACGGCGCGTTCGTCGGCCGCGGGCACATCGCGGTAGGCCTTGAGGATGCGCGACACGCGGGTACGGCCGATCAGCTCGTGGGCCAGGCGCAGGTCGAGCGGCGGCAGTGCCAGCGCCTTGTCGTCGATCACTTCCACGGCGGTGCCGCCGCGGCCGAACACCACCACCGGGCCGAAGGTCGGGTCGTCGGCGATGCCGGCGATCAACTCCCGCGCCTTGGGCCGCACGATGGTGGGCTGCACCAGCACGCCTTCGATGCGCGCCTGCGGGCGCATGGCATGCGCCCGCGCGAGGATGGAGGTGGCCGCCTCCTGCACCGCCTGCAGGGTGCCCAGGTTGAGGCGCACGCCGTCGACGTCGGACTTGTGCGGAATATCGGCCGAGAACACCTTCACCGCCACGGTGGCGCCCTGCTCCAGCAGCGGCTGGGCCAGGTCCATCGCTTCGTGCGGATCGCGCGCCTGCATGACCGGCGCGGACGGAATGCCGTAGGCGGTGAGCAGCTGGTGGGTGGCGATGGGGTCCAGCCACTGCTGCCCGGCGGCCAGCGCGGCCTCGACGATGGCGCGCGCGGCGGCGGTGTCGACCACGAAGTCCTGCGGCAGGCTGGGCGGGGTTTCCATCAATGCGGCCTGCGCATCGCGATAGCGCACCAGGTGCTGGAAGCCGCGCACGGCCTCGGCCTCGGTGGGATAGGTGGGCACGCGGGCGGCATTGAGGGTGGCGGTGGCGCGGTCGTCATTGCCCAGCCAGACCGCGAACACCGGCTTGTCCCGATGGTGGCGCGGGCGCAGGCCGAGGGTGCGGGTCAATGCCTGGGCGGCGTCGGCTGAGGAGGTGAAGGCGGTGGGCACGTTGACCACCAGCACCGCATCGTTGCCGGTGTCGGACATCAGCGCATCGATGGCGGCGGCATAACGCTCGCCGTCGGCATCCACCACGATGTCCACCGGATTGCTGCGCGACCAGCCTTCGGGCAGCACGCCGTCGAGCTCGGCAATGGTGCCGGGCGAGAGTTCGGCCAGGGTGCCGCGCAGGGCAAGCAGCTGGTCGACCGCCAGGCGGCCGACGCCGCCGCCGTTGCTGAGGATGGCGAGGCGACGGCCGGGGAACGTCCCCAGCCGGCCGAGGGTCTCGGCGGCGGTGAACAGTTCGTCCAGCGCGCTGACGCGGAGCAGGCCGGCGCGGTTGAAGGCGGCGCCGTAGACCGCATCGGAGCTGGCCAGCGCCTGCACGTGGGTATCGGCGTCGGGATCGATGCGGATGTGGCGGCCGGACTTCACCACGACCACCGGCTTGGCGCGCGCCGCAGCGCGTGCGGCGGACATGAACTTGCGTGCGTCGCGGATGTGTTCGACGTACAGCAGGATGGCGCGGGTGCGGTAGTCGGTGGCGAAGTAATCGAGCAGGTCGCCGAAGTCCACATCCAGCGCATCGCCGAGCGAGACCACGGCGGAGAACCCCACCGAGCGTGCGACGCCCCACTCCACCAGTGCGGCGGCGATCGCGCTGGATTCGGAAATCAACGCAAGGTCGCCGGCCTGCGGGAAGTGCGCGGCGATGCTGGCATTGAGGCGTGCATGCGGGGCGATGACGCCCAGGCAGTGCGGGCCGAGGATGCGCAGACCCTTGGGCCGCGCGGCCGCCTCGACCTGTTCGCCCAGCGAGCCGGGGCCGTGGCCGAGGTTGGCGGTGAGGATGATGGCCGCGGCAACGCCGCGTTCGGCGGCGGTGGCCACCACCTGCGGCACGATGCTGGCCGGCGCGGTGATGACGATGAGTTCGGGAACCCAGTCCAGGTCCTTGAGCCGTTTGACGGTGCGGATGCCGTCGATTTCGCCGTAGCGCGGATTGATCCAGGCGACCTTGCCGGGGAAGCCGGTGGCGCGCAGGTTGCGCATGACCGCGCGGCCGGCCGAGCGTTCGCGCGGACTGCCGCCGACGACGGCGACCGATTGCGGGCGGAACACGGATTGCAGGTGGTAGGTGCTCATGGGGTCGAACAGTCACCGGGACACGTGGTGACACGGTACACGGCTGACGGTGCGCTGGGGATGATCTGGCGCAAAAGCATGCCGCATGGCGGGATGGACGTCGCCGCAACGTATAGCGGCGACGTCCCCCGGTTACAGCAACGTGCCGCTGAGGATCGCGGCGGCGATGCTGAAATAGATCACCAGGCCGGTGACGTCCACCAGCGTGGCCACGAACGGTGCCGAGGCGCTGGCCGGGTCGAAGCCGAGGCGCTTGAGGATGAAGGGCAGCATCGAACCGGACAGCGAACCGAAGGTGACGATGCCGACCAGCGCCGCGCCGATGGTCACGGCCAGCAGCTTCCAGTGTTCGCCGTAGTCGTGCAGGCCCAGCAGCTGCCAGGACACGATGCGGATCATCGCCAGCACGCCGAGGATGGCGCCCAGGGTGATGCCGGTAGGCACTTCGCGCAGCGCCACCCGCCACCAGTCGCGCAGCCGCAGCTCGCGCAGCGCCAGGCTGCGGATCAGCAGCGAGGTGGCCTGCGAGCCGGAGTTGCCGCCGGAGCTCATGATCAGCGGAATGAACAGCGTCAGCACCACGGCGCGGGCCAGTTCGTCTTCGTAATGCTGCATGGCGCTGGCGGTGAGCATTTCGCCCAGGAACAGCACGCTGAGCCAGCCGGCGCGCTTGCGCAGCATCTCGAAGAACCCGATCTGCATGTACGGCTTTTCGAGCGCCTCCATGCCGCCGAACTTGTGGGCATCTTCGGTGGATTCCTCGATGAGCGCGTCCAGGATGTCGTCCACGGTGACGATGCCGAGCACGTGCTGGCGCGCGTCGACCACGGGGATGGCCAGCAGGTCGTGGCGGCGGATCAGCTGGGCCACTTCTTCCTGGTCGAGCATGGCATCGACGGTCACCGGCGGATTGACCTGGGCAACGTCCAGGATCGGCTCCTCCGGCAGGCCGGTGATCAGCCGGCGCATGGTGACCACCTGCTGCAGGGCCTGGGTGTGCGGGTCGAGCACGTAGATGGCGTAGACGGTTTCGCGGGTGCGTTCGACTTCGCGGATGTGCTGCAGGGTGCGGCCCACCGTCCAGTTGGCAGGCACGCTGACGAATTCGGTGGTCATCAGCGCGCCGGCGGTGTGCGCCGGGTAGCTGAGCAGCTGCTGGATGGCCTGGCGTGCCTCCGGGCTGAGCAGCGGGATCAGGCGCGCGCGCTCGTCCTCGTCCAGCTCATGGACGATGTCGGTGGCACGGTCGTCGGCCATCAACCCGAGCAGCGCGGCGGCCCTGGCCACCGGCAGGGTGGCGATGAGGTCGCCGCTGCGGGTGAGTTCGGGCTGCTCGAGCATCTTCACCGCGCGCGGCAACGGCAACGCGGCCAGGGTGTCGGCGGCGCGCGACAGCTCCAGGGTGTTGAGGTATTCCACCGCGTCAGCGGTGTTGAAGTCCTGCAGGGGTGCGCTCAGGGCGGCGGCATCGGCCACCGGGCGCAGGAGGTCTTTCTGGTTCATGGGGTTCGCCTTGTGGATCGCATATGCGCGACGCCAACGCTGGCGAACCGTCCCGTGTCAGGCGGTGGCCATCGCTGGCGTCGAGCAAGGTCGACTTCTACTGTCGCTGGACATGGGTTTGGACTCCGGAAGGGTGTTTGCGGTGCTCGTGGCCCCGACCAACGGTCGGGCGCCTTCGGGCTGCGCCGGCGGAGTCTGGACCCGTGGGCGGGCGGGGTCAACCCCTCCGCCGCCCGCGTTCGGGTGCGGTTGAAGGTCGTTGACGCTGTGGGCCGCATAATGGGCAGCCGGCGACGGGCCGACGCTTCGATTTACGGACCCCCCATGCATAGCGGTGCCCTGGAACTGGCCCTGGTGCTGCTGCTCGCGGCGGTCATCGCGGTACCGGTGTTCAAGAAGCTCGGCCTGGGCGCGGTACTGGGCTATCTGGTGGCCGGCGTGGTGCTGGGCCCGGACGGCATGGGCTTCGTGCAGGACGCGGACCGGATCCTGGGCGCGGCCGAAATCGGCGTGGTGATGCTGCTGTTCGTGATCGGGCTGGAGCTGTCGCCCACGCGCCTGAAGGTGATGCGCCGCTCGGTGTTCGGCGCGGGTATCGCCCAGGTGGCACTGAGCGCGCTGGTGCTGGGCAGCCTGCTGTTGCTGGACCATTTCCAGTGGAAGGCGGCGTTGATCGTGGGCATCGCGCTGGCGTTGTCGTCCACGGCGGTGGGCCTGCAGCTGCTGTCCGAGCACAAGGGCATCAACAGCGATTACGGGCGGCTGGGCTTTGCCATCCTGCTGTTCCAGGACCTGATCGCCATTCCGCTGCTGGCCGCGATCCCGCTGCTGGGCGGCGCCAAGAATGAAACATTGCAGTGGGGCGATGTGGCCGTGGCGCTGGGTGCGCTGGCCGTGGTGATCCTGTGCGGGCGGCCGGTGCTGCGCCGGCTGTTCAACATCATCGCGCGCACGCGCAGCCCCGAAGTCTTCACCGCCATGGCGCTGCTGGTGGTGCTGGGCACGGCGTGGTTCATGCAGGAGGCCGGGCTGAGCCCGAGCCTGGGCGCGTTCCTGGCCGGCGTGCTGCTGTCCGACTCCGAGTTCCGCCACGAGCTGGAATCGCAGATCGAACCGTTCAAGGGGCTGTTGCTCGGGCTGTTCTTCATCGCGGTGGGCATGGGCATCGACCTGGACCGGGTGGTGGCCGAGCCGGCGCTGATCGCCATCGGTGTCGCGGTGTTGCTGGTGGTGAAGTTCGGGCTGCTGTTTGGCATCGGCAAGGTCGCACGCCTGAGCACGCGGCATGCGCTGCTGCTGGGCAGCGTGCTGTGGCTGGGCGGTGAGTTCGCCTTCGTGGTGTTCAACGAGGCGCAGCGCGCGAACCTGCTGGGCGATGCCAACCATGACCGGCTGGTGGCGATCGTAGGCCTGTCGATGGCGATCACCCCGCTGCTGATGATTGCATTGCTGCGCGTGCTGGGCAGCGAGGACGCACCCAAGCAGAACAAGCCCCCGGCCGACAAGGTGGACAACGGCGGTACCGAGCCCAAGGTGATGATCGCGGGCATGGGGCGCTTCGGGCAGGTGGTGGCGCGTGTGCTGACCGCGCAGAAGATTCCCTTCATCGCGCTGGAGTCGAACCCGGACACGGTGTCGGACCTGCGCCGCTTCGGCAACAAGCTGTACTACGGCGACCCAACCCGACCGGAAATGCTGCGTGCCGCCGGTGGCGAATACGTGCGGGTATACGTGGTGACGCTGGACGACCCGGACGCGAACATGCGCGCCACGCGGTTGATCCGGCGGATGTATCCCGACGCCGTGGTGCTGGTGCGCGCGCGCAACCGCCAGCATGCGTGGCGGCTGATGGACATGTCGGCCGAGCCGTTCCGCGAGGTGTTCGGCACCAGCCTGGAACTCAGCGAACGCGTGCTGACCGCCCTCGGCATCCCGACCGACACCGCCCGCGCGCACGTCGAGCGCTTCCGCGAGCACGATGAGAAATTGTTGCGCGACCAGTACCTGGTCTACGACGACGAGGCCGCGGTGATCCAGACCTCGCGCGATGCGCGGGCGGATCTGATGCATCTGTTCGAGGCGGATGCGGAAAGCGACGGGAAGGCATCGGACGCGTCGCGTGCCGATTGAGGCCAGGAGGAATTCTGGAATTCTGACGTGGGTCAACCGGATGTTGCTGGATGAAAGGTATTCCCGACCCCTATTATTCTTTGTTTGAGACTTATATCGGCAGCGATCCAGCGATCGTTGTTGTCAATTCTGCGCTGTTGCAGTTTGCAGAACGCAAGGATTTTCCGTGGCACTTGAGAATTGGCGTGCATTGCGCCATGCAAGGGGAAAACGGCATGCCTACCGCAGAAGAAGTGGACAGCCTTAGTCATCTGGAGCGATTGATCGAGCCGGCCATCCAGTCCGACGACAACGCGATTTTCCTCGCCCGAATTACTGCCCGTGGGGAGCGCGTCCTGTTGTATAGAGTGCGCAACCCCGAGAGGGCAAATGAGACCCTGCAGGCGCTGATCTCCGTTTCTGAGCCCTTACGGGAGTGGGAGTACCAGATGGAGCACGACGCTGACTGGCTCCTGGCGCAACCCGAGCTGGAGCTGGTGATTCAAGCCTCCACTTCCGATTAGGTGTGGATGTTCATTGCATGCGGGCCCCTCATTTCGCAGCCCCTGCAGGCATCACGGAACGTAAACCGATACGACCTCGTATCGGTACCCAGCATCGTCTTCGTGGATATGCACCTGAAGCACAAGATCGCTTCTTCCTTCCTCCTCGGTATAGAGGTCGACGAGAACGTCCCAGAAATATCCGTACCAGATGCATACGGAAGACTCCCAGGATTCTTCCGGCAACTTCTTCAGGCGCGCTCCGTACTCCCGCACATTTGCCTGCATCCCCGACCAGGCGGCCGATGCCCGGACTACAACCTGCGGCAGAGAAGGCTCCCTTTCTTCCACCAATGCATCAACGATAGCGACTAGAGTGGGCCTCCAGACTTCAGGGACTGACATCTCCCTATGTCCATCTTTGTCTATTGCTACCTCATTCATAACCAGTCCTTCCAGTGCAATCGAGTACGGGAAACCAAACATACTTCGGCATGGCTGGCAGATGTGGTTGGACCGCCATCGGCATGACGTTCAGTATGATGCCCTGCAGCCGGGCCGGCACTCCTATTCCCGGCGCTCGCACGCAGTCAATGCTGTGAGTACCTCGCCAGCAATGCGCACTTCGCAACGCGAGGCACAGTCGTGGCAACGCACGGTTCGGCCCGGAGCGCATCGCGCTGCAGACCGCTTGGAAACGGGAAGGTGGCAATCGTTGGCGTACCGATGATCAGTACATCAATGACGCTCGCACGCCGTTCATTGGCCCGAAGCGCATTTTCGCAGCGGCCAGCAAGGACGAGCACGTGTACAACCATTTCCTTCGGCCACAGGTTACCGATGTGGGCGTGCAGGCGCTTCTGAAGGAGGTCAAGACGTTGGGCGGCGTCGTGGAGTGGAGCAGCCGACTAACAGTCGGCTCTACCCCGTCGGATGACCCATTCGGGTTGCCCCGTCGGATGACCCATTCGGGTTGCCCCGTCGGATGACCCATTCGGGTTGCCCCGTCGGGTGATCCCTGAGAGTGCCCCGTCGGGTTTCCCGTTCGGATTGCCGCGTCGGCGGTAGGCGGTAGCGCACGACCGTTGGTCGTGCGCCGGCTCAGCCGTTGTCGCGCAGGAACCTGGCCATCGACGACACGCCCGGGACGCGCGGCTCGAACTCGCCCGCCACGTCGATGAAGCCGCGCATCACCGCGATCTCGCGCGGGCTGCGGTTGAGGGCGTCGCGTACGTCCGGGTCGGCGCCGGCACGCAGCAGGCGCTGCACCAGCAGCGGTAGGCCATGCAAGGCGGCCAGGTGCAGCGGGCCGAAGCCGCGCGGGTCGCGCGCCTCCAGCGAAACGTCTTCGTCGAGCAGGCGCTCCACCGCCGCCAGCACGACCTGTTCGTCGCAGGCGGTACCCGGTTCGGCACGTGCGCCCAGCAGCAGCAGCAGCGGGGTGACCGAGCCGGCGGCGGCCTGGTCCGGCTCCGCGCCGGACAGCAGCAGCGTATCCAGCAGGGCCAGCAGGCGGGAACGGTCGCGTGCGCCGAAGCCGTACAGGGCGGCGCAGTGCAGGGGACCCAGCTGCTGGGCGTCGCCGGCATGCACGTCGGCACCGGCGGTGAGCAGGCGCGCGACGATGTCCGGCAGGCCCAGCGCAGAGGCCAGCATCAGCACGGTGACGCCACCGGGCAGGCGGTATTCCAGCTCCGCACCCGCATCGAGCAGGGCCGAGACGATGTCGATCTGGCGCATGCTGACCGCCGCCGACAGCGGCGTGGCGCCGCTGGCGGCGGCATGCTGCGGATTGGCACCGCGGGCGAGCAGCAGGTCGACCACGGCCAGGTGACCCCCGCCGGCGGCACGCAGCAGCGCGGTGCAGCCCTGCGCGTCCACCACGTCGACCGCAAAGCCCAGGTCGATCAGGCGGCGTACCGCGTCGGCGTCGCCGGCCATCGCGGCGGCCGGCAGGTCGCCGTCGCGCAGGGCGCGGCGCGGCAACGGCCACACGCGCCAGTCCAGCCAGTCGGCGAGGTCGCGGCGGCCGATCGACAGCGCGACGCCCAGCGGGGTCTGGCCATCGGCGGCACGGGCTTCGGGCGAGGCGCCCTGCTGCACCAGCAGCTTGAGCGAGCCTTCGCGGGCCAGCGCGGTGGCCAGGTGCAGCGCCGTCATGCCGTGGCTGTCGCGCGCCTCGCGGTCCACGCCGAGGGTGAGTAGCGCTTGCTGCAGGCGCAGCCAGCCCAGGCGTACCGCCAGCGACAGCGGCGGGTCGCCCGCCGGCGAGGCGGCGAACGGGTCGGCGCCGCGCTCCAGCAGTTCCAGTGCCAGCTGCTCCAGGCCGCGCGAGGCCTGGTCATGCTGGGCGCAGGCACTGAGCAGTCGCGCCAGGCCACCGGGACCCGCGGGAGACACGCCACGACGCAGCAGCACCTGCAGCGCCGGCACCGCATCGATGCCGCGCGCGAGCAGCGCGAACATCGGGGTGTCGCCACAGGCATCGAGCACTTCCGGGGCGGCGCCATGCGCCAGCAGCCAGTCCACTGCGTTGGGGTCGAGCGCCAGCTCGGCGTCGTGCAGCAGGCCACCCAGCTCGTCGGCGCTGCACAGGCGCGCCAGCGGCGCCATGCCGTCGGTGTTGCCGAAGCCCAGCGCCTCGCGCAGCAGATCCAGCGGCGGCACGTCGGGTAACGCCGGGCTGCCGGGCTCGGCGTCCGGTGCGCTGGCCAGGCCATCGCTCACGGCGGCCGGCAGCGGGTAACTGCGGTCGAGCAGCGAGACGATCGCCCAGCGGCCGGCGCTGGCAGCGATGTCGACCGCGCGGCGGCCCTGCGGGTCCGGCACGTCGGCGGCAATGCCGAGGTCGAGCAGGCGGCGGACCAGCAGCGGCGATACGTTCTCGGCCATGCAGGCCAGCAGCACGGCGTTGCGGCCGTCGCCGTCGACGGCGGTGAGGTCGGGCTTGTGCGGCAGCAGGTGTTCCACCACGGCGGCGCGCCCGGCACGCGCGGCTTCCAGCCACGGCGTGCGCGACAGCGCGTCGCGTGCTTCCAGGTTGGCGCCGGCGGCCAGCAGGACGTCGATGATGTCCACGTGCCCGGCCAGCGCGGCCTCGTGCAGGGCACTGCGGCGCTGGCGGTCGCGCGCATCGGCGCGCGCCTTGTGCTTGAGCAGCAGCTGCACGCCGGCCGGATCGTCTTCTTCGGTGCCGGCGGCAGCGAGCAGCACCGGAGTACCGTCGGCCGGCTCGGTACGCGCGCCGCGCTCGAGCAGGAAGCGCGCCAGCCGCCAGTTGCCGACCTGGCAGGCCACGGCCAGCGGCGACCAGCCGTCCTGGTTGAGCGCGTCCACTTCGGCGGCGGCATCCCGCAGCAGCGCGGCCACGCCCGGGTCGGAGCTGCGCGCGGCGTGATGCAGCGGGGTGTTGCCCTCGGTATCGACCGCGCGCGAATCGGCGCCGTTGGCCAGCAGCGTCATGACCGCCTCTGGGCGGCCGTGCCAGCTGTCGCGGGTCGCGGCCAGCAGCGGGGTCATGCCCTTGTGCGGGGCATTGACGCCCACGCCGCGCGCGATCAGTTCACGCAGGAGGCGCAGGTCCGGCAGGACGGCGGCCAGCACGACCAGGCTGCGCTGGTCGCGCCAGGCCGGATCGGGCAGGCCGTGCGGGTCGGCGCCGGCCGCCAGCAGTTGCAGCGCGCGGTCGACGCGGCCGCTGCGAGCGGCCTCGTACAGCGCCGGCAGGCGTTCATGCTGGCCCAGCGGCTCGAGCGGCTGCGGTGCTTCGTCCTGGGCGCCGGCGGCATGTGCGGCCGCCGCGAACGGGTCGTTGCCCAGGTTGAGCGCGCTGCGGGTCGCCAGCGGATCGGCGGGCGTCACCCGCTGCAGGGCCAGGTGCGCCAGCGGCGAGCCGAGCAGCACGGCCAGCGCGAAGGGCCAGCGCAGGCCATCGGAAAGGAGGCCCGGCCAAGCGGGCACCACCACCAGCGCACAGACGCCGACCACCAGGCCCGCCACGATCAGGCCGCGCCAGGCGGTGAGGTCGCGCGCGGCCAAGGTGCGCCAGTGGCGCGCCAGGCTGCCGTCGCTGCGCTCGATTTCGTTCCACAACGGCCAGGTCCGCCACACGCCCAGCAGCGCGGCGCTGACCGCCACGCTCAGGCCCAGTACCGCGGCCAGGCTGCCGCTGTCGTGCAGCGCGCCCAGTGGCCATGCGACCAGTAGCGCCAGCAGCAGCGGACCCAGGCCCCACAGCGCCAGCAGCGCCGGAACGTCCTGGCGGGCCAGCTGCGGTAGCGCAGGAACGGTGCGGCTGCGCCGCCACCACGACACGCCCAGCGCAAACGCCGGCTGCGCCAATGCCGCGCCAAGCGCCGCAGGCACGCCGCCAAGCACCACGGCCAGCGAGAGCAGGCCGCCGATACCGAAGGCAAGGGCCGCGGCGCGGGTACGCAGGGCGTCAGTCATTGCGGCGCGGCACCCGCACGGGCGCGACCGGTGGCGGTGGCATCTGCAGGTGGAAGCCGCGCTCGGCCAGGTTGGCGCGCACTTGATCAACGTCGGCCAAGGCAAGGCGACGGTCGGGGGTCAGGGCGACTTCCAGCACGAATGCGAACGGCGCCAGCGTGGCCTTCAGCGCATCGGGGATGGCATCGAAGGCGTCGCGGGCGGCGAGGTAGACGTATGTGTCCTGCTTGCGTTGGCTTTTGTAGACGTAGGCTTGCATTGCCCGCGGGGCTTGGCCCTGGGAATAGATACGCCGATTGTGGAGTAAAGCAGGCAGCGGCGAAAGACGGCAGCGGCCTTCGGTGACGGTTTACCGGCGCGCGACAGATTCAGGTTCATCAATGTCGCGATGGTGTTCAGGTTGGGTGGCAGCCGCCGTTTCCATTGAAACGGCGGCTGCAGTGCCGTCCGGCCTGAGATGCAGCCGACTAACAGTCGGCCCTACCCAGTCGGCTCTACCCGTCAAATGACCGTTCCCGTCATTTGACCTTGGCGTAGGTGCCCTTCAGCGCGACGCCGGCCAGGATGGCGCCGGCGTAGCATTCGTAGTTGGTGGTGCTCTTGAACTCGTTCTTCTTGTAGTAGCTGACGATGTCCACCACGGCATTGGCGCCGCGCGACTTGGCGCCGTCCTGCAGCGCCTTCAGCGCCGACAGGGCCACCCAGTTGCAGGCCACTTCGTCGCTCTTGTTGGCCGCGTTGGTCTTCTTGTTGGTCACGTCTTCACCCAGGCGCTGCTGGACGTTGACCTTCTCGCCGGCCAGATAGAAACGGACGCTGCCGTCGATGCCGGCTTCCTTGGCTTCCGGGGAATTGATCAGGGAGCGCAACGACTGTTCGACACGGGTCTCACGGGCGTTGGCGGTGCTGGCGACGGCGAGCAGGGCGGCGGTGGCAATCAGGGCAAAACGACGCATTCAACATTCTCCTTGTTGGTGAAGCTCGGTAGGTAATCAGTCCTGCCAACGGCGGAAGATCAACGAGGTGTTGATGCCGCCGAAGGCGAAGTTGTTGCTCATCACGTAGTCGGTCTGCAGCGCGCGGCCCTCGCCACGGATGAAGTCCAGGGCGCCGCAGCGCGGGTCCACGTCGTGCAGGTTCAGGGTCGGGGCGAACCAGCCTTCGCGCATCATTTCGATGGTGACCCAGGCTTCGAACGCACCACAGGCACCGAGCATGTGGCCGACGTAGCTCTTGAGCGAACTGATCGGCATGCCCGGCCCGAACACCTGCGCGGTGGCCTGGGTCTCGGCGATGTCGCCATGTTCGGTGGCCGTTCCATGCGCGTTGACGTAGCCGATCTGTCCCGGTTCCAGCCCCGCATCTTCCAGCGCCAGGCGCATGGCCTGCGCCATGGTGTCGGCGGTGGGCTGGGTCACGTGTTGGCCATCGCTGTTGGTGCCGTAGCCGACCACTTCGGCCAGGATGGTGGCGCCGCGCGCCTGCGCATGCTCCAGCTCTTCCAGGATCAGCGTGCCGGCGCCCTCGCCCAGCACCAGGCCGTCGCGGTGGGCGTCGAACGGGCTCGGCGTGGTCTGCGGCGCGTCGTTGCGCACGCTGGTGGCGAACAGGGTGTCGAACACCGCCGCGGCGGTGGCATCGAGCTGTTCGGCACCGCCGGTGACCATCACCGTCTGCTTGCCGCTGCGGATCGCCTCGTAGCCCGACCCCACGCCCTGGCTGCCCGAGGTGCAGGCGCTGGAGGTGGTGTAGACGCGGCCGGACAAGCCGAAGAACACGCCGATGTTCACCGGCGAGGTGTGGCTCATCATCTTCAGGTAGGTGGTGGCGCTGATGCCTTCGGTGGTGTGTTCGTGCAGCATGCGGCCGAATTCGGCGGTGGCTTCATGGCTGCCCGAGGACGAACCGTACGCCACGCCGGCCAGGCCGCTGCGCAGCACCGGATGGCCGAGCAGGCCGGCCGCTTCCAGCGCCAGTTCGGTGGCGCGCACCGACATCACCGCGACCTTGCCCATGCTGCGGGTGGTCTTGCGGTTGTAGTGCGGCGGCAGCGCGTAGTCTTCGGCTGGCGCGGCCAGGCGCGTGTTGAGCCCGTCGAAGACTTCCCAGCCGGGGATGTAGCGCACGGCGTTCTGCCGCGCATGCAGGCGCGCGCGGATGCTCGGCCAGTCATGCCCCAGCGGGCTGATGGCGGCGGCACCGGTGACGACAACGCGACGATCGGGTCGGCTCATCAGACCATGCCTCCATTGACCGAGATCACCTGGCGGGTGATGTAGCCGGCCGATTCGGACAGCAGGAACGACACCGCGTGCGCGACCTCGTCCGGCTGGCCCATGCGCCCGGCGGGAATCAGCTTGAGCGCGTGCTCGAGCACTTCTTCGTTGACCATCTCGGTCTCGATCAGGCCCGGCGCCACGCAGTTGACGGTGATCGCGCGGCTGGCCAGTTCCAGCGCCAGCGCCTTGGTGGCGCCGATGATGCCGGCCTTGGCCGCGCTGTAGTTGGTCTGGCCACGGTTGCCGACCAGCCCCGACACCGACGACAGGGTGACGATGCGGCCGGGCTTGCGCCGCCGCACCATCGGCATCACCAGCGGATGCAACACGTTGTAGAAGCTGTCCAGGTTGGTGTGCACCACGGCATCCCAGTCCTCGGCGGGCATGGCCGGGAACGCGCCATCGCGGGCGATGCCGGCGTTGCAGACCACACCGTAATAGGCGCCATGGGCCTCGACGTCGGCCTCCAGCGCGGTGCGCGCGGCCTCACGGTCGGACACGTCGAACATCAGCACGCGGGCCTGCCGGCCCAGTGCCTGGATGTCTGCGACCACCGCCTGTGCTTCCTCGATACGGCTTCGGCAGTGCACCACCACGTCGAAGCCATCGCGCGCGACCCGCAGCGCCACGGCGCGGCCGATGCCCCGGCTGGCGCCGGTCACCAGCACCGTCAGATTCCCTGTCATGCCTCTCCACTCTCCAGATAGGCCATCGCATCGCGTGGTTCGAACACCGATACGTTGGCAACCGCCAATTCAACATCGCCTGCCAGGATCCGGCAGGCAAACATGCCCAGCCCATTTTCGCCCATCAGCTCGCAGTGTGCCTCCACCCGCAGGCAGCTGCCCGCCGTGAAGGCCGGCTGGTGGGCGGTATAGCGCCGCGTGCCCAGCAGGAAACCGATCGAGGGCTCGCGCCCTTCGGCGCGCGCACGGCACCCGGCCCAGGCGGCGATCGCCTGCGCCATGTATTCCACGCCTACCCAGGCGGGCACCCCGTCCGGGGTGGTGAACAGCCCATGCGTGGGCACGTCCACTTCGACCACGATGGACTCGGGCTGCCAGTCGATCACGCGGTCGATCAGGCGCAGGCTGTCGCGGTGGGGCAGCACCGAATCGATATCCGTGGGCAGCTGCATGCTCAACTCCGCGCCAGGGCCAGCACGGCATTGCTGCCGCCGAAGGCGAACGAGTGGCTGAGCACATGCTGCGGCGGCTGCGCCGCGCGCGTGCCCGGGGCGACCAGGGCCAATGCCGGCAGCGCGTCGTCGCCATGGCCGTCCCACCAGTGGGTGGGCAGGCGCTGCTCCGGGTTGTCGGCCAGGGTCATCCAGCACAGCGCCGCCTCGATCGCACCGGACGCGCCCAGGGTGTGGCCGGTGAGCGGCTTGGTGGAGCTGGCCGGCACCTGCGTGCCCAGCACGGCCGCCACCGCCAGGCTCTCCATGGCGTCGTTGTGCCCGGTGGCGGTGCCATGCAGGTTCACGTAGTCGACCTGATCGGGGGCCAGACCGGCGCGGTCCAGCGCCTGCCGGATGGCATCGATCGCGCCGAACGCCTGCGGATCCGGCGCGGACATGTGGTGCGCGTCAGAGGATTCGCCCCAGCCGGACAGGCGCACCGGGCCGGGTTCGCGGGTCATCAGGAACAGGGCCGCGCCTTCGCCGATGTTGATGCCGTTGCGGTGCCGCGAGAACGGATTGCAGCGCGCGGCCGACACCGACTCGAGCGCGCTGAAGCCGGCCACGGTGAAGCGGCACAGCGAATCGGCGCCGCCGGCAACCACGGCGTCGACGATGCCGGCGCGAAGCAGGCGCGCGGCCGACATCAGCGCCTTGGCGCTGGACGAGCACGCGGTGGAAAGCGTCCAGGCCGGGCCGCTGCTGCCGATGCGGGTGCGCACGAAGCGCGCGGAGGTACCCATTTCCTGCTGGGCATAGTGGAAGTCGTCGGGCCAGCGGCCCTCGGCGGCCTGCAGGCGCAGCGCGTCTTCTGATTCGCCGATGCCGGAGGTGCTGGTGCCGATGATGACCGCCACCCGCTCGGCGCCGTAGCGCACGATGGCCGCGTCCACGGCCGGGCGGATCTGCTGCAGCGCGCTTTCCAGCAATGCGTTGTTGCGCCCGCGCAGCGCCACCGGCAGCGCCGACAGGTCCGGCAACGCACCGCCCACCTCGCCCAGCGCAAGCGTGCGCCCGGGGAACATGCGGTCGTTGTCGCGCAGGCCACCGGGCTGGTCGGCGAACAGGCCGTCGCGCACCTGGGCGCGTCCGTTGCCCAGTGCGCAGACCACGCCCAGTTCGTTCAGATATACAGCGGTACTGCTCACGATTGCGCTTGTCCCATGTCCAACGATTCGATCACCAGCTCATAGCCTTCGGCCAGGTTGCGCAGTTTCACACGGCCGTCGGCCAGCGGCTCCAGTACCAGCCAGGCGGTGCCGCCCTGCTCCAGGCGGCGGCCGCCGCCGGCTTCCACCAGGGTCCAGCCATCCGGCAAGGCCGCCCGGATGGCATCGGCCGGCCACAGCGCAAACTGAAGGTCGTCCAGCACGCGCTCGCCGCGTACCTGCGGCGGCAGCCACGGTGCCCGGGTCTGTTCCAGGGTGCGCCCGTCCCAGACCATGCGCACGCCGGTCTGGCCCATGGCCTGCACGGCCAGCCGCACCTGCTGGCTGTCGGCTTCGAGCAACGCGTCCAGCTCGCGCTCGTGGGTGCCGAAGCGGAACTGCAGGCGCTGCTGCAGCTGCAGCGGCGCAGGCAATGCGGACGGCGGCAGCTGCAGGGTCGGCAGCTGCACCAGCGGGGCGGGCATGCGGGTGCTGGCACAGGCGGCCAGCAGCACCCCCAGCAACAGGGCAAGGATCAGCCGGTGCACAGTTCCTCCAGCACCCGCAGGCGACGACCGCTGTCGTCGGCCACGTACGGATTGTTGGTGTCCCAGGCATAGCCGGCCAGGATGGAAGAAATCATGCGGCGCACGTCCGGCTGCGGGTCGGGGTGGTAGATGATCTTCTGGAAGCCACCGGCATACCAGGCTTCGACGAAGCGGCGGAAGGTCTTCACGCCCGCGCGCAGCGGAATGGCGAACTCGCGCTCCCAGTCCACCTGCTCGCCGGCATGCCGGCGTGCCAGGCACTCGCTGGCCAGCTGGGCCGACTTGAAGGCGATGGTCACGCCGGAGGAGAACACCGGGTCCAGGAACTCGCCGGCATTGCCCAGCAGCGCATAGCCTTCGCCCCACAGCGAACTGACGTTGGCCGAATAGCCGGTGATGGTGCGCACCGGCAGCACCGCCCATTCGGCATTCTTCAGCAGGCGGGTCAGGTTAGGGTCTTCGCCGACGATGGCCTGCAGCTTCTCCAGATCCGTGCCTTCGTATTTCTCGAAGAAGCTCGGCTCGGCGACCACGCCCAGCGAGCAGCAGCCGTTGGAGAACGGGATGGTCCAGTACCACACGTCCACGTGTTCGGGATGGGTGGTGATCAGGATCTTGTTGCGGTCGAAGTTCGCGTCGGCCGGAATGTGATCGCGCACGTGGCAGAAGATCGCGCCGCGCACCGGGAAGTTCGACGGCGACTCAAGGTTGAGCAGGCGCGGCAGCAGGCGCGCGAAACCACTGGCGTCGAGGATGAAGCCGGCCTCGATGGTGTACTCACTTCCGTCCGGGCGACGCACCTGCACGCGCGCCGGGCTGCCCGGCTCGACCGACAGCACTTCATCGCCGAAGCGCAGGGTGGTGCCCATGCGCTCGGCGCCGCGCGCCAGCACATCGTCGAAGTTGGCGCGCTGCACCTGGTAGGTGGTGCCCCAGCCCGGCGAGAACTTGTCGCGGAAGTCGAATTCCGTGCTGCGTTCGCCGCGCACGAAGGCCGCGCCGTTCTTGTACTGGAACCCGGCCTGCACCACGTCCTGCAGCAGGCCGGCCGCTTCGATGTATTCCATGCTCTGCGGCAGCAGGCTCTCGCCGATGGAGAAGCGCGGGAACTGCTGGCGCTCCAGCATCAGCACCTGCCGCCCCTGCTGGCGCAGCATGGCGGCGGCCACGGAACCGGCAGGACCTGCGCCGATCACCAGTATTTCGGTTGTTTCCAGTGCTGCGTTCATCGATGCATCCTTGATCACGATAGTGGGGGGTTCGACGCGGTCGCTCAGTGCGGTGCGTCGTGAGGCGGTGGGCGGAACAGCGGCGAGATCAGCCAGACCAGGCCGATGCCGAACAGCAGGGTGAGGCCGAACGCGCGCAGCGCCGGCGTCGCCGACAGGCCCAGCAGGCCGAACGACAGCCAGGTGCTGGCCGCGCCCACGCACACGGCGAGCCAGGCGCTGGCATCACCGCGGTGTTCGATCAGGAAGATGCCGTAGTCGATGCCCATGCCCAGCAGCAGCATCAGCGCCAGTACGTTGAACAGCTGCAGCGGCTGGCCGAACAGGCCGAGCAGGCCGAGCGTGAGCGCACCGGCCGCGAGGGTGGGCGCGAACACCCGCCACGCCTGCGCGCGATAGCGCCAGTACAGCACCGCGAACACCAGCACGATGCCGACCAGCAGCAGCGCGCTCATCAGCTTGCGGTAGTGCTTGAGCAGCGCGGAGAAATCGGCCGTGCGGTCGACCCAGCGCACGCCGTCGATGCCCTTGGCCTGCGCTTCCAGCAGGGTCAGCGCGTCGGCGCGGGACAGGTCGTCCACCATCACCACCGAGGCCATGCCCTGCCCTACTTCGCCCAGCCACAGGTGGCGGAACGGCATGGCCGCAGGCGAGGCCAGGAACGCGTCGGCCTGCAGGTCCTGCGCCGCGTAGTCCGGGCGCTGCAGGGTTTCGCCCACGCTCTCGCCCACGGCGGCCAGCACCTGCGGTTCGACGCGCGCGGTGAGTGCCGCATCGGCGTGCTGGCGCTGCACCGACGGCAGCCACTCGCTGATGGCGCGGTACCCGCCGATCTGCTTGTTGGCCGACAGCACGCGCAGGCGCGCGATCAGCGCTTCCTCGCGTTCCAGTACCTGTTCGGCGTTGTCGCCCTGCACCAGGTAGAACTGCGCCGGGCTGGGCATGCCCAGCATCTGGCTGATGCGGATCTGCTGGTTGATCAGCGACATCGGCGAGGACTGCAGGCTGCGCAGGTTGTCGTCGGCGGTCAGCCGCAGCATGCCCAGCCCCGACAGCACCACCACCGCGCCCAGGAACAGGCCGACCGGACGGCGACCGTGCAGGCGCGGCCAACGTTCCAGCGTCGCGCCCAGCCAGCGTGCGAACCGGGTGCTGCGGATCTCGCCACCATCCAGCCACGGGAACCAGAAGATCACGGTGAGGAACGCACCGGCCAGGCCCACCACCGAGAACAGCGCCATCTGGCGCAGGCCGGGGAACGGGGCCAGGCCCAGCGCCAGGTAGGCCAGCGCGCTGGTCACCAGGGCAAGCCAGAGGCCGGGCAGCAGGTGGCGCAGCAGCTTCCAGCGGCGGTCAGCCGGTTCGGCCTGTCGCGAGGCGAACCAATGGATGCCGTAGTCCTCGGCCACGCCGACCAGCGAGGCGCCGAACACGAGGGTCAGCACGTGCACCTTGCCGAACACCAGCACGGTCACCGCCAGGGCGACGCCGCAGCCGATCAGCAGCGACGCGGCCACCAGCAGGATCGGGCGCAGCGAACGGAACGCCAGCCAGACCAGCAGCAGCACAGCCGCCAGTGAGCCCCAGCCGATGGTGTTGATTTCCCAATTCGCCTGCACGGCGGCGGCTTCGGCGTGCAATGGCACACCGGCGCGCAGCACTTCCAGACCCGGCGCGTGCTTGGCAGCCGCGGCGGTGGCGGCGTCCAGCAGCACGTCGATATGGCGCTCGCCATCGAGCTGGAAGGCCGAGCCCAGGGTCTCGTACTGGATAACGGACCAGTGCTTGCCGTCGGCCTCGAGCAGACCGTCGTCACCCATGCGCAGGCCGGACGCTGCAGCGCGCTCCTGCCACCACTGCGGCCACAGCGACAGCGGGTCCTGCCGCCATTCGGTCAGGCGCGGCGCGCCCATCGGGCCGTACAGCGCGGCCAGCGCGGATTCGGACAGGCTCTCGGCCGGTTCGTCCTGCAGGCGCTGGCGCTGCTGGTCGGTCAGCAGGCGGTCGCGGTACGGCGCGTAGAACGCGCGCGCCTCATCAAACCAGCCTTCGATGGAGCCGCTTTCCTGGACCAGCGGGGCAGAGCCCCGCTCTACCCGCATTTCCTTGCGGAACGCCTGCTCGGCGGCCTTGGTCGCCGTGCCATCGGCGCTGCCGAGCAGCACCACGATCTGCCGCGAATTCGCATCGGCAATGCGCCGGGTCACATCCGACAGCAGGCGGTCGTGCGCATCCTGCGGCAGCAGCGCCAGGATGTCGGTGTCGATCCGCGACTCCTTCGACCACAGCTGCCACTGCTGCACGCCCAGCCCGACCAGCACCAGCAGCCATGCAATGGCCAACCAGCGCCAGGCACGCTGCAGCCGGCCGTTCTCGCGCCAGGCCGAATTCAACGACTCATTCAAATTTGCGACCCTCCTCGGCACTCAGCTGCACCGGGGTCTCGCTCAGGCCGGCGAAATGGATGCGGGTGACATCCTGGTTCGCCTCGGTGATCTGCACCTCGCGCACGTAGCGGTCGCCGCTCAGTTCAAGCGCACTGAACACCTTGGCCAGCATCGGCGAGCGCGGGGTCAGCTGCATGCGCCAGCCATTGTCGGGCAGCGCCTCGACCTTGACCACGAACTGCGCCGACAACGCCTGCGCATCGCCACTCATCAGCGCGAACATGATCGCGTTGACCGAGCGCATCGCCGGCTGCTGCTTGGCGTCGAGCTCCACCCGGCTGCTGCCGTCACGCTGGCGGCTGAGGATGCGGTCGCGGGTGACCACGACTTCAGACGGGAACGGCTTGAGCGTGGTCCAGATCACGCCATGGTCCTGGGCCAGCACGAAGCGGCCCTGCGAGCGCAGCGGGTTCTTGAACCCCGCCACCTGCTTGTCCTGGCTGAACTCGCCACGCAGCACGGTGACCTTGGCCACGCGCTGCTTGACCAGGTCCACGTTGGCCGCCGGCGCGGCGAAGGTAGGGCTGGCCACGGCCAGCAGCATCAGCACACCCAGCGTGCGCAGAAGACGAATCATGGTGCCTGCACTCCCAGCCGTTCCCACAGTACCGAGGGGCACAGGTACAGCATTTCGTTGGTGGCCGCGTCGACCGCGACCTGGATGGTGTGCGCACGCGTGAGCACCTGGTCGCTCTCTGCGTCGCGGATTTCGTAGGCGATCTTCAGCCGGTTCTCCCATTCGGTGATGGTGGCGCGCACGCGCAGCGCCTGCCCGTACAGCAGCGGGCGGATGTACTTCACGCGCGCGTCCACCACCGGCCACACATAACCGGAGTCGCGCATCTGCGGGTAGTCGTAGTCGTAGCGCTGCAGCAGGGCGCAGCGCGCGATTTCGAAGTACTTGAAGTAGTTGCCATGCCACACCACGTGCATCGGATCGCAGTCGTGGAAGGTGGGCGACAGGGCCACCTCGAAGCTCAGGTCAGGGGCGGTCATACAGGCTCCAGCGCTGGCCACGGATATCGTCGAGCAGGCTGCGCAGTTCGCCGTCCAGGGCCCGGTCTTCCTCGACCAGCGCGATGCGCCCGCACAGGTCCTGGTACATCGTCTCCAGGTCGCCATGCAGGGTGGCGGTCATGCCGACCCGCTGGCGCAGGGCAACACCCTGGCGCGCGGCGATCAGCATGCCGGCCACGACCTGCTCGGTCAGCTCGATCACGCGCAGGCAGTCACGCGCGGCGATGGTGCCCATGCTGACCTTGTCCTGGTTGTGGCATTCGGTGGAGCGCGAGAACACCGAGGCCGGCATGGTCTGCTTGAGCGCTTCGGCGGTCCACGCCGAGACGCTGATCTGCAGCGCCTTCAGGCCATGGTTGATCGGCGCGCGTTCGCCGGTGGACGCCGACAGGTTGGCCGGCAGGCCGTGGTTGAAGCGCGCATCCACCACCAGCGCCAGCTGGCGGTCCAGCAGGTCGGCCAGGTTGGCGATGGTGTTCTTCAACGCATCCATCGCAAAGGCGATGTGACCGCCGTAGAAGTGGCCGCCATGCAGGATGCGCTCGCCCTCGACGTCGATCAGCGGATTGTCGTTGGCGCTGTTGAGTTCGGTTTCGATGAACTGGCGCAGGAACGGCAACGCGTCCTGCACCACGCCGATCACGTGCGGCGCGCAGCGCAGCGAGTAGCGGTCCTGCAGGCGCTGTTCGTTGCGCGGCGGGCGGTCGCTGTGCAGGTCGTCGCGCAGGCGCGCGGCGATCTGCATCTGGCCCGGGTGCGGCTTGGCAGCAAACAGCATCTCGTCGAAGTGATGCGCGTTGCCATCGCTGGCCAGCACGTTGAACGCGGTCAGGCGGGTCGCCAGCTTGGTCAGGTAATCTGCGCGGTCATAGGCCAGGCAGGCCAGCGCGGTCATCACGGCGGTGCCGTTCATGATCGCCAGGCCTTCCTTCGGGCGCAGCCGCAACGGGGTCATGCCGATCTCGGCCAGCACCTCGGCGGCCGGGCGGCGCGCGCCCTGGTACATCACTTCGCGCTCGCCGCACAGCACGGCGGCCACGTAGGACAACGGGGTGAGATCGCCACTGGCGCCGACCGAACCTTCGGCCGGAATCAGCGGCAGCACGTCATGCCGCAGCAGCGTGGCCAGGCCCTGCAGCAGCGGGTGGCTGACGCCGGACATGGCGCGCGACAGCGAGGCCAGGCGCGCGGCGATGACGGCGCGGGTCTCCTGTTCGTCCAGGAAGCGGCCCAGGCCGCAGCCGTGGTAGGTGAACAGGTGATGCGGCAGCTCGGCCACCAGCGCCGGCGGAATGTTCACCGTGCACGAATCGCCGTAGCCGGTGGTGACGCCGTAGATCACGCCGTCCTCGCGCAGCAGGCGGTCGAGGAAATCCACGCCGCGCTGGATGCGTGCGGTGAACGCGGGGTCGTCGGTAACGACGGCCTCGGCACGGCGCTGCGACAGCGCGACCACGTCTTCGATGGTCAGCGGCGCATCGCCGAAGCGGATGGGGGGTGAATTACTTGCCATGAGATGCCTGATCCCAGAAGGGGAAGAAATTGAACCAGTCCAAGGGGGCCTGGGTGACCTGGAGCTCCAGCCACCGGGCGAAATGTTCGGCCTGCGCGGTCAGCGCGGCGTCGCGCGAACCACGCGGCAGCACGATGCGGTCGCTGAAGTGCTCGAAGCGCACGCGGTAACCGTCGCCTTCGTGCAGGCAGGCCATGGTGTACACCGGGCACGCCAGCGCGGACGCCAGCACATACGCGCCGATCGGAAACTGAGCGGTGTGGCCGAGGAACTGCGCGGGAACGGTGCGCCCACCGCGCAGCGGCACGCGGTCGCCGACGATGGCGACGAAACCGCCGTCGGCGACGCGGCGCTGCAACTCCACGGCGGTGGCCGGGCCCATGTCGGTGACCTGCATCAGTTCCACCGAGGCGAGCGGGTCGAGCCGCTGCATCAGCCGGTTGAAGCGCTGCGCGTGGGCGGTGTGCACCAGCACGGTGATGCGGAAGCCCGGCACCTGTTCGGCCAGCACCTGGCACAGTTCCAGGCAGCCGATGTGCGCGGTGATGATCAGCCCGCCTTCGCGGCGCGCGATCTTTTCCAGCATGAGGTCGCGCTGCAGGCGGATGCGCTGGGCGGGATAACGGCCGCCCAGGCCCAGCAGCTTGTCCAGCAGGGTGTCGGCGAAGAGCGCGAAGTGCTTCAGGCTGGTCCAGCGCCCGGGCGTGCCGCCGAACACACCGGCATGTGCCTGCAGCCGCTGCAGGTACTGCATCGATGCCTGGCGGGCCACGCGGTTGCCCAGCCAGTGGCACAGCACCACCGGGTACACGCACAGGCGGAACGGCCAGCGGCCGAACCAGCGGTGCACCCCGCACAGGAACAGCACCCCGGCGGCCGAGGTGGTTTCACCCAGGTCGGCCCAATGCGGGGCGTTGGCCGGTGCCTGCGGCGTCATGCCTGCGAGGCTCCGCCGATGCGTTGCCACAGCAGGTGCGGTGCGCGGCGCAGCATGCCGAAGAACAGGCGCGTGTGCATGCGGCTGATCCGCACGTTGTCGCGCCACACATCGAAGTGCGAGACGCCGTCGCTGGGATAGGTCACCCGGGTGGGCAGGCTGATCACCGGCACGCCGCGCCAGAACAGCCGCACCAGGATCTCGCTGTCGAAATCCATGCGCCGGCCAATGGTTTCCTCGCCCACCAGGCGGATCACCGGGGCCAGCGGGTACAGCCGGAAGCCGCACATGGAATCGCGGATCTGCAGCGACAACGTGTTGATCCAGACCCAGATGTGGGTGGCGTAACGACCATACAGGCGCGCCTTGGGCACGCTCTCATCGTAACGGGGAATGCCGCAGATTACCGCCGCCGGATGCTGGCGGGCCAGCGCCGCGAAGTGCGGAATGTCGGCGGGATCGTGCTGGCCATCGGCATCGATCTGCAGCACGTGCGAGTACCCGCGTCGCGCGGCCTCGGCAAATCCGGCCAGCATCGCGCCGCCCTTGCCCTGGTTCACGTCCAGGCGCAGCAGGCTGACCTGGCCCGGGTGTGCAGTCGCGAGCGCCTGCAGCGCCAGCGCGCACGCCGTGTGCGAGCCGTCGTCGACCAGCAGGCACGGCAGGCCACTGGCCAGCACGCCCGCGACCACCGCGCCGATGGCGTGCTCGTGGTCGTAGACCGGAATGACCACCAGCGGCGAGAACACCCCGGCGGTTGCGCTGCTGCTATGCATCGCCGAACACCACGCGGCCGCTGGCGTGCACGCCATGGTCGGACACGTAGCGGAAGCTGAGCACCGACTTCGCCGCGTCCCAGCCCAGGGTGAGCTGCAGGCGGTCGCCGGGGCGCGCCACGTGCTGGAACTTCAACGCATCCATGCGCTCGAAGCGCGGCGGCAGGGTGAATGCCTGGCGGCCGTAGTGGATCGCCCAGTCGAGCTGGACCACGCCCGGCAGGATCTTGGCCTGTGGGAAGTGGCCGTCGAAGGCCACCAGGTCCGGCTCGAGCGGCAGCACCAGCAGGGCCGCGGCGGCGTCGCGCTGCTGCCATTCGGCCGCCGGCAGCAGCGGCCGGAACAGGGCGCCCAACGCGGCGGCGGTGGTCTTGCCCTGCGCGTTGTAGGGCAGCGCGTCGACGAACCGCCAGCGGCGCGGGCGGGTCACCGCGTCATGGCTCTGCGCGAGGTGTGCGCCCAGCGCCTGGGCCTGGCGACGGCGCTCGGCGTCGTCCCACTGCGCCACGCCGGCGGCCCGGGGCACCACCACGGCGGCAAGCTGCTCGCGCGCGCCCGGCAGCACCAGCACGCGCGCTTCCTGTACCGACGGGTGCGCGCACAGCTGCTGTTCCAGCGCGTCCAGCGACACCCGGCGTTCTTCGATCTTGACGATGCGGTCGGCGCGCCCGAGCAGGCGGAAGCTGCGCCCGGCGTCGGCCTCCACCCGGTCCTGGGTCTGCCACCAGCCGGCCTCGGCCAGATGCGGCGAGGACACGGACAGGCAGCCGTCGTCGATGCGCCATGCCACGCCGGGCAGCGGGTGCCACTGTGGCTGCTCGGCACTCCACTGGCGCCAGGCGATGCCGCCGGTTTCGCTGCTGCCGAAGACTTCGGTGGGCGCCACGCCGAGCAACGCGCGCGCCTGGACGGCTGCGTCGGTGGGCAGCGGGCCGCCGGAGGAGAACACCGCGCGCAGCCGGCCGCCCAGCGAGGGCCAGTCGAGCTGCTCGGGCAGGCGCTTGAGGTGCGCCGGGGTGGCCACCAGCACCGAATCCTGCTGCGCCAACGCACTGATCAGGTCTTCGTGGAAGAAGCGCCGCGGCAGGATCGCGCGCCCCGCCACCAGCGGCCACAACACGCGGAACAGCAGGCCGTAGATGTGCTGATGCGACACCGTGCCGTGGATCTGCGCGCCTTCCAGCTGTTCCCCGAAGGCGGCCTGCAGGGCGTCGACCTCACGGGTGAGCTGGCGCAGGTATTTGCCGATCGCCGTCGGCGCGCCGGTGCTGCCGGAGGTGAACACCACCAGTTCCAGCGCGTCTTCGTCCAGCGCCCGCAGCGGGGCGGACGCATCGGGGTCGGCGTCGGGCTGCAGCGGCGCGTAGCGGCTGGGGACATCCCCGGCGAAGCCGGCCACGCGCGGGGCCAGGCTGTCGAGCGTGGCAGGCAGGTTGTCGCCGCCCAGGAACACGCGCTTGCCGGCATGCCATGCCCCGAGCAGGGCCGCGGCGAAGTCCAGGGTGTCGTCGAAGTACAGCGCCCAGTCGCGGCCGGGGGCGCGGGCGAAGGCCTGCTGCCAGCCCTGCACCCGGTTGCGGAACTGCGGGTGCGACACCGCCTGACCGTCGGCATCGATGCCGACCAGACGACCCGGCTGCGGCACCAGCGCCAGCCGGTCCAGCGCGATCCACTCAGCCATGCGCATGCGCCGCTTTCACCCGCCGCCGCACCAGCCATTCACCGCCAAACAGGACACCCATCATCACGTACGCCAACAATCCGTTGTAGAGCGCCCAGACCTGGTTGGAGGCCCAGAACGCCGTGATCAGGGCCAGGCCCCCGTTGAGAACAAAGAAACCGCACCACACCTGGGTAACGCGCCGGGTATAGACCACGGCGAACGGCGGCAGTTCCGGCTCGGTCAGGCGCGCCAGCCGCTCCACCGCGCTGGGCGGGAAACGCAGGCTGGTGGCGAAGATGACCAGCATCACCGCATTGACCAGCGCCGGGTACAGCTTCAGCGGCAGCGCCTGGTTGAACGCGGTGGCCAGCAGCGCCAGCAGTCCGGCGCCGAGGGCGGCGGCCCACCACACCGGTTGGCGGGTGGTCAGCGCGCGCAGCGCGGCCAGGGCGAACAGCAGCAGCGCCATCCAGCGCGGTTCGAAGCGGCCCAGCGACAGGTACACCACCAGCGGGTAGGCCAGCGACAGCACTGCAAACGCCGCGACACGCACCCGGACCATGGTCGATCTTCAGCGGCGGCCGTCAGGCGGCCGCTTGCCCGGGCAGCAGCCCATGCACGACATCGACGATGTCCTGCACGGTACGCACCGACTTGAAGGCTTCCGGCTGCAGGTTGCGGCCCAGCAATGGCTTGAGCTGCACGATCAGGTCCACGGCATCGATGCTGTCGATGTCCAGGTCGTCGTACAGGCGGGCTTGGGGCGTGATCCGCACCGGTTCGATCTCAAAGCTGTCCTTGAGGATCTTGACGATGCGATCGAAAAGTTCGTTCTTGGTCATGGCAAATCCTGGCGCCGTTACGACGGCTGGCGTGCGGCGACAAACTCGCTCAAGGCACGCACGCTGGAAAAATGGCGACGGGTCTCTTCCGAATCCGCGGACAGGCTGACACCGTACTTTTTCTGCAGGGCCAAACCAAGCTCAAGCGCGTCGATCGAGTCCAGGCCCAACCCCTCGACAAACAGGGGTGCCTCGGCATCAATGTCTTCCGGAGCGATGTCTTCCAATGAAAGCGATGAAATGATCAATTCCTTGATCTCGTGCTCAAGTGCCTGCACGGCTTGGTTCTCCAGCGAAGTCGAAGTAATGGGCAAGGTGATCGGTCACGCGCCGGGCCGCCAAGGCATCCCCCCTGGGCGTATCGTCGGCTCCCGTCAGGAAGGGAGCGATCGGGAGATCCTCCCCGACTTCCAGCTGAACGTGAAAACGCCGTGATGGTACACGATACCATTTCTGGCCCTTGGTCAGGGTAGGCGGGGTACAGGTGATCCGGACCGGGGTGATGTCCAGCCGGCCCCGTACCGCGATGTTGGCGGCGCCCCGCTGCAGCCGCAGCGGCTGGCCCGGCACGGTGCGGGTGCCTTCGGGAAAGATCACCAGATTGCCCCCGGCACGGACCGCGGCGATGCAGTCGTCGATCAGCCCCGCCCCGTCGCTATTGGCTACGTAGCCGGCCGCACGGACCGGGCCACGCATGAACGGGTTGCTTGCGACCGCCTGTTTGACCACGCAGTCGGCGTTGGGCAGCTGGGCGATCAGCAGCACCACGTCAATCAGTGTCGGGTGGTTGGCCAGGATCAGCAGACCGTTGCGCTGCAGGCGTTCCCGGCCGCGGATCTCGTACGTCATCACGCCCAGGCGCTGCATCAGCGCCACATGGCTGGCGAAACTGAATTGGACCAGGCGGCGCGCGAGGGCGCGGCGGCGCGCGGTATGCCGGGCCAGCAACAGCAGCGGCAACAGCAGCCCGCCCAGCAGCAGCCCGCCGATCCCGAAGGCGGCAAAACTGAGGCCGGTACCGAACACGCGCCAGGCGTGGTCGAGGCGGGCGGCCAGGCGCTCACCCATGGCGCTGCCAGGACCACTGCTGGCCATCGGCCTGGAACTGCAGCGCGGGGTCGCCGGACAGCAGGAAACGCAGCGCGTCCAGGCTGTGCGGCAGGGTGCCGGGCGGGCTGTCCTGGTCGCCGGCGCCCCAGCCCAGCGACAACCGGGTGCCCGGGCGATCGGCGCGCGCCAGCCGCCAGCACCACGCGAAGTACGGGTCGGGCTCGTCGGCGAAACCGGCGTAGACCTCCGGCAGGGGCGATTCGTAGGCGATCACGCGCACTTCCGGCGCGCCGTCGGCCAGCAGGCCGTAGGCCTCCACGCAGGCCGCCTCGACCGTGCCGCGCCCGCCGGCCAGGGCCAGGTAGTTGCCGCGCTGGCCGCGGGCGATGGAGTACAGCGCCGCCACCGCGTTGTGCACCGACAGGCCGAACGCCGTCGGCGACATGGCGGCGTCCTGGCGCAGGGTGTCGAGCAGTTCCATCGAACGCGCCACATCACCGTGCCGCGACGCGAACACCAGCGGCACCTGCCCGGCGTCGTCCGGCTGCTCGCACCAGCAGGCCGCCTGGATCGCCATGCGGCCCAGGCGTTCGATGCGACGGCGTTGCATGGCCGGCACCTCCGGCAGCGCCGGGGTGTCCGGGCCATCGGGCACGGTGGGCGCGTGCGCCCAGGCCTGCCAATCCGACTTCGTGGTCAGTCCCGGTGCCCAGGCCGACCAATCCACAACTGAGAACTCGATCATTCACGCCAACGTAGTGATGGGCACCTGGAAGCACGAGCCATGGCGGCAATGCGACTCGGCGCCCCCATTCCGGCCGACCCACACCTGTCTACGACATCGTTCGGCGCGTTTGGGCACGCCGCGAAAGGAGCGCACGCTATCATGACACCCTCGGCACTGGCAGCTTTCACAATCTGAAATGAGTAGCACGATTCGCAGCGTAGCGGCCTCGCAGGTCATTTCTCCGTCGGTAGGCCCCGCGCTGTTCCGTGCGTTTTATGCCCCGGCTGCTGAACGGGACGCCGCACTGGCCGATCCGCATACGCTGGCCGTCTTCGGCTTTTCGACCGATGCCGCAACATGCGACGACCCGCGCTGGCTGCGGGTGCCGCTGGCCGAACAGGGCCCGGCGCAGATCGAAATCTGGCAGGGCAGCTCGCCCGTCCAGCATGGCGTAAGCGACGGCGTGCGCTGGTCCGCCAACGACACGGTGCTGTTCGGCGCGATCGAGATTGACGAAGTCGACGGCGATATCGAGTCAGCCGCGGCAGATGCCTACGCTCTAATGAGTAGTTTTCTGACGAGCTGCGGCTTCCCGCACCTGCTGCGCACCTGGAACTACCTGGACGCGGTGACCGAGGGCGACGGCGACCAGGAACGCTACCGGCGTTTCTGCGTGGGCCGGGTGCGTGGGTTGCGCGCGCTGGACGAGGCCGCGTTGCCGGCGGCGACCTGCATTGGCCGTTTCGATGGCGTGCGCCGCCTGCAGGTGTACTGGCTGGCCGCGCGCGAGCCCGGCCTGCCGCTGGAGAACCCGCGCCAGGTCAGCGCGTTCCGCTACCCCCGCCAGTACGGCCCGCAGTCGCCGAGTTTTTCGCGCGCCCTGCTGCCGCCGGCGGCCACCGGCCTGCCGCTGCTGCAATCGGGCACCGCCGCCATCGTGGGGCATGTCTCGCAGCACACCGGGGCGTTGCTGGAGCAGCTGGATGAGACCCTGGTCAACCTGCAGAGCCTGGTGGATGCCGCGCGCGTGCAGCGGCCCGCGCTGCCGGCGCAGCTGGGCGCCGCCTCGCTATTGAAGGTGTACGTGCGCCGCGCCGAAGACATGCCGGCGATTGCCGCACGGATGGCCGAACTGTCGGGCGCGCCCGCCTTCGTCGTGCTGCACGCCGAAGTCTGCCGCGCGGAGCTGCTGGTGGAGATCGAAGGCCTGCACGGCTGACGCCATGTATCCGCGTTGGCCGGCTTCCGCGCACCTCGAAGGCCGACCAACAGTCGGCGCTACCGTAACGTGTCCGATGTGAAGCCCCCTTCTTGTTGAAGGGGGCGCGCCGACGGCGCGGGGTTAAGGAAGAATGCGTGGACCATTGAGGCAATCGCCTCAATGGTATCCGGCGTCGGCGCGAACCTTGCCGCGGAACACCCGGTACGACCACGCCGTGTAGCCCAGGATCACCGGCAGCAGCACCACCAGGCCCACCAGGCTGAAGCCCATCGACGAGGCCGGCGCGGCGGCCTGCCACAGCGTCATGCTCGGCGGCAGCAGGTACGGCCACATGCCCAGCACCAGGCCGATGAAGCCCAGCACGAACAGCGCCAGCGTCAACAGGAACGGCGGCAGGTCGCGGCGCGGGTGCATCGCGCTGCGCCACAACGCAACGGCCACGCCCAGGGTCAGCAGCGGCACCGGCGACAGCCACCAGAAGTTGCCATCGCTGAACCAGCGCGCCATCAGCCGCGAATCCAGGAACGGCAGCCAGGCACTCACCAGGCCCATGAACACGATCACCGCCACCACCAGTGGCCGGGTCAGCGTGCGGGCGAACGCCTGCTCACGGCCTTCGGTCTTCAGGATCAGCCAGGTGCTGCCCAGCAGCGCATAGCCGAACACCACCGCCGCCCCGGTCAACATCGAGAACGGGCTGAACCAGCTGAAGGCGCCGCCCACGTACTGCCCGTCCACCACCTGCAGGCCCTGCACCAGCGCACCCAGGATCACGCCCTGCGCGAACGCAGCCAGCAGCGAGCCCAGCCCGAACGCCACGCTCCACAGCCGGCGCGAACGGTGCGCCTTGAAGCGGAACTCGAACGCCACCCCTCGGAACACCAGCGCCACCACCAGCAGCAGCACCGGCAGATACAGCGCCGACAGCAGCGCCGCGTAGGCCTTGGGGAAGGCGGCCATCAGGCCCGCGCCGCCCAGCACCAGCCAGGTCTCGTTGCCGTCCCAGATCGGCGCGGCGGTATTCATCATCACATCGAGCTGTTCCTCATCCTCGGCCATCGGCGCCAGGATGCCGATGCCCAGCACGAAGCCGTCCAGCACCACGTACATCAGCACGCCAAAGCCGATCACCGCGAACCACGCCACCGGCAGCCAGGTCATCATCTCCATGTCAGCGCTCCTCCAGCGGTTCGTCGGCACCGGACAGCGGCCGCGCCGGGGTGTGGCTGCCGTCCTCGATGGGCGGCTGCTGGTCGTGCGGCTTCGGCCCGGTGCGGATGATCTTGACCAGGTACCAGATGCCCCAGCCGAACACGAACGCATAGCCGACGATGTACACGCCCAGCGACAGCGCGGTCATCCATGCGCTCTGCGGGCCCACCGCGTCGGCGGTGCGCAGCACGCCGTACACCACCCACGGCTGCCGACCCATTTCGGTGACGAACCAGCCCGATACCAGCGCGATGAAGCCGCTGGGCAGCATCCAGTTCCAGCCGCGCACCAGCCAGCGCGACTGCAGCAGCCGGCCGCGCCACCACTGGAACGCCGACACCCAGGCCAACAGCAGCATCAGCGTGCCCAGCCCGACCATGATCCGGAACGCGAAGAACACCGGCACCACCGGCGGCCGCTCGCTGGCGGGCACCGAGGTCAGCGGGTCGAACGTGCCGTCCAGCGAGTGGGTCAGAATCAGGCTGCCCAGGCGTGGAATGGCGACCTCGAAGTCGTTGCGCTCGGCGGTCTCGTTGGGCACGGCGAACACCACCAGCGGCACGCCTTCGCCCTCGCCTTCGGCATGCCAGTGCGCCTCCACCGCGGCGATCTTCATCGGCTGGTGCTTGAGGGTGTTCAGGCCGTGCATGTCGCCCACGAAGATCTGCACCGGCACCGTGAGCGCGGCGAAGGCCACCGCCGCCAGCAGCATGGTGCGCCCGGCCTCCACGTGGGTGCCCTTGCGCAGGTACCACGCGCCGACGCCACCGATGACGAAACAGGTGGTGATGAACGAACCCAGCGCCATATGCGCCAGCCGGTACGGGAAGGAGGGGTTGAACACCACCTGCCACCAGTCCTGCGGCACCACGATGCCGTCGATGATGGCGTGGCCGGCCGGGGTTTGCAGCCAGCTGTTGGACGACAGGATCCAGAACGTGGACACCAGCGTGCCCAGCGCCACCATGCAGGTGGAGAAGAAATGCAGGCGCGGGGAGACCTTGCCCCAGCCGAACATCATCACGCCCAGGAAGCTGGCCTCCAGGAAGAACGCGGTGAGCACTTCATAGGTCAGCAGCGGGCCGATCACGCTGCCGGCCACCTGGCTCAGGCGCGGCCAGTTGGTGCCGAACTGGAAGGCCATGACGATGCCGCTGACCACGCCCATGCCGAACGACACCGCGAAGATCTTCTGCCAGAAGAAGTACAGCTCGCGCCAGATCGGCTTGCGGGTGCGCAGCCACTGGCCCTCCACGAATGCCAGCCAGCTGGCGGTACCGATGGTGAAGGCCGGGAACAGCACATGGAAACTGATGACGAACCCGAACTGGATCCGCGACAACAACAACGCGTCCAAGCGACGCCTCCGCACATTCTGGAATGCGTACCAGTCTGGGCCTGATTCCGTGAAAGGCACATGCGACCGGGTGACGCGCTGCATCAATCGGTCGCACCCCATGACCTGTGGCCCCCTCCCGCCGGGCTTGCGGCTGCTACGCTTGCCGGGTTTTCCTCTACGGTGCCGCCCGCAATGCCCAGAACGCTGCCCTTGTCCCTGCTGCTGCTCGCCGCCCTCGGCGGAACGGCCCACGCGGCACCGACGCCGATCACCATCGAACAGGCCATGGCCGACCCGGACTGGATCGGTCCGCCGGTCGAAAGCGCGTGGTGGTCGTGGAACAGCCAGCAGGTCGAGTACCAGCTCAAGCGCACGGGCAGCCCGGTGCGCGACACCTTCCGCCAGCCGGTCAACGGTGGCGTGGCCAGCCAGGTCGCCGATGACCAGCGCGGCAGCCTGGACGTGGACGCCCCGGTGTACGACAGCGCCCGCCAGCGCAGCGTCTTCGTGCGCAATGGCGACGTGTTCCTGCGCGACCTGCGCAGCGGCGCGCTGACCCAGCTCACCCGCAGCACCGAGAAGGCCAGCGCGGTCAACTTCGCCCGCGATGGCGGGGTGATCTGGCGCACCGGCCAGAACTGGTTCCATTGGACCGCCGCCGCCGGCGTCCAGCAGGTGGCCAGCCTGAAGGCCGAGAAGAACCCCGACGACGCGCCCAAGGCCGACGTGCTGCGCGACCAGCAGCTGCGCACCCTGGCCACCCTGCGCAACGACCGCGCCCAGCGCGATGCGCTCAAGGAGCAGGAAGCCAGCTGGCGCCGCGCCGACAGCAGCCGCGCCCCGGGCCCGGTATACCTGGGTGCCGACGTCGAGATCGTCGACAGCGCGCTGTCGCCCGACACCCGCAGCCTGATCGTGGTCACCAAGCCGAAGGGCTTCGATGAAGGCCGCGGCGGCAAGATGCCCAAGTACGTGACCGAGTCCGGTTACGAGGAATTTGAAGACACCCGTACCCGCGTCGGCCGCAACGATCCGGAGCCGAACGCGCTGTGGCTGGTCGACGCCGTCACCGGCACGGTCAAGCCGCTGTCGCTGGATGGCCTGCCCGGCATCGGCAGCGACCCGCTGGCCGCGCTGCGCAAGGCCGCCGGCAAGGACGCGCTGAAGGGCAACCGCCCGGTGCAGGTGCTCGGCGGCCCCGGCGCGCCCGGCGTGCGCTGGAGCAGCGACGGCCAGCAGGCCGCGATCATGCTGCGCGCCAACGACAACAAGGACCGCTGGATTGCCAGCGTCAGCCCGTCCGAGGCGAAGCTGCAGAACCGCCACCGCCTGACCGACGCGGCCTGGATCAACTGGGGCTTCAACGATTTCGGCTGGTCCAACGACAACCGCACGCTGTGGCTGCTGTCGGAGGAATCCGGCTATTCGCACCTGTACACCCAGCAGGGCACGGCCAAGCCGCAGGCGCTGACCGGCGGCAAGTGGGAAACCTCGATGCCGGTGCCCAGCGCCGACGGCCGCGGCTTCTACGTGCTGTGCAACCAGCAGTCGCCGGGCGATTACGAAGTGTGCGCCGTCGACACCGCCTCGCGGCAGGTGCGTGAGCTGACCTCGCTCAACGGCGTGGAAGACTTCTCGCTGTCGCCGGACGGCCAGCAGCTGCTGGTGCGCTACTCCGGCGCCTACCTGCCGGCACAGCTGGCGGTGGTGCCCACCGCCGGCGGCCAGGCCAAGGTGCTGACCGACACCCGCAGCGCCGCCTTCAAGGCACGCGAGTGGGTCCAGCCGAAGCTGGTGCAGGTGCCGTCCAAGCACGGCGCGGGCGTGGTCTGGGCCAAGTACTACGGTCCGGAGAACATGGAACCGGGCAAGAAGTACCCGATCGCCATGTTCGTGCACGGCGCCGGCTACCTGCAGAACGTGCACCAGCGCTATCCGGCCTACTTCCGCGAGCAGATGTTCCACAACCTGCTGGTGCAGCAGGGCTACGTGGTGCTGGACATGGACTACCGCGGCAGCGAGGGCTACGGCCGCGACTGGCGCACCGCGATCTACCGCAACATGGGCCACCCGGAACTGGAAGACTACAAGGACGGCCTGGACTGGCTGGTGACCACCCAGCAGGGCGACCGTGACAACGCCGGCATCTACGGCGGTTCCTACGGCGGCTTCATGACCTTCATGGCGCTGTTCCGCTCGCCGGGCACCTTCAAGGCCGGCGCCGCGCTGCGCCCGGTGGTGGACTGGCACCAGTACAACCACGGCTACACCGCCAACATCCTCAACACCCCGGACATCGACCCGGAGGCCTACCGCGTCTCCTCGCCGATCGAGTACGCCGAGGGCCTGCAGGATCACCTGCTGATCGCGCACGGGATGATGGACGACAACGTGTTCTTCCAGGACTCGGTCAACCTCACCCAGAAGCTGATCGAGCTGCACAAGGACAACTGGAGCATCGCGCCCTACCCGCTGGAGCGCCACGGCTACGTGCGTGCCGACTCCTGGCTGGACCAGTACAAGCGCATCCTCAAGCTGTTCAACGAAAACCTGAAGTGAGCCAGGACGCGGCGCCGATCCGTATCGTCGCCGCGGTCATCGCCGATGCCGCGCGGCGCGTGCTGGTGGTGCGCAAGCACGGCTCGGCGGTGTTCATCCAGCCGGGCGGCAAGCCCGAGGCCGGCGAGGCACCGCTGGCCGCGCTGGCCCGTGAGCTGGACGAAGAACTGGGCGTGGCGCTGGATCCCTCCAGCGCCGTTCCGCTTGGCGCGTTCAGCGACTGGGCGGTGCATGAAACCGGCCGCCGCGTGCATGCGCAGGCGTGGTGGGTGCAGGTGCAGGGCGCACCCGAGGCCCGCGCCGAGATTGCCGAACTGGCCTGGGTGCCGGTAGATCCGCCACACGGGCGTCGCTTGGCACCGTTGAGCGAAGACCATATCCTCCCGGCGGCGGCCCGCGCGTTTGCGACGGGCTGAGGGCCTCACGTTCCCCCTTCCCACCAGGACACCGGATGTCGTCGACTACGCCCCCCCTGCTTCCCAACGCTGCCGCGCGCCCCAAGGGCGACGGCACGCCGGGCTTTTTCGTCCCGATGGCCAAGTCCGTGCTGGTGATCTGCATCGTCGCCGCGGTGTGCTGGGCGGGCTTCGTGGTACTGGCCGTGGTGGTGTCCGGCTCGGCCTGGCTGCAGGACCTGCTGCGCGACGCCGACCTGGCGTGGATGCCGGGTTCGCTGCGCTGGTTCGGCCGCCATGCGGTGGCCGTGAACGTGGCCATGCTGGCCATCTGTGTAGCCGGTGCCGTGGCCGCCTGGGGCCTGTTGCGCCGCCATCGCTGGGCGCTCTGGACCTTCATCGTGCTGCTGATCGGCACCGCCGCGCTCAATTTTGCCGGTGTATGGGTGGTGGACGACGTGTACCGCCACCTCGGCGTGCACCTGCCCACCGAGGGAATGGCGAACGCAATGCGGCTGCGCAGCGAGTTGCAGTCACAGCGCGTGATCTACACCAGCATGATGCTCGTGACCTCGATTGCCTTCGCCGGCCTGCACGCCTGGCTGGCGCTGCGCCTGTTGCGCCCGGATGTACGCCGCCTGTTCGTCAAGGCGCCGTAGAGCGGGGCTCTGCCCCGCTGCCGTAGAGCGGGGCTCTGGCCCCGCTGCCGTAGAGCGGGGCTCTGCCCCGCTGCTAAAGTAGCCCCATGAACGATTTCGACCGTGTCCGCGCCTACCTGACCGACCTGCAGGACCGCATCTGCGCGGCCATCGAAGCCGCCGACGGCCAGGCCCGCTTCGCCGAAGACCTGTGGCAGCGTGCCGAAGGCGGCGGTGGCCGCACCCGCATCCTGCGCGACGGCGCGGTGTTCGAGCAGGCCGGCATCGGCTTCTCCGACGTCTCCGGCACCCGCCTGCCGCCATCGGCATCGGCCAACCGACCGGAGCTGGCCGGGGCCTCGTGGCGCGCCACCGGCGTCTCGCTGGTGTTCCACCCGCTCAACCCCTACCTGCCGACCACCCATGCCAACGTCCGCTACTTCAGCGCCGAGCGCGACGGCCAGCAGGTGGCGTCCTGGTTCGGCGGCGGCTTCGACCTGACCCCGTTCTATCCGTTCGACGAGGACGTGCGGCACTGGCACCAGACCGCCCACGACCTGTGCGCGCCGTTCGGCGCCGAACGCCATGCCGCGCACAAGCGCTGGTGCGATGAATACTTCTTCCTGCGCCACCGCAATGAAACGCGCGGCGTGGGCGGGCTGTTCTTCGACGACCTGCATGGCGACTTCGAACGCGACTTCGCCTACCTGCGCGCGGTCGGCGATGGTTTCCTGGACGCCTACCTGCCGATCGTGGAACGCCGCAAGGACACCCCCTACGGCGAGCGCGAGCGCGAGTTCCAGCTGTACCGCCGGGGCCGCTACGTGGAGTTCAACCTGGTCTACGACCGCGGCACCCTGTTCGGCCTGCAGAGCGGCGGGCGCAGCGAGAGCATCCTGATGAGCCTGCCCCCGCGCGTGCGCTGGGAGTATGGCTTCCAGCCCGAGCCCGGCAGCGCCGAAGCGCGGCTGGGCGATTACCTGGTGCCACGCGACTGGGTGTAAGGCCCTAGCCGGTGCGCCTGGCCAACTGGGCCATGCGCTGGACGTGCGCGCCCAGCAGGTCGCGCTGCTTTGCCTCGTAGTGATGCACGGCGCGCTCGGCCGCGAACAACGCGTACACGCCCAACTCCTCGTCATCGAACAGGCCGCCGCGGACGGCGGCCAAGTCGAGCGTGCCGGCGGAGCGCTGCAGGGCATCGAGCTGGTCCAGCGAACCGCGCGCGGCGTCCAGCTTGCGCTGCGTGCGCAGGCGCTGCTTCAGGTGCCCGTCGAGTTCCTTGAGGACCACCTTCGGCAGCGACCCGCTGGCCGCGGTGTCCTGCGCCCCCGCCCCGGGGCGGGGGCGCGGGCCCCCCGGCCCCGGTTTTGGGGCCGGGGGCCGGGCAAGGGGCGGGGGGCGGGGGGGCGGGGGGCGGGGGCGGTGCCCCCACACCGGGG